>JARLIH010000359.1 GCA_031291845.1 Isosphaeraceae bacterium | reverse complement strand
GCGGCGCCAGCGTCCCCGAGACGGTCCAGCCTGTGTGGCAGTCGCCGGTGCTCGTGTGCAGGGCGACCTGGGCGGAACCGGTCACGTTGAGGGGAGCAGACAACGGCCCGGCCGGGACCGATGGGATGTCCAGCGTGAGGTTCATCGCCTCGACGGCGCTGTCACCGCTCACCTGGAGGACCCCCGTCGGGGCGATCGATCCATTGAGGGCCGGAGCGAACGGCGACGTGGGGAGCGCGAGCATGTTCAGCGCGACGTTGGACCCGGCCCCTGGTTGCGTGGCCATGGTCCAACCGCCACCGAACGTCGGCGGGACACCGGCTCTCGTCGCCGACGCGCATTGGCCGAACGTCAGGTTCGCGAAGGTCAGCTCGACCGTGGTCCCGGTCCAGCCGAGCCCGACGGGTCCGGGCGTCGGGCTCGCCTGCGCCGCGGGGGACGAGGACGGTGGTGGGATCGCCGCCGTCGCGGACGAGACCGGGGGCGACGACGATGGCGCCGCCGTACCGCCTCGGCCGAGCAGGAGCCCGCCCCCGACCACGACGATTGCGACGCAGCCGAGGACGATGGCAGCGGGCGCGAACCACCCGTGGCGCTCTCCGGGCGTCGGCGTGGTCTCAGGCGGGGTGGGCTCCGGCAAGGGCGTGGTCCGCGGCCCGGGAACCACGAGCTTTCGGCCCTGCTTCGACTTGTCGGTGCGCGCCGGCTCGCCGGTGCCCGGGGTACGCTCCAACGGGAGGAGATCGGCAACGGTGCCAGGGTGGGTGTAGAGACCCGGGGTGACGACCTGGTCGGGCTGCGACGGCCCAGAGCCCGCGGTCGCGGCTTGCGCCAGATACGCCTCGATCGAGCGATCGAGGCTGCCGGCGTCGAGTCGAGTCACGTATTCAGCGAGCGCAGAAGCCGGAACCACCGCATAGGCCTGGCTGGGGTTCGGCTCACGGGTCTCGAGCTGCAGGAGGCTGAAGTCCCAGCGGAGCACGACCGGACGGACCGAATAGGCCGGGCGTTCCTGTGGCTGCGCCACGGCCCCGAACGGGTTCGCGGGTCGAGGCGGGTCCGCGGCTGATTCATCAGTGGTTTGGCCGCCGGCCTCGCCGCGGGGGTGGTCACCGAGGGCAGGGGCGGCGGACAGAGTCGAGCGGCGGGTGTCGACGCGGACCCATAGACCGCCGGGGTCGGGGCAGTCCGGTCGATCCTGCGGCAGCTCGGACGGGAGCGGGAGCCGCCCCTCGACGGCGGCATCCACGAGGGCAAGCTCGGCGGCGCTGGCCGATTCCTCGATCAGAGGGCGCGCCGCGTCCCAGGCTCGGCGCAGGTGTTCGCCGGCAGTCATCGAGCCGCCATTCGCCAGCGGGAGAAGGGTGCTCCGGCCAGTCGCATAGAGGTCGCCCCCGAACGCCTTTCCAGCCACGAACCAGCCGTAGCGGATCGTCGCCTGTTCGGGCATGACGGCAAGGAGCGGTGGCACCAACCGTCGGTGACCCCGGAGCGGGAACGCTTGAGCGTCGGCGACGGCGCGTGACACGGCCCGCGCGGTTGCCGCCGCGAAGACAAGCGCAGCTCGCAGGGCATCGCCGGCCAGGTAGGTGCCACCGAGTTCCAGGCGGCCCGGGCGGGGCCGCACCAGCAGCCCCGGCGCGTCGCGGTGATCGAGAAGCAGCATGAGTCCCGGGGCGAAGCTGCGGGCATACAGTCGAGCAGCCGCATCCAGGTGCTCGTCTCGCATCGAGAGGCTGAGGTGCGTCGAGTAGCCCGCCAGCGATCGCCCCGGACCGATGAGCCGAACCAGCTCGTCCCGAACGTCTGCCGCTTGCCGGTCTGCTTCAGCGGAGAACCCTGGCCCCACGGTAACGGGCGCGATCGCGATCTCGGCCTCTCGGTCGTCGGTGGTGATGACGCTCCCCGAGCGCAGCCGATGTGCGAACGGGTCGGCCGGATCGAGCTGCGGACCCGGGATGCCCAGGCCCTGGATCAGATCGCGGAAGTCAAGCTGGCGACCGTGTTCCAGGACCGCGAACTCGTGCTCGATCCCGGCCAGCCGGGCCGTCCCACGTGGGCGTGGTCGGTCCGCGCGGTATCCGGTGCCCAGAGCCGCCGAGAACGCGCGGCTGGCTCGGTGCTCCTCCCGAGTCTGCGCTCGCCCCGGGCCCGTGACCCGCGCCACGGACGCGCGCACGCCGAGACCGTCGCGCGCGCGATTGAGGAGCGACATCGGCGACCCCTTCCGACGGTCGCGTCTTGCCCGCTACCCGATCTCCACGCGAGGTCCTGAGTCCTCGTCGTCAGCGGCGCCGGGCTCGCCCGGCGAGGGGGGTGGCTTCGGATCAAAGCCCGGGACAGTCGGCGCCATCGGAGAGGCTTCATCGCCTCTCGGCGTGGTGTGCGTCTCGGTCACCGGCGGCCCAGGCGGAGTGCCGGCCGGCGGTATCCCGTACCCGGGAACATACGGCAACTGTGGAGGCGGCGGGGGAGTCGTCGCGCCGGGTCCTGGTCCCGCGCCGGGCGAGGGATCGATCGTGACCGGCGGCACGATGCCTCCCGGCCCGCCGCCGAAGGGGAATGGATTGCTCGGATCGGGCAAGTAGGGGGAGCGAGCACCGCCTGCGGAGTCGATCCCGCCGATGCCACCGCCCGGGACCGACGGCGGGAGGGCCGATGGCGGCACATCCTGCGATGGGGTGTAGGGCGAGACGTAGCCGGGTTGCCCTGGGATTCCCGGGTTCCTGTAGCCCGGCTGTCCCGGATCGCGACCGTCGCCGAACGGCGGGTTTGGTGGCGGAGCCGCTGGGTTCTGCACGCCGCCCGCTCCCGGCGGCAGTGCGAACGGCGGAAACACAGGCTTGTGTGGCGGCGACGAATCGGGCGCAGACGACGCCGAGCCTGTCTCGGGATCCTTCTGCACCTGCCAGCCGTCGGGCACTCGCGGCGTGGGCTGACCTCCCGCGCCACTTGGGGCGTGAGGATCCGGTATCGGCGGATTCGTGCCAGGAGTCACTTGCCCCGTCGTGTTGCCAACCTCGCCCATGGCAGGTCCCCCCGTCGAAGTCCGGCCGGGACAGGCCGGCACGTCCGGATCATGCACCGTGCCGTTGCCACTTCCAAGAGCGGAGTTGTGCCGAACGGAACGGGTCGCCACGATGTTGCCATCGTGATCGACGATCATGCGATACGGCGTGGCGCAACCCAGATCGCCAAGCAGGCAGGGCGGACGGAATGATGGCGGGCCAAGGCAGCACGCAGGAGGGTTTGGTCCTCACTACTACGGGCGGTCCGGTCTCGTTGGCCCCCGACGCGCTGCTCGTGTTCGTCGATGAGACAGGGGCCGACGACCTTAAGGACCCGCATCATCCAGTGTTCGGGCTGGGCGGATGCGTCGTTACCGCTCTGCGGTATCTACCCGCGATCGAGACGCCATGGATGGAGCTGCGTCGTCGGTGCTTTCCGGATTGGGAAGGCCGTCCCCTACACGCATCTAGCCTGCACCCAACTCCCGATCAACTGGACGGCCTGAGCGCCTTCTTCCAGAGCGGCCCGTTCGCTCGGGTGGCGGCCCTCTTGTCCAACCGGACAGAGCTCGCGGTTCCTAACCACCGCTATGAGCTCACGGCGCTCGCCCTCCTCAACAGGATCCACGAGGTGGCGCCTGCCTTCTGGCCCTTCAGCAGCGTTCACATCGTGATAGAGAGTTCGACCAGGGGGGATCCGCTGGCAGTACGTTACTTGGCCGGATATCAAGAGGTCCGTATCGTCGTGGAAGACCAGACGCACCTGTGCCCGGTGCAGAAGTACTTCGCCCCGAAGTCAGCGGGATTGGCAGGGCTCGAGGTCGCCGATTTCATCGTCCAAGCGGCTGGGGCCTCCGTCCGCCTCGAGGCGTCGCACCCCGGTCGCGGAATCGACCGCCTCGACTTCCGGGCGGTGTTTCGCTCGGTCCCGAGGCAGCTCGCGAGCTACATCGACGTTCGCTCGGCTGGGTAGCAGTCCGTCGCGCAGTGACGACCAAGCCGGACTGCATGGTCGACCGCCCTCGCCTGTTCCCTGAGATCAGGACCCGTCTGCCGCGATCCGTTCGTCGTGTTCGGGAGCTGAGCGGCTTGAAGGGAGCCCCGCGCACTCAATGGGCGCGTTTGCCCGGGTGAGAGGTCACGCGGCACGCGACGGCCTCGGGCTCGGGCGGGTAGGGACACCACCGGGACCGTCGTCCGGGGCTCCACGGATGGAGTGACGCCCCGCGGACCACTCAGGACGCGATGAGGCCAGGTATTGCCTCGAACGGCCCGCCACTCCCGCTGACACCACGACGGGCGTCATGCTTCCAGGCACTTGCCGTCGGATGGCTCGGTGCCTCGCGCGTCTCTCGGCCCGCCCGGGCCTGAGATCGGTGCGCCCGTTGCGGCGCGCGCGGGCACCGCGAGAGGGTACGAACGGCCTCTTATCTTCGGCTTCCGGGCAGCGCACCCTTGACACTGTGGGCCGGTGCGTCCGCAGCTCACCCGTCCGCAGCGGAGGATTAGTGGCTCGACGTAATGCCCGGCGGGCAGCGATTCGACGCGCCGCACTTCTCGCGCTCGTCGCGACGGGCCTGTTCCTGGCCTCATGGATCGCTTGGCAGATCACGCCCGACGGTTCGTTCGCCCGCAACCTTTCCGGGCTTGTTCTATCGGCCGCGGTCACAGCGACAACGGCCTTCGTCGCGGCGACAATGGCGACCCGGAATGCCATGCGCCAACGGAGTGAGCACGACACGATCAAGGCACTCGAGAGCAGCAGCCGCTCCGCCAGCGTCCAACTCGGCCCGCTCGAGATCCCCGACATCGTCATCTACTCGATTGCGGACGGGTCGGCGCCAACCGCTTCCTTCCGATTCCCGGAAGCCCTCTCGGAGCCAAGGCAGGATCCAACCGAATGGGCAGAGCTCCAAAAGACACTGCTTCCCGACTTGGTTTCGAGGTCAGAGGCGAGCAAGCGGCTCTTCACCGACGATCCCGCGGTCGACATGATCGCTGCGGCCCAACAGGTTCATCCGCAGGGTCAGGGCACGGAGCGAGTCTCCTGGCACGTCCAGTTCGCAGAAACGAGCTACTACAAGTTCGCAGTCCTCGCGAATAGCACTCCCGATGAGCTCAGGGCGCACTTACCCGATGCCGAACCCCTACTCGCCGAGCGGGCGGTGGGCAGGGCTCGACTCGGTGAGCTCGTTACCACGAGGATCCCGGCCAAGGTCGGGACCGGCACCGTTGTGCAGACGAGTGACGGATTCCTCGTGGGGATGATCCGTGGCGACACGTACCAGATTGGCGACGACGCGTCGGGAATCCGGAAGGTCCACATCCTGGGCGAGGGCATGCTCCCCACCGATGTGCGTGACGGGCGTATCGACCCGAAGGCGGCCGCTTGGCGCGGGCTCTACGAGGAGCTCGGCTCGTCGTTCGGCGAGGCGAAAGTGGAGTTCACGGGAATGTTCTTCGACCTTCGCCGCCACCAGCCGACTTTCTGCTACCTCGCCACCATCGGGGTCACCTTTGCGACGCTCCAGACCGAGTTCTTGACCGCCCGCGACCACTGGGAAACCGATGAACTCGTCCGACTTGGCCCCGGAGTCGATGACGACCTACGTCGGCTGATGCTCGGACGACAGAAGACTCTTCGTATGGCCTCAAACCCCGGGGTGATGACTCTGATCCTCGCGCTCGGTCGGTTGCACGGGTTCCGGGAGGTTCGCGAGGCATTCGCTGGGGAACTCTGACCCGCTCCTACCTGGGCGGATCGCGGCGTGCCTTCCGGCCGACGGAGCGGAGGTCCGGCCGGTTGGCGGTCGGGGCCGATCCGTCCGAATTCGACCAGACGCACCGACACGACGGTTTCATGGTGT
>JARLIH010000358.1 GCA_031291845.1 Isosphaeraceae bacterium | reverse complement strand
CGTGACCGTCACGCCGAGCCTGCGTGCATCGGCCTCCGCCACGATCCACGTGCCGTCGGCGTCCGAGAACGAGCTGCGTACGTGGATCGGCACGCCGTACTTTTTGGCGAACTCGATCGAGCGCGAGTGCATGACCCCCGCGCCGAGGCTCGCCAGCTCGAGCATCTCGTCGTAGCTGATCCTGTCGATCTTCCGCGCTTCGGGAACGACGCGAGGGTCGGTCGTGTAGACACCGTCGACGTCGGTATAAATCTCGCACGCGTCGGCGCCCAGCACGGCGGCGAGCGCAACGGCCGTCGTGTCAGAGCCCCCTCGGCCGAGCGTCGTGATGTTATAGTTCTCGTCGACCCCCTGGAACCCCGCGACGATGACGATCTTCCCCTCGTCGAGCGCCTGAGCCATGCGCTCGGTGGAGATGTTGCGGATGCGTGCCTTCGTATGAAAGCTGTCGGTCACCAACCCGATCTGGGCGCCGGTGAAGCTGATCGCGGGAACGCCGAGCGACTGGATGGCCATCGCCATCAGTGCGACGCTGACCTGCTCGCCCGTCGAGAGGAGCATGTCCATCTCGCGGACCGGGGGTTTCTCGGTGATTTCCTTCGCCAGCTCGATCAGTTCGTCCGTCGTGTGGCCGCGGGCCGACACGACGACGAGCACCTGATTGCCGCGCTGGTGTGCCCGGATGGCACGGCGAGCCGCCGCGAGGATCTTGTTCGAATCAGCGACGCTCGTGCCGCCGAACTTCTGGACCAGGAGAGGCAAGTCTGAGGCTCCCAGCGCGAGGGGACGGAGTCCGGATTCTCCAACACACTTCGGTCGAAACGCGAAGCAAGCTTATTCTCATACTTTAGGAATAGCGACAAAACCATTCTCGTTCCCACGCTCGGCGCGGAAACGCGTTCTTCGCCGCTCCGGGGCCCTTCGATTCAGGACGCGGAGCGTCCCTGGCGACGTTCCCACGCCGAGCATGGGAACGAGGTTACGGTACTGCCGAGCCTTCGTGTGAAGGTTATTGGAGCTACGACGCACTCGGTGCCGGCTTATCCTTCTTGTTCTTTTTGGCGGCCTTCGGCCGTGTCTTGCCAAACGAACCCTTGAAAATCTTGCCTCGCTTGGTGCGTGGATCGCCCTTACCCATCGGTCAGTCGCTCCTCATAGAGAAGGAAAGGAAGTCGGTGCGCTGCGCGCACTCGACCGAATTCAAGATCACAGTTTCAGGAACAGGTCCATGAGCCGGTATCCCTCCTCAAGGGCCGGCCCGTTCCCGGTCGCGGCAGCAACCTCATTATAGGGGAGGCCCGAGCCGCTGAGTCCGGTTCCGGCCATGGCCCAACAGACCCAGCCGCGATCGTGCGCGCGAGTGCGCAGCAACGTCGCGTGGTCGGGCGAGATCAAGATCCGCCCGCTCGGATAGCCGTCGAGCGCCTGGCGTAGCGGCGCCACGATTTCGCGATCCATCCGCTCGAGCGCTTCGACCTTCGCGTCGGCCCGTCCTTCGTGGCTCGCCTCGTCAGGGGCCTCGACGTGCACGCAGACCAGGTCGTGGTGCTTGAGGGCCTCGACGCCTGCCCGCCCTTTCGCCGCGTAGTCCGTATCGAGATACCCGGTCGCGCCGGGCACGTCGATCCGGTCCCAGCCGGCGAGCACCCCGACGCCCCGCACCAGGTCCACGGCGGAGATGATGGCACCCTTGAGCCCACGGATTTCATCGAACTGAGGCAACCGGGGCGCCTTCCCCTGGCCCCAGAGCCAGACGGCGTTGGCGGGCGACTTGCCGGCCGCGACCCTCGCCCGGTTTACAGGATGATCGCGAACGACCGCGGTGCCTGCCTCCATGAGCTCGCGAAGGAGCGACGAGCCCGTGCCCTTCGGCAGGTAGTCGGCGGCGGGCTGGTCGGGTTGGTCGTGCGGAGGCGTTGTCAGCGTATCCTCGGCAAACGGTACCTCTCCCGGCCGGCCCCGGTAGACCATCAGGTTGCGGTAGCTCACGCCGGGGTAGAACTCGACGTTCGGCCGTCCGACCCGATCGCGGAGGGCCTCCATGAGCGGGTGGCCCTCCTCGCTCGTGATGTGCCCTGCCGTAAAGTCGGTCAACCGGCCGTCGCAAATCGTCATCAGATTGCAACGGATCGCCCAGTCGTCCGGACCGAGTGGCACTCCCATCGCCGCGGCCTCGAGCGGGGCGCGCCCGGTGTAGTACGCGACGGGGTCGTAGCCGAACAGGCTCAACGTGGCGACGTCGCTCGCCGGTACGAACCGGTCAGGCACGTTTCGAGCGCGGCCGAGCACCCCTTCTCGCGCCACCCGGTCCATCTCCGGTGTTTGCGCGGCCTGAAGCGGCGTCTTTCCGCCCAACGACGCTTGCGGCTCATCCGCGGCGCCGTCCGGAATTACGATCACAAACTTGCTGGCCATCGCTGCACGCCTCGGAACAATTCACCACAAAGGCACAAAGAGCGCAAGAAGAACAGAACAGGAGGGCCAGAAATGCCCGGCTCCAAGTTCATTCCTCCACTCCCAAACACACACTGGGCGCGTGGACAACGTCCAAGCCATCGATTTCCGCGAGCGCGGCGCGGACGCTCGCCTCCGCGGCCAGGTGAGTCATGATCACCAAGGGCACCGGGCTCCCGGCCGGCGCATCGTCGCCCGGGTCGTGCTGGATCACGCTCGCGATACTGATCTCGTGCGCTCCGAGAACCCGAGCCAAGGCCGCGAGCACCCCGGGGCGGTCGGCGATCGTGAACCTCAGATAGTAGCGGCTCCGAACCCGGTTCGGCGGCGTGAGCTTCGGCGGCGGGCTTGTCTCGGACCAGAGATCGAGCGTCCTGAACGTCACGCGCGCACGGCCCGAAATGACGTCGATCAGGTCCCCCACAACGGCCGACGCCGTCGGCATCATTCCCGCGCCTCGGCCGTAGAAGAGAGTGTCTCCCACCGCATCCCCGACGACGCGAATCGCGTTGTAGGGCCCGCTGACGTCGGCCAGCGGAGTCCCTTTTTTGACGAGTGTCGGCGCAACCCTCAGTTCCAGACCATATTCCGACAGTTTCGCCAGCGCGAGCAGCTTCACGACGTAGCCGAGCTCCCCAGCGTAACGAATGTCCGCGGTGTGCAGCCGATCGATCCCCTCGCGGGGAATCTGGTCCGTCGTCACGTTGGCTTCGAACGCGAGCTGTGACAGGACGGCGAGCTTATGGGCCGTGTCGGTTCCATCGACGTCCAGCGTGGGATCGGCTTCGGCGTAGCCGAGCGCCTGGGCCTTGCGCAGGGCGCTCGCGTAGGGCGTCGCTTCGCGGGTCATCGCCGTCAAGATAAAGTTGCAAGTACCGTTCACGATCGCCGCAAGGCTATGCACCTGATTCGCCGCCAGGGCGACTCCGAGTGCGTGTATGATGGGTATCCCGCCCCCAACGCTCGCCTCGAACGCCACGGCACGGCCTGCACGTCGTGCGTGGGCGAAGATGGTGGTGCCGTGTTCCGCCAAGAGCGCCTTGTTGGCCGTAACGACGTCCTTGCCAGCGGCAAGGGCGTCGAGGACGAGGGAGAGCGCAGGATCGGTTCCGCCGATCGTCTCGACCACCACTTCGACCTCGGGGTCTTCCAGGACGCGCCGAGGGTCGGTGACGACCTTCGTGCTTCCAAGTGCGACTCCGCGCGGTTTGTCGAGGTCGCGGACGACCACCCATTTCAGGTCGAGCCGGCGCCCGCTACGACGTGCGATTCGGTCGGCCTCATCGAGCAGCAGGCGAGCGACCCCGGTTCCAACCGTCCCCAGCCCTAGCAGGCCCACCGCAACACGTTGCATGCCTGAGTCGTGCTCCCGTCACTCGCGCACCTTGACCGAGTCACCCAAGAATGAAGAACAGACTCAGTTTAGAGAGCTTCGCCCCGGCCCGCAAGGTGAGCCCGCGCGGGCCGGGGTCCAGGCCAGCACTCGTGAGATTCCCACGCAAGGCGCACGGGATTGACAGGTTCCCGGACGGGGAAATAATAAGCGCGCGGAATTCGTTGTGGCCTTGGTTCCAGGGAGCTCAAGGATGAGCCAGGCTGATGGACCTCGCCTCACCCGCCTTCGATGGATCTGGCCAGCCGCGACGGTGGTTCTTGGGTACATCGCCGGAAACCGCTGGTTGCATCCGCTGGCCCGTCCCAAGGGGTACTATGGCGGATACTACCGGTACTCGGACATTGAAATTGCGACGGTCCTGACGATCCTCTGGCTCGTGGTTTTTGCCGTCACCCTTGTCCCCGCACAGCGACGCCGTGGTCTGGCCCTTCGCCTGGGCACCCTCGCGGCGGCAGCGCTGGTGACGGCAGCTTTTTGCGACATCGCGTACACGGCCTGGTCGATCCGGTTCGGCCACGTCCTCTGCGGTCATCACGCATTCCCGAGGATGACCACCCAGCCAGACCCCGAGCTCATTTTCAAGCACAAGCCGGGCGTTGCCTGGCACGGCCGGAAGACTTCGGAATGCCAGCTCATCGACTTCCGGACAGACGAGAACGGGTTCCGCAATCCTCCGGGCATCCGTCAGGCCGACGTGGTGTTCATCGGCGACTCGGTCACGGAGGCCGGGGAAGTCTCGGAAGAGCTCACTTTCGCCCGGCAGACCGCGGACGCACTGGGAAAGCGCGCCGTCAACCTCGGTGTCTTCTGCTACGGCCCCCAACAGGAGCTGGCCGTCCTGAAGCGCTACGGGCTCGGCTACAACCCCCGCGTTGTGGTCTGGCAGATCACGGAATGGAACGACATCTTTGACGCCGAGCATTACTTCAAGGGTGCTACGGACGGCTGGAAGATCATGACATGGAAGGAGTTGTACGAGAATCATTCACCCGTCGTCCGGATGATTGCCAAGCTCTTTCCCCCTACTCCCAAAGACACCGTCGAATTCGTTCGGAGCGATGGCATCGTAGATCGGCGCGTCGTCTTGCCGTACTTCAACCCGGTGCCGGCAAGTCCCGCCGGCCTCGCTGAGGCCCTGCGCGTGCTCGGTGAAGCCCACGAGCTCTGCCGGGAACGAGGCATTGCCTTGGTGGTCCTGCTCGTACCGGCGCACGATCGGGTTCTCGCACCCTACGTGAAGGCCAGGAGCGTTGCGGACGAACACCGCTACCGGCCTCCTGGCGGTCTCGACGTGCCGAACGACTTCGCCCACGTCTTGACGGAATTCTGCGGGGCGCACGGTTGTGCCTTCGTGGATGTGACCGACGACCTACGTCAACGTGCCGCGGTCGACAACCGAGACATCTTCGTTAAGAACGACACCCATCTCGGGGCCGACGGCCACGGAGTTGTCGCACGGGCCCTGAGCCGTTGCCTGACGTCGCCGGAGACGACGGCACAGATCGGAGAGCCCGCCACCAGGCGTTGAGAGCCTGTCCGGAAAGCTCCTTGTCGAACGGGCAACGCCCCAACCCTACATCTGTCGAAAGTCCCTTTCCAAATCGCCTCGGAGGTCGATACCGGGTCCATCGAGCGCGGTACGAAGTGCGCCCGGCCGGGCAGCCGCGACGGATTGCGATCGCTCGCGTTCCCGGAGACGGACACCAGCGAAAGAAAGCCCTGTGGGCGTCGAATACCCACCCGAAGGTCGCGTCGGCCGGGGCAACTCGTCGGTTCGCAGGGACTTTACCGTGCGACACCGCCGCGGTACGATGCCCCCAACCCCTCAGCCGGGTCCAAGCGTGCGCCGACGGCGACCAGTGACGCTGTGCGCAGTGACGACCCCGATCAACCACGGAGATCCTTTGTCATGGCCTCGGACCCCAAGGCGACGCCCGCGACCCCTTCGACCCCGGTCAAGCAGCGCGGCATCGGCATCCGGATCTTCACCTATCCCAAAACCATCTTCATATTTCCAACACTCATTATCGCATTTGTGTGCGGCTGCGTGATGTCGTACCAGGAGCATCACCGGCACAACGCGAATGCCCCCGGGACCGTGAGAACGGTGGAAACGAGTGGCCCGGACGCAGCCGTCAACCTTCCTGCCTCGAAGGTGGAACGATTCAACCAACCGGACAACCTCGTCGGCGTGCTCTTCCTGGTCGTATTAGCGTTCAACCTGCTGATCATGGCCGTCGACTTCCCGCGCTTCACGGTGGTCGGGTTGCTTCTCGCCGTGTTGTTCGGGCTGTTCTTCTTGCTATGGCTCGGCGCATATTTCCACTTCGATCTCGCGAATTCGGTGCGTAACTTCTTCGGCAACATTTATGCGTACGCCAATTCCGGCTTCTACTTCTCGATCACGGCCGTTCTCGTGGGAATCTTCGTGATCGTTTGGCTCACGCGGTGGCTCGACTACTGGGAGATCATGCCGAACGAGATCCTGCACCATCACGGCCCACTCAGCGACCTCGAACGCTATCCCACGATGAACCTCAAGTTCGACAAGGAGATCCCCGACGTTTTCGAGTTCCTCTTCCTGGGCTCGGGGCGTCTGGTATTGCATGTGTCGGACGAGCGCAAGTCGATCGTCCTGGACAACGTGCTCTTCATCAACGCGAAGGAAGAAGCGCTGAAGAAGCTGATGAGTCGGCTCGAGGTCCGCATCACGACCGACCAGGAGGTCGCCGAGCCCTGATCGTTGCGCCTGGGGCGGGGTTTCGCGGAGGGGCGGTCGAGCGCTGATCGCGTCGTGCCGTCCCCTCGATTTTTGTTCGTGGGGTTGGGGTGGTGTGCGATTTGTAGGGCCATTGCCGGGCACAAACCGGCCGCCAATGGCCGGCCCTACAAAATCGGAACCGCGACCGTGCCTGCCGCCTTCAATCCCCGGCGTCGACCGTTTCGGTGCAAGGTGCGCCCGCGGCGAGGTGGGGTTTAAGGAGACCGGCGTTCGATTCGCCGGCCCTTAGCTCCTCAAGAATCGGACCGTTAAGCGTTGCGTCGATGTCGCGTAGACGCCGCGCGATGTAGGCGCCGTCGAGGACCCGGTGGTCGTAGATCAGCTTGACGATCACGTCCCCGGCCGGTGAGATCGGGCCGTAGGTGAGCGTCGTCGTCAGAGGCGAGATCGGGTGCAATGACTCAGCACCCAAGGCTCCGTAGCTGGTCAGTCCGAACGTGCCGAAACGCTTGGCGCGCTTGTACCCCGACAGGTTCAGGGTGCTCCACCAGAACATCCGGCGGATCGGAGTGGGTACCCGGCTAAACTTGAGCGCGCGGCGATAAACTCCGACCTCCTCCAAGGGCTGCTTCTTGTACCACGAGGGCGCCTCCTGGAGTTGGGTGATCGTCTGCTCTTCGGGTGCCCGGAAAAGCCCGACGAAAACGCCAGGCTCGTTATTGTAGGAGCGCTCGATCGCAAGCGCGCAGTTCATCCACGGATGCTCATAGAGTCGGGGCCAAGGGAATTCCAGGAGCGCCCGGCGCAGCGGCGGATGCGCTGCGCCGACGAGGGCGTAGGCCTTCATGAAGAGCAGGGCCCACGAAGGCCGGGCGGAGTGCCTTTGTCGTGGCTCGAACAAGGCGGACACATTGACCTGCCGGCACACCGGGGTCGAAGGCACCTGGCGCGCAAAATGGATCAGGTCGATGACGAAACGCCTGGTCCCCGATAGGGGGACGTTGCTTCCCTTCGATTCGTGCATCCATGCACCTCGGACGGTCGGAAGCTGCGGGCCTGAAAGACGCCTCGTGCGTGGCCCGGAAGCGGGTCCCGGTTGGCCCGCACCGAAGAGACTACCTGAAAACACCCAGACAGGGAAGGCGACCTGCGCGGCCGGGCACGATTCCGCGCAAGTGCTGTGACGAAGTTAAGCTGGGCTCCTCAAACGCCCGGCCCTCATGCCATAATCCTAACGGTTTGTCGAGCGGAGAGAAGCAACGCGCGTGGGGTGGCTGCCGATGTCCGAGCTGGAACGACCTGAAGTCTACGTCTACCTGCTCCCGATCCTGGTTCCCGCGGGAGCGCTCAAGGGGGGCGTGGCGGTCGTGGTCGACGTGCTCCGCGCAACGACCGTCATGGTTCACGCCTTGGCCGCGGGGTGTGAGTCCGTGATTCCTTGCCTCGAAATCGAAGACGCTCGCCGGACGGCGGGCTCCCTACCACCCGGCCGCGCCCTGCTGGCCGGAGAGAGGAAAGGGTTACCGATACCCGGGTTTGACCTGGGCAACTCGCCCGAGGCCTTCACGCCGGCAGCATGCGGTGGCCGGACTGTCGTGATGACGACCACCAACGGCACCCGGGCGCTGCTGGCAAGCCTGGAGGCGGAACGTGTGGTCGTCGGCGCGTTCCCGAACTTCGCCGCGACCGTCCAGCTCTTGCACGGTGACCACCGCCCAATCCATGTGGTGTGCGCAGGGACCGATGGGTTTGTCAGCTATGAAGACTCACTGCTCGCCGGGGCCTACGCCAAGCATTTCAAGGACCTGGGGGCGACTCTCCGCAACGACGAAGCCGAGGTCGTCGCGGGCCTGTGGGCAAGGGTCGAGGACTCGATCTGGGTCAAGAGCGGCGACCGCGCGGCGGAGAAGAACCCGCTGGTCCGCTACTTGACTCGAGGTCGCGGGGGCCAGCGCGTCTTGGAGCTCGGCCTCGGCGCGGACATCGACGCGGCCGCTCGGTTCAATAGCTTGGAGCCCCGTCTCGCGGCCGAGCTCAAACGCGACCCGCTACGGATCGTCGCGGTTGGACATTAATTCGTACCTTTGTAGGGCCGGCCCTACGCAAGACTGTTGTCTCGTTCGCGCCTGGAAAGGACTGACTGACGATGGACATGGACAAGCTCGTTTCGCTGTGTAAGCGCAGGGGCTTCATTTTCCCGTCGAGCGAGATCTACGGCGGCATCAATGGTTTCTGGGACTATGGCCCGCTCGGCGTCGAGCTGAAACGGAATATCAAGGATGCCTGGTGGCGCGACAACATCCATCTGCGCGACGATATGGTCGGGCTGGACTGCTCGATCATCATGAACCCGAAGGTCTGGGAGGCGTCGGGTCACGTCGGCGGATTCAGCGACCCGATGGTGGACTGCAAGGACTGTAAAGGAAGGTTCCGAGCCGACCAGATCACAGTAATCTGCTTGCACTCAGAGGAACACGCTCCAGCGATTCGCAGCGCTCAACATTACTGGTTCAGCGCGATGGGCAGCGAACTGGATGTTGAGGAGTCCAACGCGAAAGATTTCAAGAAGGCTCTGGCGAAGATCGGACCAGGCAGCGAAGGCCCAACTCGAACGATCTTTTCCCCGATCAATCAATGGGTGAATCAGCCCGAATACAAACTGTTCCCGTGTCCAACCTGTAAGAAACAGGGAACGCTGACCGAGCCTCGAGCGTTCAACCTGATGTTCCAGACAAACGTCGGCGCAGTCGCCGACGAAGCGAGCAAGGCCTACCTCCGCCCCGAGACCGCCCAGGGCATCTTCGCCAACTTCAAGAACGTCGTGGACACGGGCCGCGTGAAGATTCCCTTCGGCATTGCCCAGGTCGGCAAGAGCTTCCGCAACGAGATCACGCCGCGCAACTTCATCTTCCGCTCGCGCGAGTTCGAGCAGATGGAGATCGAGTTCTTTTGCCATCCCAGCGAGGCCGCGCACTGGTACAAGTACTGGCGCGACACGCGGTTCCAGTGGTACGTCACGCACGGCCTGGGGAGCGAAAAGCTGCGGCTGCGCGACCACGACCCCGACGAACTGGCGTTTTACTCCACGGCCACCGCGGACATCGAGTACGCCTTTCCGTTCGGCGTCAGCGAGCTCGAGGGAATCGCGCATCGGGGCGACTACGACCTGTCGCAACACCAGAAGTTCAGCGGCAAGGACCTCAGCTACTTCGACGAGGAGCGCAAGGAGCGGTTCCTGCCGCACGTCATCGAGCCCTCCGCGGGGGCCGACCGCGCGACGCTCGCGTTCTTGTGTGAGGCCTACAACGAGGACGAGGTCGGCGGCGAGTCCCGCACGGTCCTGAAGTTTCACCCCAGGTTCGCGCCGATCAAGGCGGCCGTGTTCCCACTGGTCAAGAAGGACGGTATGCCGGAGCTTGCGGACAAGCTCTATCGCGACCTGAAACGCCAGTTCAACGTCTTTTACGACGAGAAGGGGGCCATCGGACGCCGCTACAGGCGCCAGGACGAGGCCGGCACGCCCTTCTGCATCACAGTCGACGGCCAGACGCTGACCGATGGCACGGTCACGTTCCGCGATCGCGACAGTTGCCGGCAGTGGCGCGTCGCCTCCTCCGGAGCGGTCCAGGCCTTGCGAGAGTTACTCGAAGGCCAACCGGTCCCTTCGGCAGGCTGACCCGTTTCCCACTCGAGCCGAGGCGACCCGTATGATCCCGTGCATCAGCCAGGCTACTACGTTGAGCGCGACGTTCGACGCCGACCTCTCGGCCTACGCGCGGGCCGGCTGGCAATGCGTCGAACTCTGGTTAACCAAGCTGGAGACCTACCTGGAAGGCCACACGCTCGATGAGGCAAAGGCCCTGCTCGACGCCGAGGGCCTCGCCGCCGTCGCGGCGGCCGCGCAAGGCGGATTGCTGCTCTCGCGGGGCCTGGAACGGGACGCGCACTGGGACCACTACCGGCGGCGGTTGGCCCTGCTTCAGGGCCTGGGCGTGCCTCGCCTGGTCGTGGCGGCGGACTTCGCGCGCGAGCTCGTGCCGGACGATTACAGCCGAGCAGTCGAGTCGCTCTGCCAGGCCGCCGAGCTGGCCCAGACGCACGGCGTCGGGCTGGCACTCGAGTTTCAGAAGGGGGCGAAGTTCTGCGCGAGCCTCGACACCACCATTGCACTCATTACCCAATGCGGCTCGGCCGGAGTCGGGGTTTGCCTCGACTTGTTTCATTACTACACCGGGCCGAGCAAATTTGAGGACCTCGCCTATCTGACGGCCGATAACCTGGCTTGGGTCCAAGTATGTGACTTGAGCGGCACGCCCCGCGAGATCGCGACCGACGGCGATCGGATCTTGCCGGGCGAGGGGGACTTTCAGATCGGACCGATTCTCGATCACCTTGGACGCGCGGGTTACGACGGGTACGTGTCGCTCGAGGTCCTGAACCCGCAGCTCTGGAAGGTTCCGGCCGACCGCGTCGCCGACGCGGCGTTCCAGGCGCTCGCCCGCACCTTGGACCGCTGGCGACAGGCCGAACCTTGGGGAGGGACCTGAGCGTGTCCGTCGCAGCGCTCCGGCCCTCGGCGGTGGTCTACCGCGAGGAGCAAAACTTCGATTGGCGAGTTTATGCGTTCGTCGCCTTCTGGGAGCTCCTCGCCTGGGGAGGCCTCGCCTGGTACGTCCGCCGCGCAGCGCCGGGCCACGCCGCGCTCGGCGAGTTTCACGGGCTCCCCGTCTCATGGTTCGCCATCCTCCTGCTCGGCGCCGTGACCGTTTTCTTGTTCGCCCTGCTGCGCATGACCACCGAGGTGTCGCCGACCGACATCCATGTCTGGTTCGGGTGGCTCCCCATTTATCGCAAGCGACTGGCAACCGTCTCGATTCAGCGTATCGAGGTGGTGAACTACCGCCCGATCTTCGATCACGGCGGCTGGGGTATTCGCATCGGGCGTGACGGCGAGCGAGTGCTCAGCGCGAAAGGAAACCGCGGCGTGAGGCTGGAACTGACCGACGGCAGCCGCCTGCTCATCGGCAGCCAGCAACCCGAAGCACTCGCCCGCGCACTCGAACGGGCGGTCCGGCCCGGCGCCTGACGGTTCCGGACGCCCCGTCACTCCTTGACGGAACGCCCGCTATCCCGGTCGTGACTCCTCGCCACCTCGGCTCGTTTTTCCAGTGCCTCGGCGTCGGACGGGCGATTGAGCTTCCGCAGCAGGCCCGCGTACTGCTGCAGCGTCGTTACAACGGCGGGGTGGTTGGGGCCGAAGACCTTCTCCTGGATCGCGAGAGCGCGACGAAAGAGCGACTCGGCCTGAACGTCACGGCCCAGCGCCTGATTTAACACAGCGCTCTGGAAACGCGTCTCGGCCGTCAGTGGGTGATCGGAGCCGAGCCCCTTCTCCTGGATTTCGAGCGCTCGCTCGAGCACGGGACCTGCCTCCCGCAGCTTTTTCTGCCGAATGTAACAGGCGCCGAGGTCGGTGTAGGTTTCGCCGACCAGCGGGTGGTCCGGGCCGAGGGCCTTGCGTTGGATCGATAGGGCCTCGTTGAAAAGCGCTTCGGCTTCACTGTACTTGCCTTGAAAGCTCGCGAGCTCCCCCATCAGATTGAGCGTGTGACCGACCGCGGGATGGTTCGGACCGAGAGCGTTCCGGCGTATCTCGAGAGCGCGGCGATAGAGGGGTTCGGCGTCCGTCAGCTTGGCTTCTCCCACGTACAACTCGGCCAGGTTGGCCAGAGTATGGGCCAGGTCAACCGTATCACCTTCGCGCGTCTTTTCTCGGATCGCGAGCGCTTGCCGGTACGAGACTTCGGCCTCCGCGTACCTGGCCTGGACGTGGTAGAGAAGACCCAGGTTGTGCAGGCTCGCAGCCACAGCCGGGTGCTCGCCGCCCAGGGACCGCTGAGAGATCGCGAGGGCCCGCCGGTAAAGCGGCTCGGTAACTTCGTACTTCCCCTGAAACCGATAGTTCTCGGCCAGGTTATGGAGGCTGGTGGCAATTTCGGGATGCTCGGCACCCAGCACCTTCTCCGAAATGGCCAGCGCCCGCCGGAACAACGGCTCGGCCTGGGAATACTTCCCCTGCGAGGCGAGGATGACCGCGAGGGTGCCCAGTGATTGGGAGACAGCCTGGTCCTCAAGACCGAGCGCGTTCTCGCGAATCGCGAGCGCTCGCCGTGCCAGCGGCTCGGCGGTCGCGTACTTCCCCCGCTTGTAGTGCAACCAGGCCAGGCTGCCCAGGCTCTCGGCCAGGTTCACGTCCTTGGGACCGAACGCCTCGGCAACCTTCAGGGCCTCGCGCAGCCGGCGTTCGGCTTGCGCGTAGTCCCCGCGGTTCAAGAGCTTACAGCCGTCGGTTTGGAGCTCTCTCCAGCGCGCGTCCTGCGCGGCGACGGGCGAAACCAGGACCGTCGCAACAGTGACGATCCCCCAAGCCGCGACCAGCCGGCCAAAACGCATCGGGAGTCCTTTGCCCAGCAACTTGTGAATGTGCGGGTGTTAAACTGATTATGCAGCAATTCGACCGCCACGCTAGTCCCAAGGGCACGCTTCTCGCTTGACGGACGTGCAACAATTGTGTGACCATGAGGCTTGCCTGCCCTCTGCGATTGAGGCCTCGGCCCGCACAGCCGGCGTATGGAACGGGGACGACGATGACCGCCATCCGCGACCGACACGCACACCGGATTGGAATCACCCGGCGCGAGCTGATCCAGATCGGCTATTCGGGCCTGGTGGGAATTGGACTACCGTCGATCCTGGCGGCGCGTGGCCGGGCGAGCACCTCGCCGGTGCGCCCCAAGTCAGTGCTTCTCGTTTTCATGACCGGCGCGCCGAGTCACATCGACACGTTCGACATGAAGCCCGACGCGCCCGCGGAGGTACGCGGGAGCTTTAAACCGATTGATACGAACGTGCCGGGCGTTCAAGTTTGCGAACACCTCCCCCTGATGGCGGCCCGCGCTGAGAAGTGGGCCGTCGTGCGGTCAATGACCCACGGGCTCCCGAGCCACGAGCACGCCACGCACATGCTCCTGACCGGGATCGACAAGATGCCCCCCGGCGCCACCCATATGGCGTCGCGCAATGATTGGCCGTGCTATGCTTCGGGGCTCGACTTCCTTCGCCCTCGCAGTGACGGTGTCCCGAGCGGCGTGATGCTGCCCACGTACCTGAACAACGGCTACGGCTTCTCCGGCCAGCACGCTGGCGTCCTGGGCGCGAAATACGACCCGTGGCAGCTCACCCACGACCCGAACGCGCCCGACTTCCGCATGGAGAGCCTGCAGCTTCCGGTCGGATTGACCGCCGACCGCCTCGACGGCCGCAAGTCGCTGCTTGCCGAGATCGACGGGCAGCAGCGGCGAATGGAGCAGTGGGCCGACCGAAATTCCTTTGGCGGCTTGCAGGATAAGGCGTTCGCGCTGCTTACCGCGGGGAAGGTGAAGCAGGCCTTCGCCATCGAACGCGAAGATCCGAGGCTGCGCGATCGGTACGGCCGCCACATGTTCGGGCAGTCGCTGCTCCTGGCGCGCAGGCTCATCCAGGCCGGTGTACCAATCGTGCAGGCGAACATGGGGCACATGAACACCTGGGACACCCACAACAACAACTGCTCGGAGCTTCAGAACCGGCTACTCCCCCCGTTCGACCGCGCAGTCTCGACGTTGCTCGACGACCTGGAAAGCTCGGGCATGCTGGACGAGACACTCGTGGTGATGGTCGGTGAATTCGGCCGCACGCCCAAGTTGGTGCCGAACGTCGGGGTGCCCAACTCTGGGCCCGTGGGCCGAGACCACTGGGCGGGTGTATTCTCCGCCGTGTTCGCCGGCGCTGGGGTGCGGGGCGGGCAAGCGATCGGCAAGTCCGACAAGATCGGCGCGTACCCCGCCTCGCGGGGGTTCTGGCCCTCGGACGTCGGCGCTACAATCTACACGGCGCTGGGTGCCGACCCCGCCAGCACGGTTGTCGACCAGCTTCAGCGGCCGCTGCAACTGAACCGCGGCGACGTAATTGGCCCGCTTTATTCCGGAGGCGTTGCGTGATGCGCGGCCACTGAAAGGCGGAGTACCGCTCGTCGCAGTGTGTCTCGCCGGCTATTCTGGCGCGACGTCGTGTGGGCGGTGACTTTGTGGGGCCGGCCATTGCCGGCGAAAAT
>JARLIH010000357.1 GCA_031291845.1 Isosphaeraceae bacterium | reverse complement strand
GCCAAGTTCCCCAACGACCTGGCGTTCGTTCAGGCCGACTGCGACCTCGCCGCCCGGCGCGGCGATCTCACGAGGGCCGTCGCCATCACCCAGGAGATGGACAAGCTCGCGAAGAACGCCCCCAACGGCCCGCTGAACCGCGCCCGGATCTACGCGGCCGAGGGGCGTACCAGGGAGGCCGCGGCCGCCTTTGACGAAGCCCTTCAGCGCAACCCTCGCCTGCTCGACGTCCGCATTCGCCTTGGCCAGACGCGCTTGAAGCTCGGCGAGGTGGACGAGGCGATCCGGCAGGCGAAGGTCGTGCTCGACGTGAATGGCAACCAGCCCGACGCGCTTCTGCTGGAGGCGCAGGCGCTGGCCAGCCAGGGTGACGACGATCGCCAAAAGGACCAGTCGCGTGCCCAGGCCATCGCGCTCCTGAACGGGGCAATCGTCAAGCAGCCGGGCTTTGCCGCCGCCTACCACGAAGTGGCCCTCCTCCAAAAGCAGCGTGGACAACGGGCAGAGTCGGTCGCAACCTTGAAGAAGAACCTCAAGGAGTTGCCAAACGACGCGCTCGGCCTGACTCTCGCCGTTGAGTACCTGACCGAGCGTCACGCGGACGGCACGCCCGCCTCCGACGAGGAGCTGAAAGACGCCGCCGCACTCGCCTCGGAAACGGACGACCGCGACAAGAAAGGCCTGCTCGCTCTCGCCGTGGCCATCGGCTACCAGAAAGCGGGCCAGCTTTCCCTGGCTGTCCCCTGGGCCGAGAAGGCCATCCAGAAGTCCGACACCGCGGCGCCTCACCTGAACTATGGCGACCTGCTGCTGTCGTTGGCCGAGGCCGCGCGGGACGCGGCGACGGCGAAGCGGTACTTCGAGCAGGCCGTCGAGCAGTACGACCTCGTGCTCAAAGTGCAGGCCAACTCGGTCGAGGCGATCAACAACAAGGCGTGGATCATGCACGCTCACCTCGGGCAAGGGAAGAAGGCCCTGGAGCTCGTGCAAGGGCTCGTGAGCCGGGTCGATCCGGCGATCTTGCCCCCCGAGGTCTTCGACACGCTCGGGGCGATCCTGGAGGAGCAAGGTAAGGCGCGCGACGCCGAGGAGGCCTACAACAAGGGCCTGCGAAAGGCGCCTGACCACCCGGTCCTGAACTTCCATATGGGCCGGCTGATCGCGGCCGACAAGGGTCGTGCGGGGAAGGCCGCCCGCTACCTCGAGAAGGCCAACGCCGGTCGCGACCGTTTGGCCCCCACCATGGTCGAGGACCTCGACAAGCTGACCGGTAAGCTCGGGGTGACCCAGGCACGCTGAGACGGCGTGGGATCGAACGCGATGGGCGGGTGGCAGGAGCAATCCGGCTACCCGCCCTGTTCCTTTCCACCTGTAGAGCCGGTCGATTGTCGGCCGATCGCGGGAAACAAGAAACAATCGACAGACCTAGCCGCGTTGTGCTAGATTCAGCCCGTACGGGACGAGGCGGAGGCGCGCTCCGAGGGACGATCCCGAAAGTTACTCGTGCGAGGTATTTACGGCGATGACTCTAGGACGACGCAGGATTGACGCGTGCTGGGGCCTGGCGGCCCTGGCGACTCTGTGCGCTTCGCTCATGGTTGCCACCGCAACGGCGGCCGATGACGACAAGAATCCGCAGGTGGTGCTTGATACCTCGATGGGTCCGATCACGATCCAGCTCGATCGCGCGAAGGCGCCGATCTCGGTGGACAACTTCCTGAAGTATGTCGACTCGGGCTATTACAACGGCCTGGTCTTCCACCGGGTGATCGACGGGTTCATGGTCCAAGGGGGCGGCTTTCCCGACTACAACGCGCTTGCCGCGAACAGGGAGCGGGATGGCTTGCTCGATCCGATCCGGAACGAGGCCGGGAACGGACTGAGCAACCAGCGCGGCACGATTGCCATGGCTCGGACGAATAACCCGAACTCGGCCACGTCGCAGTTCTACATCAACCTCGTCGACAACTCGCGCAGCTTGGATCGCAACCCGGGGTCGGCCGGGTACGCGGTCTTCGGGAAGGTGGTCGAGGGGATGGACGTGGTGGACAAAATCGCCAAGGTGCGCACCGGCATGGTCGGACCCCACGCCGACGTGCCCGAAAAGCCCATCACCGTCCGCAGCGCGAAGCGGAAGAAGTGAGCCTGTCGGCCTTTTGGCGCTGGGCTCGATGTCCCCGGGCGGCCCTTGACCGGCCGTGCGGGGCGTCCTAAGATGAGCGGCGTGCCCGGGGGGCTCGGCGCGCCGTCGCGTCAGGCCGACCCTGCCGTCACGTCTCTCGTACAATCCGTTTTGGTCCTGTAAGGAGCTTTGAATGGCTCACATTGTCGCCGAGCCGTGCTTCGACTGCAAATACACCGACTGCGTGGTCGTCTGCCCCGTAGATTGCTTCTACGAAGGGGCGCAGATGCTCTACATTCACCCGGAGGAGTGCATCGACTGCGAGGCATGCGTCCCCGAGTGCCCCGTCGAGGCGATCTTCCACCAGGACAACCTGCCGGACGAATGGAAAGAGTTCACGGAGCTCAACGCGGAAGAAGCCCCGAAGTGCCCTGTGATCAACGAGAAAAAGGATGCCCTGGAAGGGGAGTCGTGCAACAAGGCTGCGCACTGATACAACGCTTTCGAGACCGGCGTTTTCTTGCTTGACCCCCGCTCTTGAAGACGGGGGTTTTTTCGTCGGCGCTCGCGAGCAGGTACGCCGTGGTCGGGCGCGCCGCCCACAGAACGCAGATTGCCCGGCTACCTACGTGCGGGGCACGCTGGATACTGATGCGAAGCGCGGGGAAGAGAATCGCGCGATTTCCTCGCTTGCGCTTCGGGTTAGTAAAGATCCCTTCCTGCGGACACGTGCGCAAGTCATGCGGAAATCGCTTCAAAGATAGCGCCTGGGCCTGCCGGTCGTTGGCTCACCAAATGCAAACGGGCAAGGCCGCAATGGCCCTGCCCGTGTCCGGTCGGTCCCCGATGGTCGAACGCCGCGGTCACACTCACTTGAGCTCGTCGCTCGAGATCGTCTCGCCGCCGTTCCGAGTCATGAATTTGACGAAGACTTGCTTGTTGACCGAATTGGAAATCGCAGAGACGCTGCCGTCGCACTTGGCAAAATTGACCATGCCGGGATGCTTGCTCATCCAATACGTGAAATAATTGGTCCCGTTGACGTTGATCGGCTTGTTGATCGAGCGCGTCTGGTCGGTGCGGACGCAGCAGTTCGACCCTTCGGCCCACGTACCGACCAAGCTTTCGCCGATCAGCCCCGTCATTGACGTGCCGTCCGTGATATCCGCCATGCTGACCTGTGAGTTCCAGTAAGTGATCCCGTTATCGTAGAAGCAGTTCCCGGGATAGGCGGCCGAGGTATTTGTCGCGTCGATGCCCGAGGCCATGTTGCCGCGGTAGTCCGATGGGCCGAGCTTGACGTTGTTGAAGGACTGGTCGGTCGTGGCGACCGTGTTCGCCTTGCGGTTGGAGGGGCAGACGAAACCGTCGACGGTACGCCGGACGGCGGTCAAGTTGTCCGGCGCGGCGGCACCGCCGGGGACCATGAAATTCAGCTCATTGTAGAGATTCACCTGCTCCATCTTCGTGAAGAGCCCGATCAAACCGTTCCACATGTACGGGTACGCGACCTGCACGACCCCGTTCGAGGTGCCCGTGTTCGCGACCACGCAGTTACCGTCGGTGTTCGGATCGCAGTACCAGCCGGCGGGGAAAAAGCTGAACGCGTCGTGGTACTCCTGCGCAGCCAGTCCGAGCTGCTTCAGGTTGTTTTGACACTTCGCGCGATTGGCCGACTCGCGCGCGGCTTGCACGGCGGGCATAATCAGAGCGACGAGCACGCCGATGATCGCGATGACAACCAGCAGCTCGATGAGCGTGAAACCAGCCCTCGAGGCCCTTTCTCCCTGATCACGGCGCATGGCTCTTCCCTCGCTTTGGCTGATAGGCAGTCGACCGATTGCGATCCCTAAATCTCTAGTGTAACCGAACAACGGCTTCAATGCCATCATCCTCTCAACGATTGTAGGGCGCTGGGGATGCCGACGCCAGCGGGTTCTCAGACGCTGGTCGTTCCCTGGAAAGCGGGATTCGACAGGGTGCCGATGCCCTCGATGGTGATCCGGACCAGGTCGCGATTCCGCAGCGAGAAATCATCGGGTGGTACGATGCCGGTCCCCGTTAGCAGGACCACGCCGTTTGGAAAGACGTTATCACGGCCGAGCCAGTCGATCAGTTCCTGGAACCGGCGGGCCATGCGGGCAACCGACGTGCTGGCGTCGAAGACGGTTGTGCCGTCGCGCTCGATTTCGAGGCGGATGCCGATCTCGGCGGGCGGCGGCATGTCGCGGGCCAGGGTGACCCAGGGACCGAGCGCACACGACGCGTCGTAAACTTTCGCCTGGGGCAAGTAAAGGGGGTTTTCCCCCTCGATGTCGCGGGCGCTGACGTCGTTGCCGACCGTGAAGCCGACCAGCCGGAGCGCAGGCGAAAGCACGAGAGCGAGCTCAGGCTCCGGGACGCACCAGGCGGTGTCGCGGCGAACGCGAATCGGTTGACCGGGCCCGACGACGCGGCTGGGGGTCGCCTTGAAAAAGAGCTCGGGGCGCGCGGCTCGGTAAACCAGGTCGTAGAACGAGCCCCCTTGTTCCGACTCTTCCTGGCGCGCGACCTTGCTCCGTTCGTAAGTGACGCCGGCGCCCCAAACTTCCTGGGCGTCGATCGGGGCCAGCAAGCGCGCTTCGGCGAGCGGGACCGGCGCAGCGTCCTGGCTCAGCAATTCGGCGACGCGGGCTGCGACGTCAGTGTCGTGGAGCAAAGCGCTCAGACTGGTGGGGCCCGATCCGAGCGGACGCAGATGGTCGTCGGCCAGCAGACCGATTTGCGGTGTCTCGTCGGTGGCTGTGATGAACTTGGCGATCTTCATGGCAGTCGGCACCGTAAGGGAAGTCGGCCCAGGCGGCTCGGTTGGAGTGGTCGAGCCCGGCCCTACCATTGTGATTTCGGGGTCCGTCGTCGGAAGGAAGCGATCGTTAATTTGTAGGGTGCATGAAATGCACCGGTGCATTT
>JARLIH010000356.1 GCA_031291845.1 Isosphaeraceae bacterium | reverse complement strand
GCCCGAGGGCGCCGGCAGGCTGCGCTCGGTGAACGTGGCCGGCTCCGTCGCGGCCCGTGCCAGCGCAAGTGTCGCGAGGCCCAGCAGCGGCATCAGAAACGCCGCTCGCCTCACCGAGAACGGACTGATCATCGTCATGGCTCGCCTCGCTGTGCTGGGAACGCACGGGTGCGCCCGGAGAGGGACCGCGCAGACTGGCTCAGGTCAGTCAACCACGACGGACGTCCGAGAGTCAACGAAGAAGTTCGGGGGTACAGGCGCCCGCCACTTTGCAGCCAATGCTGGGTGGCACGCCCGGAGCATACGACGGGCGTGCCACCCTGCCGGCTCGAGCGTCCCTAGCGAGCGCACTGCGCGCGACGACTTTTTTTCGACGTCCCCGTTAACAAGCCGCTTGGGCGACGGTTCGAGGGGTAGAGACGCGACCGCCGCGGTGCGGTACGCGACCGATTTGCGGACGAGACGAAAAAGGGGACGAGCCATGTATGTTGTCGGCACTTACGTGGGCTACCTGGTGATCAGCATCAGCATGACGGTCTGGGTGGCGCGCACGTTGACAAAGAACGGCCGGGTGTTCCTGCTGGACACCTTTCACGAGAACGAGCGGCTGGCCGACGCCGTGAACCATCTGCTGGCGGTCGGGTTCTACCTCATCAACATTGGCTACGTCACCCTGGCCCTCAAGTACGGCGACAAGCCGACCGACCTGGCGGAAGCCATCGAGGTGTTGAGCACGAAGGTCGGCCTGGTGCTGCTCGTGCTGGGGGCGATGCACTTCTTGAACCTCTCCATCTTCTCGAAGATGCGGCGGCGGGCCTTGCTGCGGGTGCAGAAGCCCCCGGTCGCGCCCGAGGCGTTCGTCGAGCCGGTGCGGGAGTGGGCGCACTGAGGCGCCAGACAGAACGGCGCCTGTTCCGGCCGCGCGCGGGATGTGTTCCTCGGTCCCGTGCTCCGCGGCCGGAACGTTCCAGCGACCGACCCTCTCTGCGGAGTTTCGACCATGCGACAGCTTTTCATCCTTTATGACGAGCGCTGCGGCCTGTGCAGTTGGGCCAGGCGTTGGCTGGCACGGCAGCCGGCGTTCCTGGAGCTCTCGTTCCTTCCCGCGGGCTCAGCCCTGACGGCGCGGCTGTTCCCCGGCCTGGGCCGGTCGGGGCCGCCGGAGGAGCTGGTCGTCGTCAGCGACGACGGCGGCGTGTACCGCAACGGCGCAGCCTGGGTCATGTGCCTTTATGCGCTCCAGGAGTACCGGGAATGGTCGCTCCGCCTGGCGACCCCTGCGCTGTTCCCGCTGGCGCGGCAAGCGTTCGCGCTGGTCTCGCGCCAACGAGGGCGCGTCTCGCGCTGGCTGAACCTCGCCAGCGAGGCGGAGATCGCCGACACGCTCCGGCACGTCCCCGAGCCTCCGTGCGCCCTGCCGCCGGTGGTGCTCGAACCCGTGGCGAACGGGCAGGCCGACGTTTGACGGTCCCGGGGGACCGTCGTTCGGCCCGCGACGCAGACCCTCGCCGCGTTGCCGAGAATCAGCGCAGGGGGATCGGGACTCTTCCCGGCCCCTTGGGGGTGGTACGATGCTCCCCATGAATGCCGCTCCCAAGAAGCCCACTGACCGCAATATCTTCGCGCGGCTGTCGCGTCGCAAGCTCGCGCTCACGCCCGACGACGCCCAGGCGTCCCCGGCCACGGCCACGGCCACGAGCGGAGTGGCCATCATCGACGGACCCGAGGACGACAACTTCTACTTTGAGACGTCCATCGCCTCGCCCGCGGTGCAACTGACCGTCTGGGAGCTGATCAACGACCAGCGGGAGCCGCTGGAGGACACCCCCGACGACGACGAGCTCGACGACGGCGTCCTGGCGCCCGGGCACACCGCGACCGTCGCGTTCTGGGCCGGGGAACGAGGCCAAGAACTCCTCCACGCCTGGGACGAAGGCCCGAGCGGGTCCTTCCTCGGAGGATGGCTCGCGGAGACCTTCCCGAACCTCTACGGGCCGAGCGGCGAGGACCTGGACGGCACGACGAACTCGGATGTCGCCGCGGTCGTCCGCCGGCTCTCCTGCGCGGTCGAGCCTCGCCTGGAGGCCCAGGTGCTCGCCCTGGCCCTGGCCGCATATGCGACTCGCGAGTTCCTCGGCGGAGACGCCGCTGCGCCGTTCGGCTTCCGCGTCACGCCGCTGGGCGTTTCCGCCTGCCTTTGTAACGTTGGGCCCCTCGGCGCTCCCTTCCAGGCCGCCAACGGGAGCTCGCTCACCGTCCTCCATATCCTCAATGTCCTGGATGCTCAGACCGTCGGCGGAATCCCCCTTGCCGGCAACGACACTCTCCGGCAGCAGGCCCACGACGTGCTCGACCTCGTCAACCGCTTCGGCGACGTGTAGAGCTGTATTTCTGTAGGGTGCGTGGAACGGGCCGATGCATTTCATGCACCCTACAAATTCGTGGTGGTGTGGCCTACTTGAGCGGCTTCGGCACAGACGGCCGAGGCTGACCGGAGGAGGGATCCAGCACCTTCAACCAATCGATGACCTCACCCCCCGCCCGCGTGACGATCGCCTTCAGGACGGCTGGGGACGTTGTGCTCGGTAGGAAACGCACCGAGCCGTCGCCCAGCGCCACGATGAACCCATCGTCGGAATAGGCCGGCACCTTGGGCGCGGGGGTGTCACCCTGCATCAGGTCGCCGCCGATCGTGAGGTCCTCGGGCTTCGTCCACGGGATGCCGGACTTCGCCTCGACGAGCATGATCGTGTTCGAAGTGCCGTCCGGAATCTCCTCGAACTTCGTCCCGGCTCCCCGGGGCGGAAAGATCGAGCCGGCGTTGACCGGAACGACGTAGGCCGTATCGACCTCGTTGGGACCGGCTGAAGGATGGCGGTAGACGGCCGGCATCTTCGCGAGCACCAGGCGGTTCGCAGCGCTGTCCCAGGGTTCGTTGAAGTGGTACTGATTGTAGAGCTCGGGCTGTGCGAGGTAGGGCAGGAGCGCGACGCGCCAGCTATACGGGGTCTTGCCGTCCGTGCCGAGGAGCACCGCGGGAGGAAAATGATTGTTCGCGCTGTAGTAGTTATGCATTGCGAGCGCGATTTGCCTCGTGTTGTTCATACTCTGCGCGTTCCGTCCCGCGGCACGCGCGGCGACAATCGCCGGGGCCAGCGGGGCGATGAGCCCGGCGACGTTCTGGTCCGTCGCCGATCGGAGCTCGACCACCGAGCCGTCCACCTCGGTCTTCGCATTCTTGAGCAGCGGCTCGATCACGTCGAGCATCGTCAGCATCACGCGACCTTTTCCCTCATTCGCCGGTGTCTGCCGGCGCAGGGTATCCAGCGCATTCGTTCCCAGGACGGCCAGCGCCTTGAGCGTGTCGGCGACCTCCTTCGCCGCCTCGTCCGAGGAGGCCACGGCCACCAGGTCGAGCGAGAGGCCCTTCTCGAGATCGATCCCGAGGCCGTACGCCGATGCCTTCTCGACCAGGGGCCCGGCCGCCGCAGTCAGGGCGGTCATTTGCCCCGGGGGAGCGTTCTTGGGGAACAGCGGGGCGAATGCGCTCGCATCGACGGCCACGCCCGCCTGCCCCTTCTTCACCTTCGACCACGGCCCGTCCCACGCGTGCTTGATCGGTCCCCCCTTCCGCGCGGCGATCACCTGGCGCAACACCGCCTCGGGACCGACCGCCAGGGTCCGGTCGTCGAACTTCGCGAACGCGGATTGCGTCGCCTTCGAGCGGACGATTTCCACCCCGTCGACGTTGGCCCGTTCTGGCTCCGCGGCGAGTGCCGTCTCGATTTTCTGCCAGTCGAGGGGACGGGTCGTACGGATCGTGAACGACAGCGAAGCCCCCATCGTCCCACCGGGCGGAGGCGCAGCGAGGAAGCCGCGCATCATGAGCACCACCACCGATTCAACCTCGTCGAGGCGGAGGCCCAGGGCGCTGAACATGGAGTTGCCCTGCGGGCTCAGCAAGTCCGCCACGGACTTGAACTCGGGCCGGGTCAGGAGCGCGGCGGGCGTCCCCGCAATGGCGAGGACCGTCTCCGCCGGCGCATGCGAGAGGTCGAAGACGTCGGAGGGACCTCCCTGAGCCTGCTGGGCCCGAGGGCGTTCCTTCGCTTGCTGCGCCTGGGCGCTGGCCGGGCCGCGCAGGCCGACCAGGGCAAGCCCGGCGACCGCCAGCGCGGCGATCGTGGAAACCCGCGCCACCCAGGGCAGGGGGTCGGTCCGTGTGGGGTTCAAGTTCGGGTCGCGAAGCATTTCGATCCTCCGTAGTAACGTGCCACGAGTGGGTAAGAATGGACGCGCAGGCCAGAGAGCGGCCATCGGCCTCGACTCGACCGGGCCAGGCCGGCGCAGGGCCAGGCGGGCCAGCGATTCCAGGTACGGCCGGCTTCCCCCGGAGACGCGCGCGGCGAGCGCGTCGGCCGCCAGCTCCTGCTCCAGGCGCAGCCGCGCGACGAGCCAGTGGGCCAGGGGGTGGTAAATGTGCATACACAGGCATAGCTGGGCCCAGAGGCCCGAACCGTAGTCGCCGGCGCGCACGTGCGCCAGTTCATGGGCGAGCGCCGCCCTGCGCTCCTCGTCCGTCCAGCCACGCCAGCCGGCCGGCAGCAAGACCACGGGACGCCGCCAGCCGACCGTCGCCGCCGTGGTCAGGGCCACGCTCTCACGCAGCTCGACGGGGGCCACGCAGCCGAGCGCCGCACGCAGGCAATCCACCTCCTCGACGACCGCTGGGTCGAGAATCACCGCCGACCGACGCCGTAGACATGCAACGGATCGCACCCCGAACGCCAGCCGCGCAAGCCCGAGCCCCACCCCGGTCAACAGGCCCAGCGACACCCACGCGGGCCACCTCCAGCCCGAGAAGGCCCCCGCGCCCGCGGCCGCCGGGGCCTCGCCCAGGTTGCCCAATCCACGCACGAATTCCGCCGCGAAGTCGGCCAGGCGCGTGTCCGCGAAGCCACTCCGGGAAGCCGCGTCCCCCAATGCGGCCGCGTGGGGCACAGCGCGGCCGGCCTGCTCGTGCGTACCCTGCGCCGCACGCGCGGTCCGAGCGCCCCAATCCACGCCCCAGAAGCGCGGCCAGGGCAAGAGCGACAGCAACGTGACGACGAGCAGGCTCGACAGGGTCGAGAACGTCGCCAATACCACGGCCGACGGCCCCCGGCGCTTGAGCGCAAGGGCGATCACCAATCCGAAGAGCGCGAGCGCCGTCACGCGCACCGCGCCGCCCAGCAGGCTCAATCCCAGGTCGTTCATCACTCGGTCGCCCCTTTCTTGCGCGGAGCGTTCTTGGGCTCCGGCTCATCGAGGATCGCGCGGAGACGCTCACGCTCCCGCGCGGTCAGCCGTTCCTGCTCGATCAAGCGCACGAGGAGCATCTCCTTCGACCCCCGGAACACGCGGTCGAGCACGTCCCCCAGCAGCAGCCGCGAGACCTCCTCATACGTCCGCGCGGGCCGATACAGGAACGG
>JARLIH010000355.1 GCA_031291845.1 Isosphaeraceae bacterium | reverse complement strand
GGTGCGGCGGCAGCGCCGCAAGGCGTTCACGGAGGGACTCGAGTCGCTCCGAGAGGCCGCCGTGAGTGAGGGAACCAGCCGGGTTCGTCATCGCGGGGACTCACTTGCCACCAGCTCGCGAGGCCGGCGGGCCGGGCTTCTCGGGGATTTCGCATCATCAGGCGAAAAGGCGTTCGAGGGGGGCGCCTCGACCGTGGAGAGGCGTCGGATCCGTTCGCAGTGCTGGGTAATCGCCTGGACCGACGCCTGAGCCTGATGGGTCGTCTGGTTGGTCTGCTGGGCGATCGACGAGATGCGGAGCATGGAGCGGACGAGCTCCTGCGTGGCAACCACCTGGTCGTTGGTCGAACGGGAGATCCCGTCGACGAGCCGGGCCGAGTGCTCGGAGACGTCGCTGATCCGTTCGAGCGCCGCGCCCGCCTCGCGGACGCGCTGGGCTTCCTGCTCCATCTCGGCTTGCTCTTCTCCGATGGCCCGGATGCTCTCGTGCGTATCGGCCTGGATGGCCTCGACGATCTCGCCGATGTCGCGCGTCGCGCCCGCGGCGCGTTCGGCGAGCTTGCGGATTTCTTCCGCGACGACCGCGAACCCGCGCCCGTGCTCGCCGGCCCGGACGGACTCGATCGTCGCATTGAGGGCGAGCATGTCGGTGCGACTGGAGATCCCTTTGATCAGCTCGACGATGGTGCCGATCTCGACCGACCGGTCACCGAGCCGCCGCACTTTGCGACCGTTCAGCTCGACCTGAGCGCGCAGCCGGTCCATCCCCTCGATGACGCTGTGGACCTGGTCGAGCCCGCGCCTGGCTTCGAGGCGGGCCTTCTCGCACGCTTCGGCGGCGTCCTCGGCGTTCTGGGAGATCCGATCGATCTTGTCGGAAAGCGCCTCGACCGTCGTCGTCGTGCGGGAGACGGTTTCGGACTGGTCGACAGCGCCGGACGCAAGCCGCTCCGCCGACTCGTTGAGTGCGCCGGCGTCCTGGATCATGTTCGCCGCGTGCTGCCGCAGTTCGTGCAGGAGCGTGAGCACGCATTGCCGCAGGCCGGGCCCGGGACCGCCGTTCTGCTCATGGCCGTTCATGGCCGTCCAGTAGACCTTGGTTACGCGTTCGACCTCGACAATTTCGCCATTGAGCCTGCGCAGGGTGTCGAGGGAAATGCCGAGCGAGTGAACGAGGGCGTCGAATTCGGCCCAGCCGGTCGGGGGAGGCGCTTTGGCTTCGGGTGCGTCACTCAAGAGCGATGAGAGCGCCCCGACGACGCGCCGGCGCTCGGCGTGGATGCCCTGCCACACCGCGCAGCCGGCGAGCAATGCCCCGAGCGGAATGCCGAGGGCCGCGCTTCGGATCGGCCCGAGGTTGGAGGCGGCGGCAAACGCCAGGCCCGCACCAAAGGCCCCAGCAAGGGCGCCGGTGGTGACAATCCGAGAGAACGAGCTCATCCTGCTCCTCCAGTTCCGTTATGGACTCGTTCCGACAAGGCCGGCGCAACGCCCGTCGGTGGTGCCAGCGGGATGCGGAGGTCGCGTTCGACCGCGGTGCGCAGCCGTTGCCAGGTCGGTTCGGGGTCGATGACCGAGAACACCGTATCGCCCCTGCGTAAGCTGCCGATCAGGACCGGAGGCGCGGCGGACGGGTCATCGTCGAGCGCGGTCTCTTCTTCCAAAAAGTCCTCCGTGACCGTGGTGCCGCTACGGTCGATGCGCAAGCCCCAAAACCCCTGTTCCGTACGGAGAATCAGCACGTCGATACGCTCCCGCGGTGCCGCGTCAGCCTCCGAACCGGCTCCCAGACGAACGACGGGGATCACGTCCCGTCGGAACGCGCAGAGACCAAGGATCCCTTTCGGGCTATGGGGAAGCCGGACCAGCCCTTCGGTCTCGATCACTTCGACCACGGCTCTCAGGTCGACGGCATACGACCGCGCACCACTCCGGAAGCAGCACCACGGCCGGGAACGTGTCGATGAGTGTGACTGGGAGAGGTAAGTGGTCAACGCGTCGCCTCACTGGCTGCTCCGTTGGTGCCCCCGGAGGTCCGAGCGGGGCGATCGGTTGGCTCCCCCTTGTCTGGTTTGGCGTTGCCGTTCGAACGTCGGAGGCGCCCGTCGAGGTGACGGGCGAGCGCATCCAACCTTTGGCTCGGGTCGCCCGTTTCGGGTTTGGGCGGTTCCTCAACCGGCTCGCGATTGCGTGCGACGGCCGAAGGCCGAGCTGGCCGGGCCGTCGGCTGGTAGGCGGGCTGCGGGGGGCTGAAACGCCGCTCGGTCACAGGCTCGGAGCCGCGCTTTTCCTCAAGCGAACGAACTCGCGCCAGTTGCTCGTCGATCAGCCGGTTGACGTCGTTGCGCAACTCGGAGATCGTTTGCAGCATGGCGGCGTCGTCACCTGTCTCAACGCTCATGGGGACTTCCCCGCTGGCACGGTCTCGACGGTCCACTCGGTCCCTGCCGGAAAGCATAGGTTGCCTTTTCCCGGCGTGCGTGGCGGTCCCAGGATGCGGTGATTACCGACTTTCCGCCGAGCGGCCTGGGGCGGACCGCGTTGCGGTCCGTTACACTGGGCCTCCTGTCATGGCCGAAGATCCGGTCGGTGATCCGACGGCTTTCGGGACGTTCGATGCAATCGATGGGACCTCTCACCGCAATCGCGGCCGTCGCCGCGGCGTGGGCGTTGACCATTTTCCTGCGGACCGGCTGGGCCGTTCTGCGCTCCGGATCGGCGCTCTGGCTGTCCGACCAACCCGCCGACGAGCCCGTCTCGGGATGGCCCCGGTTGGCCGTGATCTTCCCGGCGCGGAACGAGGCGGAGACGATCCAACAGGCCACACGGTCGATGCTCGGCCAGGATTATCCGCGCTTGGAGGTCATTGCGGCCGATGACCACTCGACGGACGGCACGGGAGCATTGCTCGACGCGCTTGCCGCCGCCGATCCGCGGCTGCACGTGGTGCACGTTGGGGAATTGCCGAGGGCCTGGCTCGGCAAGAGTCACGCGCAGCAGGTCGCCTCGGAGGCCACGGCAGCCGAGTGGCTGCTGTTTACGGACGCGGCTGCCGTTTTCGACCCGCCCGCCCTGCGCCGCGCCGTCGCGTACGCCGAGGCACGACGGATCGATCACCTCGTGGTCGCGCCGCAGTACGTGACCGAAAATGAATGGGAACGGGTCTTTCTGGCGATGTCCAGCGTGCTCTTCGCCGCGCGGCTTCCCCCCTGGGAGGTGTCGGACGCACGGACCAAAACCGCGCTTGGCGCCAGCGCGTTCAACCTGGTCCGGGCGGAGGCGTTTCGAGCGATTGGCGGCCTGCGGCGGTTGTCGCTTTCGGTCGACGGCCACCTAAAGCTCGGCAAGGCCCTGAAATTCGCGGGTTACCGCCCTGCCTTCCTCCTGGGCCGTGCCTCAGTTTCGGTGCGCTGGCGAGCCGAGCTCGGCGGCCTGATCCGTGGGATGGAGAAGAACCTCTTCGCCATCTGCGACTTCCGGATCACTCAGGTCCTTGCCGTCGTGGCCATGCTGACGGGCCTGGGAATCCTTCCCTACGTCGGCCTCGTGGTCGGCCCGTGGTGGTCGCGCGGCGTGGCGCTGGTCGCGATCGGGGTGCTGATGACCACGCTCGGGACCGTAAGGGGTCAGAACGGAATCTCGTGGTACCACGCGTTCGTCTTGCCCTTCGGCGCGGTCGCGTGCCTGATCGCGCTGCTGCGCTCGGTCTGGTGCACATTGCGGCGCGGCGGCGTGTGCTGGCGCGATCGTTTCTATCCGCTCGAAGATCTGCGGGCCCACGTACGCCGTCGCAACGCGTGGCTGCGGGAAGTCTGGCTGTCCACACGTTAGAGTCGCTTTCAACGACTGGCGCACGTTCGGGTGGCTGGGGTCGAGCCCGCCAAGGGCGATGCCCCGGCGCTAGCGTGACGGGCTCGACCCCAGCCACCCATGCGAGATGCTGTACGCGAACCATTCGAAAACCGCACTCATCGATCTCGCCGACTCAGTCGACGACGTCCACACGGGCGTGGTAGCCACTGAGCGCGGGGAGCGTTTCCAGCGTGTGCCGGACGCTCCGTTTTTGCCAGAAGCGGGAGGCACGGACCCGGACCGTGACGTTCCGATCGACGACCCGCACTTCGTAAGACCGGACGCGGTCCCCGAGGGTTTCGCGCACCTGGCGTTCGATGCGACGCTGCAGCGCGGCATCGGCTGCCGGGTCGGTGCGCGGTTCGACGGTGACCGTCGGTCGATCGTCCGGCGTGGTCCGGGGAGACTGGAAGGGCGGAGGAAAGAACCGGCCGAAAAGCCCCTGCGGTCGTCGCGTCGAGTCGGGCGCGGGGGGCGGCGTCGCGTTCGATCGCGGCTCGCTCCGCCCGGGGGACGAACGGGATGCCCCGTAGGGGCGAGGGGACAGGCTCGGGGCCGTATCCGCCGCCGACCCGCTGGGGACCGACTCGATCACCGTTGGCGGCGCGCCCGCAGGAGAGGCCACGCGAGGGGTGGGCTCGAGCATTTCCTTCGGGATGTCGAAGTCGGGCAACTCGCGGGGCGCGCCGAGGTCCGTTGCGGATGGCGTGATGGGCTGCGGTTGCGTGCGCAGGCGTCCTGGGGCCGTTACTCCCGGGATGGCCAGGACCGGCCGGCTCTCCGGTATGCGGGTTGGCACGGGTGGGGCGGCCGGCTTGGCTGCCTCGCTCGGGGCGGCAAGCGCCGGGGGGGCCAACGTAGGTGGCGTCAGCGGCGGGGGGCCGTCGCCTGCCGCCCTGGTCGCCGCGCCCGCAAGCAGGATGCCGAGCGCCCGCGCTGCCACCGTCCGCGACATGGTTGTGACCTTCTCCTCTCGGCGCAGTCCCAACAGTGACTCCAGGCTGACACTTATCCGTCTCTTCGGTTGATTCGACCGAGGCCGTGCACTCTTTTCGCATGCCCAAACTCGGCCGCTACCGGCTGGTTCGATTGCGCAAAGAAACGGGCGCCTTGCCCCCCCGGCGACCCACTGGGTACATTCGGCCGGCGATAACCGACCCAGCACCCGCGTCCGAGGCGACACGATGGCCAACCAGCCGATGAGCGACCTGAAGATTACCGGGGTCGAGGCCATCTACCTCAGGCTCCCCGAAATCAAAAACCAGTGCGACAGCGGACAGGACGCCTTGATCGTCAAGGTGACGACCGACGCCGGCATCACGGGATACGGGGAAGTTGACTCAAGTCCTTTGGCCGTTAAAGGGTGTATCGAGGGTCCGTTCTCGCACACGGCCACGACCGGTCTGGGCCGCGTGGTGATCGGCGAGGACCCGTTCCGGACAGAGTATCTCTGGCACCAAATGTACCGCGCCAATATCTATTCCGGCCGGCGCGGGATTGCGATTCACGCGATGAGCGGGATCGATCTTGCGCTCTGGGACATCAAGGGGAAGGCCCTCGGGATGCCGGTCTGGAAGCTGCTCGGGGGCGGATTCGCGACGAGCCTTCGTCCGTACGCGAGCTCGCTCTTCGGCGACACGCCGGCGGAGACCGGCGAGCGGGCCCGCCGGTTCGTGGGCCAGGGATTCACGGCCGTGAAGTTCGGCTGGGATCCGATGGGTCGCGACTTCGCCACCGACGTTGCACTCGTCCGTGAAGCCCGCGCGGGTTTGGGGCCCGAGGCCGACCTGATGATCGACGCGGGCCTGGTCTTCGACGCGAAAACGGCGATCCAGCGCGCCCGTGCCTTCGAGCCCTACAACCTCTTCTGGTTCGAAGAGCCCCTCCAACCCGACGACTACGACGGCTACGCCAAGCTGTCGGCCGCGAGTCCCTTGCGGATCGCCGCGGGAGAGGAGGAGAGCGAGCGGAAGTCGTTCCTTCAGCTCATGGATGTTGGTCAGATTGACGTCGTGCAGGTTGACCTCACCCGCTGTGGCGGTTTCACCGAGGCCATGAAGATTGCGTCCCTCGCCGCCGACCGGGGCCTGCCGGTCGTCAACCACGGCTTCACGACCTACGTCAATGTGGCCGCCGCGCTCCATTTCCTTGCCAGTGTTCCGAACACGCTGGGACTTCTCGAATTCGTCGTCGAGGAGGGGACCACCCTCCGGCACGCCCTCTCAGAGCCGATCCGGGCCGTCGACGGTCGCGTGGCGGTCCCGGACGCTCCCGGCCTGGGCATCCAACTGAACGAGAAGGGAATCGAACGCTACCGGGTGTTATAATGCCCTTTTCGACCGACGCCGAGCGCCTGCCCCGTGCCCGTCTTTTTCACGAGTGACGTTCACCTACGGCTCGACCGCCCCGAACGCGCTACGCGCTTTGCGCGCTGGGTCGACTGCCTGGCGGGGAGCGACACGCTCTGGGTTGTGGGTGACCTCTGCGATTTCTGGGCCGCCGCGCGGCAAAGGGACTCGCAGACCGAGGGCTGCCCGGGACTGCGCTCTCTCGCGCACTTTCGTGCGCGCGGCGGTGCACTCCACATCATCGCGGGTAACCACGACCTGTGGATGGGACCTCTTTACGAACGCGTGCTGGGTGTGCCGTTCGTCCCCGAGCCGGTGGACATCGTCGTGCAGGGATTGCGCGTCCGCTTGGTCCACGGGCACTTGCTCGGCGCGCGTCGGCTCTGGAAAGCGTGGATGGAGAGCCGGACCTTTTTCCGGGGCTATGCCGGGCTCCCCGCCGCCCTTGCGCGGCCGCTCGATGGCTTGCTCGAGCAAACGAACCAACACGGGCGACTGGCGTCCGAAGAACGGCACCTCGAAGTCTTCCGGCGGTACGCGGCAGAGCAATCGGCCGAGAGCGACCTGGTCGTCATCGGCCATGTCCACCGCCCGGTTGAGGAGTTGCGTGGGGGATACCACCTCATCGTCCTCGGGGGCTGGCACGACCGAGCGAATTATCTCAGAATCGATGAAGCGGGCGCAACGCTCCGGAGCGAGCCGGACCCGGAGTAGACGACCGACTGTTTTGGGGACTCGACCTTCTGATGCCGAAATTCGACCATCATCTGCACACCAACCGCTACTCTCCCGATAGCGTGATCGACCCGTTGGAATTGATCGTGCGCGCCCGCGACGCGGGGCTCGACGGCGTCGTGATTACCGAGCATGACGTCCAGTGGCCCGAGGACGAGCTTCGAGAACTGGCCGAACACGGCCGTCGCCACAACGTGCTCGTCTTTTCGGGGGCGGAGATATCGGCCCGAGAGGGGCACTTTCTGGTCTACGGGCTGCCCAACCTCGACGACGTGCCCCCCGGCGTGGCGCTGGGTGACCTGCTCGCCGCGGTGAAGCGTTGCGGTGCGGCCGTCGTCGCGGCCCACCCCTTCCGGTGGGACCAGGATTTCGAGGCGATCGTTGCCGAGCACGGCCCCGTTTTCGACGGTCTAGAGCTGGTCAGCAACAACGTGACGCCCGAGACCCGCCGCCGGACCGAGGACCTGCTCCGGTCGCAGCCGATGGGTGTGACCGGGTCGAGCGACGGCCACGATCCGGAGATCGTCGGTTGCTACTACACGGAACTGGCGGACCCGATTCAGTCGCTCGCGGACTTCGTGACCGCCGTCCGCCAGGGGCGGGGCCGGCCGCGGCATCGAAAGGGAGCGCCGCAGGCAAGTGGGCCGGTTTGACGTTTCACAATCGGGTTGGGCACCAGCGGGCGTGCGTTGGCAGCTCTAACGAGACGCCTTGGTCGTTGCCCCGATCTCGCCTTCCTGACGTGCGACCGCCGCATACTCGGCCGCCGCGGCGTCGTAGGCCCGGCGGGCTCGTTGCAACAGGTTCCGGAACGGCGGGGCAAACGTCTCGACGTCGCGCCGCCGTGGCGGGTCGTTACGGGCCCGTGACAACAGCGCCTGGACCCGCTGGAAGTCACCCCGGGTGGCGCCGTTGTCCAGCGACTGACGCGTGAGTCCCAATTGCGACTGCGCGAACGAGATCGCTCCGAGCCGCTCCTTGCTGACGAACGCGCCGCGCCCGCCCGTACGCGCCCGCTGAGCCGCGACGAAATCGACCTGGTACTGGTAGGCCACACGGGCCAGGGCATCCACGATCGTGCGGGCCCGTTCCATCCGTGCGAGCGCCCTGCGGGGGGCCTCGACGCGGTCGGAGCGCCACTGGAGCGCCGCGCTGGCGGTCAGCACGAGGATGGCCAGGGCGGCGACCCACACCGCGAGCCGGCTCCGGTTGCGGCGTTCGAGCCAGGAGTGCTCGAAACCGACTGCGGCCCCGACGAGTGCCCCTCCCGCGTGGCCCCAGTTGTCGATCAGGGGCATCGGCACGATGTAGTTGATGAGCGGCAGGGCCAGCCCGAGCAGGGCCGTGTACAGGAGGATGGCAACCATCTGTCCCCGCAGAAAGTCGCCCATCCGCGTGCGCGCCCGCCACCCGACCACCGCGCACAGGCCGACGAAGCCGAGCAAGACGGTCGACCCGCCCCCGGAGTGCATGTAGGGGTTCGACCCGAGCGCGTGGCGGATCACGGCCGAGAGCGCATTCCCCCCCGCGCCGAGCACCACGTACAGGGACACGGTCTGCCAGGGTCCGTACCACTCCTCAATCAGGCTGCCGAGCTGGTACATCCCGAACAGGTTCATCGCCAGATGCACGAGCCCGTAGTGGACGAACGTGGAGGTAAGCGTCCGCCAGTACTGGCCGCGCGCCAGGTCGCGCAGCGACATGTCGCCGAAGCGCTCGCCGCCCGGGGTGCCCAGCAGCCAGCCGCCGCCGGAGCCGGCGTTCCCCTGACAGGCGGCTGTCGCGAGCATCGCCAGATAGACGACAACCCAGAGGGTGCAGATCGTCATCGTGGCGGGGTAATCGCGGAAGTCGCGGCGGAGCCGTCGGAGCATGTCGTCGCTCTCAATACGTCTTACATAGCGCGGCAGCGAGCCGCTCGCGACGGCGCGCGGCCTCGGAATCGTCGAGCACGGGTGCAAGGCCGAGCGTGGAAACCGGCGCCTCGAGCGGGACCCACGTCTTGCAGCCGAGATGCGCGGCCGTGACCGGCACGAACGTGGCTGCGACGCCTGCCCAGACGCGCACCGACAGCACCCAGAGGCCCGGTTGCCGGTAGTGGAACCGTTTCAGGACCGTCTCCGCCGTCCAGACGTGCAGCGGTTCGAGCGCCGGCAAGAGTTCGGGACGATCGACGAAATCGACCGACTCGACGGCCGCCAGCACCTGGAGCGGAACCGCATCGTCCCGTGCGCCCCACGGCGCCGGCGGCGGCTCGTTGTCGCGCAACCCTTGCTGGTTTTCATGAACGTGGGTCGGGTACAGCCAGAACACGGAATGCTCGGGCGTGAACCCCCCCGTTCCCTCGGCGATGCCGCCTTTGCGGAGGATGAGCGACTGCCGGCCTTGCGACAACGCGTGGCAGACTCCGGCCCATTCTTTGAAGGCGACGTCGCACGCCGCCGGCGGCAGGGGCGGTAACGTCATGGCTGCCACTCGACCTTGGGGCTACGAAGCATGAACTCGGTCACCGCATCGACCGGGGTCTTGCCCTCGAATAGGACCTGGTAGAGCGCACGCGTGATCGGCATGTCGACTCCGTGGCGAGTCGCGAGGTCGTGGACGCTCCGTGTCGTGGGGACGCCCTCCGCCACGTTGACCGTCTCCGCGAGGGCTTGCTCCAGGGTCGCGCCCTGGCCGATCCGTTCGCCGACCGCTCGGTTGCGGCCGAACGCACTGTAGCAGGTCGTCAGGACGTCGCCGATACCGGCGAGCCCCTGGAACGTTTCGGGCACCGCGCCGAAGTGGACCCCGAAACGCGTGATCTCCACGACCCCGCGCGTGATGAGGGCGGCTTTGGCGTTATCGCCGAACCGCAGGCCGTCGCACACGCCCGCGGCGATGGCGAGCACGTTCTTGAGCGCTCCGGCCAGCTCGACGCCCAGCGCGTCGGTGTTGGTGTACACGCGGAGGAAAAGTTGGTTGAGGGCGTCGCGCACCGCCCCTTTCACGGCATCGTCCGTGCCTGCGACGACGAGCGAGGCGGGAAGACCGCGGGCGAGCTCCTCGGCATGGCCAGGGCCGCTCAAGATCGCGATCGACCGCGGACCGAGCGTCTCCGCGATGATCTGGCTCGGCCGCGCGAAGGTGTTGTTCTCTATGCCTTTGATCACGCTCAGGACGGGAATGCGCGGTGGAATCTTTTCGGCCAGCCCCGCGAGGGTCGCCCTGAGGAAGGCCGATGGAATGGCCGCCACGATCAGCTCGGCGCCGCCCGTGGCATCGCAGGCGTTGGCCATCACCGAGACGTTGTCCGGCAGCGCAACGCCGGGCAAATGCCGCGCGTTTTCGCGCGTCCGCGCCAGTTCAGCCGCTCTCACCGGATCGCGGGGCCAAAGCTGCACCGACCGCACGGACCGGGCAAAAAGAACCGCCAGCGCTGTCCCCATCCCCCCCGCACCGAGGATCGCAACCCGTTTCATGTGGTCGTGCTCGCCCCCTCTTGGATCGGCCCCGGCCGTCGCTCACCGAGACGCGCGCAGCCCGGCGATGAGCCGAGGGACGTCATAGCCCGCCAGCGTTTCGACCACCTCGTCCGCCCCTGCCTCCCAGAGCGGCGCGGCCGGGTGACTGGTGGTCACGCCCACCGCGCGCATGCCGGCGGCCTTCGCAGCTTGAATTCCGACCGGCGCGTCCTCGAACACGACCGCGTGCGCAGGACTCACGCCGGCCTTGGATGCGGCGACGAGGAACACCTGCGGGTCGGGCTTGCCGTGCCGGATGTCCTCCAGCGACGCGATCGCCGCGAACCGGCCCCAGAGGCCGCACGACTCCACGGTCAGCTCGAGGTTCGGCAGCACGCCGCTGGAACCAATCGCGAGCAGGACCCCCTCGCGCGTGAGGCCGTCGAGCAGTTCCCGTACGCCGTCCATCAGCACGATATTGCCGCGCGCGACGTCCCGGTAGCACACTTCCTTCATGTCCGAGAAACGCTGGAGCTCGGCCGGGTCGACCGAGTCGCCGAGCAAACGATGGAAGATGCTCGGGTTCGTCATGCCGAACGTCTCGTGGATGAACTCGGCGGTGATCGGCAATCCGGTTCGTTCGCCAAGCATTTGCCAGGCGTGCTGATGGTAGGCCAAGGTATCGACCAGGACGCCGTCGTGGTCAAAAATGGCCAGGAGCGGAATGTCGGCTGACGGCACTGGGCGGGTTCCTCGGGGCCTTGGTCGCCGGCGCCGCGGGGGCGGCCTGGGAACAAAAAACGTCTCGGGAGCCCATCTTAACAGGTTCCCGAGACGAGTGTCAGCGTGGCTTCCGACCGGTCCTGCGCCGAGGCTGCTCAGCGCACGCCCGCAGCGGGGCTCTCCGAGGTACGCGTGAGGTTGACTCGAATCCAGCCCGAAGGGTCGAGCGAGGAAACGCCGTTGATCGCGAAGCCCTGCAGCTTGAGGTTGCTCAGGGGCACGTCGATCGGCTGGCCCTGGAGGCGGGAACGAATTACCCCGAAGAAGATCGTGCTGCTGAACGGGCTCAGCGGCTCCGCCTTCGTCTCATCCTCGTCCACCGCGAAGACCTTGGCCTGCGGACCGGGGTCAAACCCTTCAACCCGGCCGGAGAGGCGGACGGGCTCCTGCTCGGTTTGCGACGTGACTTTGAAGGAGATCACGAACTCGGCCTGCGGAGAAACGATCCGGTACACCTGCGCAGGGGGGCCGGCCAAGCCCCCTTTGGCCGCGGCGGCGGGAGCCGGCACCTCGAGCTGAAAGTCGCTCACAAGTGCAACAAGGTAACCGTTCGCGTCGGCCCCGAACGCCGGCGCACGTTCCGGACGCTTGACCCGGATGGCGAGCTCCTTCGGGTCGTTCGCCGCCTTGGCCGTCTGCACCGATTTCAAGAATGTGGTGTAATCGACGTTCTGGGTGACGTCCACACCCTTACCGGGCGGAGTGCCTTCCGGAACCTTGTGCGTGACGACCATCAAGTTGTTGACATTGCGCACCGCGTCGGACTGGATGTAGCCGCGGATCAAGCTCGTCAGGATCGAGGTCAGGTGGAGGTCGGCCGACACGCCCGGATCGGGCTGGAGGAGCGACGCTGGCTGGGGGGCGTCCGCCCCGACCTGTTCCTCGGCGCCGTTCCAGCGCAGCAATCCGCCGACGAGCGCCCGCTCCGTCTGCGAGCGCAGCATCAACCCGGTTATGAGCAGGTTACGGATCGCCAGCGTGCGGTCGCCGGGCAGGAATTGCCGCAGCTTTTCGTTGAGCTGTGCCTGCTGGCGGCCGATCTTTTCGCCCCCTTCCTCCTTCGCTTCCTCAACGACGTTCGCCCGGATGCGCCCGATCGCGCCATCATAGACCTTCTGGGTGATCCGCTGCTGGTTCATCCCGATCAGGGCCGCGATCGCGCGGCCGAAGCCGTTCCCCTCCGTTTTTTCCGAACCGATCGCTGCATCCGTGTTGTGCCGGTAGTCGGGGATGAGCGAGAGGCCGGAGTCGCGGATCACGGCCGTCAGGACCAGCTCGTTTGTGTCGACGGTCGTCGCGTCAAAATGATAGAGCTTGGTGGCGCGGCGGCCGCGCTGGTCGCTGGCGATCTGGTTGTTGAAGTCCCAGATCGGCGTGACGCTCGACATCAACTGGCTGTTGTAGAACGCGATGCCGTCGTCGTTCGGAATCAGGCCGAAGCCCGTCTTCGGTCCCGCGGTCACCTGCGACACGTACCCTTTGCGGTACACGGGGCCCGTGATGGCCACGTCGTGCTCCAGGAAGGGCCGCAACGTCGCCACATCCGCGGAAACGTCGAGGTTGGGCTGGTTGTACAGGTCGTCGAGGGCCTGCCGGAGCACGACCGTGGGCACCCAGGGCCGGGTGTTCACGCTCGACGTCAGCGCCCGGAGCGCTCCGTACACGTGTTTGAGCGCTTCCTGCCGCTGGGCGACGGTGCGCGCACCATCGTATTGCCTTAAGGCGGCCCCCAGGTCGCTGTTCACGAACTGGATCCAGCGATCGCGGTTCGATCGGGCCGATCCGTCGGTGGTCTCCGGCAGTCCCTGGACCGCCTCGACCAGCTTGCGCTCCGCCCAAGCGAGCCGCACCCGCGGGCGCAACCAACTGCGCAGCTCGGCGTGCACTCGCGCGGCGGGAGTCCAGCTCACGCCGTTGAGGGCCACCGACATTTGGTACAACCGATTGAGCGAGCCGAGCTGGTCTGTCTCACCCTGCGCGACCGTGTACGCCTGGAGCTCATTCACGAGAGCGTCGAAGAAAGCGTCCCAGCCGGGCGCGTTTGTCGGTGTCGCTGCCCCGGGCTTTTTCCAATCGTTGCGAATCTCCTGAACGGCGCGTTCGACCGAATGATAGCTCGGAGCCGCCGGCGCAGCGCCGAAACCCGCCGCCACGGCCAAGGCGGCTATCATTGCCGGAAAAGATCGATGTCTTTGCATGCGTCCTCCCAGTTGAAGCAGAGATGAGGGGCGTCGCACCACCCGTCAAGGTATCGCACCCGATCGGAAGCCGGCTTCACCGCAAATCTAAGCCAGTCCGCCCATCTTCAACGGTTTTGCCGAGTGTTTGGAAAACCGCTGCACATTGTCCCGTTTCTTCCCCGCACGGCGAGCCGCCCACGGGCCGGTTCCACCCGGAGCATGGGCCGTGCCAATCTACCAGGCCACCGCGGGCCGGCTGCGTCCTTTTTGGTCACTCCTCGCCCCTTTCCACCGGACGCCTCTCAATGTGAGAGCGAGGCCTGGTTACTCTGCCCACGAAGGTACGTGTTTAGCGTCTTGCACGGCGGAATTCGTAGTGCGGCGAAGCCGCATTCCTGGAGGGGGCGCGCTTCACATCCGCCCGGCAGCGGCGATCAACATGTCGGCGCCCCGTGTGTGGCGGTCCGGACCAAGGGAGGAGACGGGCGGGTTTAAAAGCCGCCCCCCCCTCGTTTTCGTGTTTTGCGCAGCGCGAAACACGCGCTTTACGACGACGCGCGATTGGCACTCAACACCGTTCTCACGCAACAGTTGGAGCCGAAGCCGCCGATCGTGGCGAAGATCGGCGAGAAGTCCCCCTTTTTTCGGGGTGGTTTCCGTGCCCGAGTGCCGTTTGGTATGTTTGAAGGGATTGATCGAGTGGCTGGCCGTCGTCAGTCGGCTGTCGCCTCTCGCTTGACTCGCCCGAAGGGAATACTAGACTGGTCTTTACATCGCCCCCTGGACCGGCCCGGAAGGCTCAGCGCATTTTTTTTCGGTTTCTGGTCGCCTGACCCGAACTCTCCGTCGTGGCGGTGCGTAGTCATGATGAAGGCCCCAGACACGGACACGGCGAACGACCTCGCCCGGACATCCGACGAGGAACTGCTTAGCCGTTACCGCGAGACGGGCCGGACGGAAGACTTCAACGCGCTCGTTCATCGTTACGAGCATGAGCTGTACCGCTACCTCGTTCGCTACACGGGCGACCGCGCGCTCGCCGAAGACGTATTCCAAAACACATTCTTGCAAGTTCATCTAAAGAAGGGGATGTACGAGGACGGGCGTCCGGTACGTCCCTGGCTGTACTCGATCGCCACGCACCAAGCTGTCGACGCGATGAGAAAGGCGGGCCGTCACCCCACGGTCAGTCTTGACCAGCGCACGACCAGCGGGGAGGAAGTGGAGGCGGGTCGCCTGGTGGACTTGCTGGCGAGTGAAGGGCCGGGCCCGCTCGCGGAGCTGCAGGGAGAGGAGCGCCGCGAATGGGTGCGATCGAGTGTGGCCCGGCTACCCGAAACGCTCCGTCAGACGCTTCTCCTCGCCTATAACCAGGACTTGAAGTACCGGGAAATCGCCGAAATCCTGAAGATTCCGGTCGGGACGGTCAAGTCGCGGCTACACGCTGCCTTGGCCAAGCTCCAGCAAATGGCCCGGGCCGACCATCAAGACGGAAGTGGTTGATCCCATGAACGCTCAAGAGATGCTCGACTACGCGTTCCGGCAAACGGACGACATCACCCGCGAACAGATCCAGCGGGCGATCGCGGACGACCCGATCCTGGCGCTGCGTCTCGACCGCTTGGAGCACGCGATCGAGCGGCTCGTCGACGATGGGGAGGTCATCGAGCCGCCCCGTGGTCTGGCCGAGCGCTCGATCCTGTTCGTTGCCGAGCGACGGCGTTCGCGCAGGACGATCCTCGAGTTCGTGCCGGTCAAAGTCCCTTTTCGGTGGGCGGACATCGCCGTCGCCGCCGGGATCCTGTTGGCGGGGCTCGTCACACTCCTCCCCGCCGTCCACAGGTCTAGGCAGCGCATGGACCAGGCCGGTTGCGGCTTCAACCTCCAGCAGCTTGGTCTCGGCCTGGCCCAGTACGTCGACGTCCACCACTACTACCCGTACGCCACGGCCGACAGCCCGGCTTCCCACGCGGGCACCTTCCCCGCGATGCTGAAGGACGCCGGCCTGCTGAGCGACGTTGCCACGCTCGACTGCCCGTGCAACGGGAAGTGTGCGGCGAAGGAACCGCTGCCGAGCCATCCCGAGTTGGCAATGCTCCGGCTGAAGGATCCCGAGCGTTATCGCAACCTGCTTTGTTGGGACTACGCCTACAACGTGGGCTACCGGCACGCGTCGGGACGCCCCGGCCCGGTCACGGCGGTTCACTCGTCGAGCGTGCCGATGCTCGCGGACCAGCCGCCCCACGATGACGGTACGGCGGTCCTCGAAGGCAACAGCCCCAACCACGGCGGGCGCGGGCAGAACGTGTTGTTCGCCGACATGCACGTGCGCTGGCACAACACGCGGCGGGCGAGCCCCCTCGACTCGGACATGTTCCTGAACGATGCCCATCGCCCAGCGCCCGGCTTGGGACCGAATGACGCGGTGCTCTTGCCCGGGCAGTTCCCCTTCGAGGGGCACTGAGGCGCAGGACGGGTTCTTACGGCCTGCCGACCCCCTCTTTTCGACACCAACCCGAAGCGCCAGCCAGGGATCACGCTCGATCCCTCGCTGGCGGTTCCGGTTCGGAAGAAGACCCACCGGTGGTGGGTGGGAAACCGTGGCATTTCCGGGATTT
>JARLIH010000354.1 GCA_031291845.1 Isosphaeraceae bacterium | reverse complement strand
TTATTGCTGCGGGTTGTTGTTGGGGGGGTGCTCGGTGGACCCGCCCACCCCCCCCCCCGCCACCCCCGTGGAGTCCAACACGCGGAGGACGGGAAGACATGGCGCGACCGTCTCTCTTGCGACCCGAAGTTCGCACGTTTTGAGCCAGGCCCAAATCGCTCAGCGCGAAGCCCGAACCAGCGTTACGGTCTGAAAACGGCTCGGAATCTTGGTCGCGTGCGGGTCGTTGTCGTACGTCACCAGGAGTCGCACACTGATCTCGTCGCCGGCGGTCTCTACGCCCAGAACGGCGAGTCCCTCGGCCTTCATCGCCACCTCGAAGGTGGCGATCTTGCGGGCATGGCGGGTCTCGCCATCGGCGACGAACCAGAGGTTGTTGCCGTGGAACGCGTTATCGGCGTCCTCGGAAGCTGTCACCACAAGGAACCCGCCGAGCGGCGGAACATATTCCATCGAGGTCAGTTGCGATTGGACGCCCTCGCGCGGCTCGGCCTCGAAGGCGAACAAGGGTTTGAGCTCCAGCGCGGCGCCGTCGGCCTTCTTGGACACGTCGGCGACGAAGGCCCGTACCTTGTCACCCGGTTCTCGCAGGCCGATGACGATTTCCCGCCCGCCGTTCTTTTCGCGGATCGCCAGCCCTTCGATCTTCCGCTTCCCCACGGCCGCTTCATCGAGGCCCTCGGCCTTCAGCGCGGCGACGAGCGAGCGAGCGATCTCGAAGCGGGAGACCGAGTCTTGGTCGATCATCGGGACGGCACTGTCCTTGAGACGGAACCGCATCAGGTGGCTCTTGGCGGCGCGTTCCTCGTCGGTCTTCCCGTTGTGCGCACCGACGACGTAGAAGGCACCCTCGCTGTCGCGCGCCATGCCTTCCCATTTGGGTCCACCGTTGGCCGTTGCGGGGAATTTCGGCGCAGTGATGGGTTCGCCCACGAGCGCGCCCGTGGCGAGGTCCAAAACATGGAGCGGCGCGGCCTTGTCGTGGGCAATAATCAGATGCCGGCCGTCGCCGACCGGCTCGACTCCCGACGCTTCAATCACGACGTTCACGCGGGCGTGGTCGAGGATCGGGACGGGAAGGCTGGCGTTCTCCAGCCGGAACTGGTCCGCGCCAACCCTTGGAGCCATGAACGCCACGCACCCCAAGACGGCAGCCGGCAGGAGCGATCGGCGAGTCACGTTTCGCATTGTGTGATGATGGCTTTCGTGTGAATTTAAGAGGAAGGACTCGGCGCTGGCGTGGCGGTTACTTGAGGTCGAAGTCGAACTCAGTTTTCTCCGGGCTGACGACGGCCTCCAATTTCGAGGTTGTCATCTGCGTGTATTTCCTCGGCACGAGCTCTCGCTTGGGGTTGGGACCAGTGCCGCTGACGGTAACCCGGCTCAAGCCAGGGGACACGCCATCGCCGTCCTTCATCGTCTTCAAGGTGTAGGTCCCATCGGGCTGGAGGTCGCCAAAGGCCGAGCGTCCCCTGTTCACGGGCTCGAATTCGACAACGCCCTTGGAAAGGGGCTTCCCCTTGTATGTCACTTTGCCCTTGACCGGGATGGTCTCGAGAGTCGGTCGGTCGTCGGCGGACCCACAGCCCAAACACGTGTTAACAAGAAAAGCGGCCAGACCTAAATTAGTCAACCTAGAAATATGCATCCGCATGACTGAGCCCCTGAACCGCGTGCGCTTGTATGTCTCGAATACACGAGACCGCGTGCGACGCTTGGTTCGCACGCGGTCCAAGAGAGCAACGTAGCTGCCCGGCGGGCGCTCTGCTCAGTACGAGTCGGCACTGATCACTTCGCCACCGGCGATCGTGCCGAGGCCGTACCAGGCGTTCGGGTTCACCGAGTTCTTGATGAACTTCACGCTGCCGTCGGCGAACAGGGTATTGACGCCGCCGGGGTGATAGCTACTGGCCGAGAGAGACATGAAGGTGTCACCACCATCGTTCTCGTCGACCCAGTCCCAGTCGACCGGTTGATTGGGGGTGCACGCCGTTGTGAACCCCGAATAGTAGACGCCGCCGTTGGCCCAACGAGTATGTCCAATGGGCGTCGGCGCACCGTTGCCGCAGGAAGAAATGAGCGGTCCCAGCGCCGCGATGGACGCGGCCCCCGGAGCCGGGATGTTACTGTAGGTCATTCCGTTGGGGGCGGGCGCGTACGAACCTCCGCCGCAATGGCGCGCCTGGAGGTGGCCGATGTATCCCTCAGACGCCATGAGCGTGTTGCTCGTCCCGTCGGTGACCATCGCGATCGTCTTCGACCAATTCGGTCCGAAGAGCGAACGATTCATTGGACCCACCGTCCCTGTGGCGGTGACTGTGAAGACGTACCAGTCGCCGTCGCAGGTCCCGTAGCTCGTGGTGGCGTCACCAGTGTTCCCCATGCTGGGGCCGTCGATATGCGGACCAGGGTCGCTCGGGCAGTACAGGAAATTGAGCGTCGCGGTTGTGACCGTAATATTGCCGGAGGCACTGTAGCCTTTAGCGAGTGAGTAATTGATCGCGTTATACAGCGAGCTCTGCTCCATGAAAGACGACGCCCTGGCGAACGCGCTCCACGACAACCCCTTGGAAATCCAGCTTCCCGGTGAGCCCGAGCCGTCAGGCATCAAGATCGAGCACATGGGGAAGGCATTGTTGGAGCTTTCATAGTTCATGAAAGCCAGGCCGATCTGCTTCAGGTTGTTCGTGCACTGAATTCGCCGGGCCGCCTCGCGCGCCGCCTGTACGGCCGGCAACAGAAGGGCAATCAGGACAGCAATGATCGCAATGACTACCAACAGTTCGATCAGAGTGAAACCGCGATGCGAGCGTTTCATTGGCAGCAACCTCGTCAATGGAGAAGAGTCATCATCCGACTCATGAGGGCAATAATCTAACGCTTTGCTTGAGCGCTTTGCGTGATAGTTCCATGAATTATTGTTGAAGATGGGCCACAGAGTTCCGCTCCCGCCGCTATTAGGATCTTGCCCCCGACCGCCTTCGATCCGGGTTGCCTGGGGGGCGTTTCGGCTTGTACACTCGAGAGGAAACGCGGACGATAGGTGGCAAGAGTTTCCAGGTGGCTCGGGCTGTCACAACGCAACGGGGAGAGCGAGTCGCGATGTTGCCGTTCCCCCCGCCTCTGGAAGCGTTCTTGCTCGGGCTGGAAGATTTCGAGGAGATCCAGCGCCTTCAGCGCCGCTTGATGTACGAGCAGGCGGAGCGGGGAGGCGCCTCCCTGATCCTCTGCGAGCACCCGCCCACGATCAGCGTCGGACGTGCGGGGAGTCGCGTTCATATCCTGGCCGATGATGAAGAGCTGCGAGCCTGGGGCATTGGGGTGCACTGGGTCAATCGGGGCGGCGGTTGCGTTCTGCACCTTCCCGGTCAGCTCGCGGCCTACCTCGCCTTGCCGTTGGAGCCGCCGGGGCGATCGGTGGCGCAGTACGTCGATGGGCTGCACGAGGCGATTATCGGTGTGCTCGCAGAGTTCGACCTGCGCGGCGAGCGACGGACTGACTTGCCGGGCGTCTTCCTGGGCACCGCGCGGGTGGCGACGGTGGGGGTGGCGGTCAACCGCTGGGTCGCCTATCACGGTTTTACGCTGAATGTTGGGCCGTACCTATCACCGTTCCACCTGATCGCCGAGCCGGGTCCGGGGGGGCTGCCGTTGCACCAGACGTCGATGGAATCGCGCCGGCAGCGCCCGGCGCCGATGCATCGGGTGCGCGAGGCGGTGATTCGCCGGGTGGAATCTGTGTTCGGGCTCGAGCGGCACCACGTGTATACGGGGCACCCGCAAGTCCGCCGTAAGGAGCGCGCGTTTGTCTACGCTCAAAGCTTGGGGTGAGCAACCGGGGCTGCCGGTCCTACCGGTCGTCGAGGTGGAAACGCCTGCTGGTCGGCGTCGTCTGCCCGAGTGGCTGAAGCGGCCTATCCCCGCAGCGGGCGGCACGTACTTCACCCAGAACCTGGTCGGCGAGTTGGGACTGGAGACGATCTGCGAGAGCGCGCGCTGCCCCAACCGTTCGGAGTGCTGGACGCGCCGGACCGCCACGTTCATGGTCCTGGGGGACGTCTGCACGCGCCCTTGCGGATTTTGCGCCGTGAAGCGGGGCCATCCGGAGCCGGTGGCCGACGACGAGCCGGAGCGACTCGCTGAGGCGTGCGCCCGGCTCGGGCTGAGACACGTGGTGATCACGTCGGTGACCCGCGACGACCTCCCTGATGGCGGGGCCGAGCACTTTCGGCGCTGTGTGCTGGCCGTCCGCGAGCGGACGGGTGCGACGATCGAGGTGCTCACGCCCGACTTCGACGGGCGGACCGAGGCGATCGACGTGGTCCTGGCGGCCACCCCCGAAGTGTTCAACCACAACCTGGAGACCGTCGCGCGGCTCCAGCAGACCGTCCGGCGCAAGAGCCAGTACGGGGTCAGCTTGCAAGTGCTCGAATACGCCAAACGGGCGGGGCGGGGCGTGCGCACCAAGAGCGGCCTGATGCTTGGCCTGGGCGAAACGACTGAAGAGCTGTTCGAGACGCTGGCCGACCTACGCGCCGTGGGGTGCGACTTCCTGACGCTGGGCCAGTACTTACAGCCCTCGCCACGGCACCTCCCCGTGGTCCGATACCTGCCGCCGGAGGAGTTCGACGAGCTGGGCCGCCTGGCGCGGACGCTCGGTTTTGCCGAGGTCGCGAGCGGGCCGTTCGTGCGATCGAGCTACCACGCCGACGAGATGGCGCGGAGCGGATAGGTGTAGCTCCTCGGCAGTGGCGGGTCCGGTGGTCTTGTTGTCATGAGACGCGTTGCCGCTTACGGTTTGACTATCGCCGTCACCGTAGTTGGTTCCTGCGCTGTGCGCGGCGCAGCGCCGCGGGACGACGCGGAGCGTCGCGCGGTCGCGTTCTTGGCCCGAGAGGTCCCTGCGTGGTCGCGCGACAACCACTGCTTTTCGTGCCACAACAACGGCGACGCCGCCCGTGCGCTCCTGGCCGCGAAGGGGCGGCCGTACGGCCCGTCGGCGGACGCTCTGGTCGACACACTTGGCTGGCTCGAGCGGCCCGAGCGTTGGGATACGACTGCTGTTGATCCTGCAATCAGCGACAAGACCCTGGCGCGGCTTCAGTTTGCGACTGCGTTAGCGTCGGCCGTGGAGCAGGGCAGGATTGGCAATCGGAAGTTGCTCGTCCAGGCGGCCGAGCTCGTTGCGAACGATCAGTCGCCCGACGGCTCCTGGCCGATCGGAGCCAGGGGATCTCTCGGGACACCCGCGACATACGGCCGACCACTGGCCACCGCGCTGGGGCGCCAAGCGCTCGCCTCTGCCGGGGCGAACCGGTTCGCCGCGCCGATCGCACGCGCTGAGCGATGGCTGCGAGAACAGCCTCTCGAGAACGTGCTCGACGCGTCGGCCGTGTTGATCGGGCTGTCTCCGGACCGCCCAGGCGACCACAGCGTACGCCGTCGCGGTTTCGAGCTGCTCAAGCGTGCTCAGACCGATCGCGGCGGTTGGGGACCGTTCGTCCGATCGCCGCCGGAGCCCTTCGACACCGCGCTCGCGTTGCTCGCGATGAGCCGCTGGGAGGACCATACGGAGGTCGCCAGTCTGCTGCGGCGGGGCCGCGCGTACCTGGTCGCGTCCCAGAACGAAGACGGGAGCTGGACCGAGACCACGCGTCCGGCCGGCGGTGAGAGCTACGCGCAGCGGATCTCCACGAGCGGCTGGGCCACGCTGGCGCTGTTGGCGACTGAGAATCCGTAATCGTGAGCCGAGTGAAACGAAAACGCACCCCACAACTACGGATTCTTGCCGGTGACGAAGGGTAGGATCACCGTCTTCGTTTCCGTCGTTCGTGTGACCGGCCCGAGCACATCCAATTCAAAGGGGCGGGCGATGCTGTTGCCCGCGAGGTCCTCGAGCTCGGCGTCGATGACGAGGTGAGACGTCCCGGCCACCCAGGCGCGCTCGGGCCGGAACCGCCAGCGCGTCCCCTCGGGACTCACCTCGAGGCACCCCGCGACGGTTCGACCGTCGGGGCCGCGCACCTCGATCGCTCGGTCGAGCATCGCGCGGTCAAGCGCCTCGGGAAAGGTCACCGTCAAGGGATCGGTCGAGCCCGCGGCGGGTGCGGCCACCTTCCAGGTCTTGGGATCCGGCTGCGCCTCGTCCGGCGGGCCAGCCTGGAACCGCCTGCGGAAGGCTTCGCGCAGGGGAAACCCGTCCGCGTCGGACCAGTCGCGGTCGACCACCAAGGTATAAGTCTTTCCGGCCTCCAGGATCGGGCCGTCTTCCTCGCGCGGGCGGAGCCCTCGCTTGATCCGACCCGGATCGAGCAGCAGCGTGAGGCGCGTGCCCGAGGGGTCCCAAAGTTCCTCGCCCAGCTCCAGGAACGGGGCCTTCAACGCCCGGCCCGACGCATCCAGAATGCGAACGTGCCCGTAAGCCTTGCCGCGACTCATCGGCTTTGAGAAATGAAGATAAACCTTCAGGAGGTTTTCGGGCAGGCGATTACCGGTAGGATCGACGCGGGTCACGACGGCGGGATCGCCCCGCTCCGGCTCGGGCCAGGTGTATTCGGACGTGACGTCGGGCGCGCCGGGCGAGGGGTTCGTTGGGAGTGCCGAGAGACGGATGCGAGCCACGTACCGCAAGCCCGGCTCAAACGGGTAGCGCGGTTCGAACTTCAGGACCTTGCCGACAACCTGGTACGTCCCGACAATCGCGGTCGCATCGCGGCTGGCCGTCTGCCCTTGCGGCAGGACCGAGACGCGAAACCGGCTTGAAACGCTCGTTGGGTCGTCCTGCAGCTTGGACAACGCCTCCAGGCTGGGCCCGTCGAGACCGACGACTTCGACTCCCTGCCGGACGCCGGGGCCGCCGGCGCTCCAGTGAATGGCGACCGGGGCCGGACGCGCCGGACGGTTTTCGTCCGGCGCGTCGCCCGCGAAGGCGATCGTCGAAAGCATCACGACGGACGCGAAGCAGCGGCTCATGGCAACGCGATCGTCTCGAGGTTGAGTGCGCCCCCCTGGCTCTGCACCAGGATCACGGCGTGGTCCTTGTCGAGCTCGTCGAGATGAACGACGCCCTTGAGGTCGGCGATCGTCTCGTAGGGCAAGCCGGCCTTGCCGCCCCCCTTGACGGGCTTGGTGATCGCCTCGGTCTTCGCGACGCCCTCGGTCTGAACTTTCATCACGCCCCGGTTGTTGTTGGCGAGGAGCAGGTAGTCCTTGCCATCCTTCTGGTAAACGATCATGTCGAGCGGCTTGTTCATATTTCCCAGCTCGGCCACGGTCGTCCCCTTGACGTGCGAGCCCGGCTTCAGCTCCGCGACGGGAACCTTCACGAGCGGCGTGCAGGTGTAGGCCGCCAGCAGGTAGGACTCACCGTTGATCTTGTACGGTGCGAAGGTCCGGACAGGGGACTTCGTTTCGAAGCGCCCATGGGCCCCGTGATAGATCTCGACGCTCGTGCCTTGGCCGGTCTCGGCGAACGGATACGGGATCGAGAGCAGCCGCGACGAGAACTCCTCGTTCGACAGGCCGGCAACGAAGACCCGGCCGTCCACGAACGCGAGGTCCGTGA
>JARLIH010000353.1 GCA_031291845.1 Isosphaeraceae bacterium | reverse complement strand
TCGCGACGGCTGCGTCGGCGTCATCGATGCGCACCACGGCTCGAACCTGCCCGACTTCATCGCCAGCCTGAAACGGATCCGCGACTGCGACGCCGAGTACTTGCTCCCCTCCCACGGCCCGATCTTCCGCAAGGACAATCAGCTCCTGGACGCCACGATCGCGCGGCTCGAGGGCTACACGCACATGTCCGACTTTGGCACGTGTGCGGTCGACTGGCCGCTGCTCGATCAGTGGGAGGAAGAGCTCGCGGCGGGCAACCCGGTAATGTAGGACCGGCCATCGCCGGCCGAATTCCTCACGGGTTCCCGGTCACGTTCAAGCGAACGCGAGCCGCGAAGCTCCCATCGTTCGCCGCGGACATGGCGAACACGCGAGCGCCGGTGCCTTTGGCGGTAACGGGCGTCGCGTCCGTGATTCGGAGCGTCAGGCGGGCGGGCCCGGCGGACCAGGAGAAGGCGACTGCGCCGACCTCCTTGGTCGGAACGGGCGGGCTCTCCACCAGCGCCGCTCGGAGCCGAGGCGGGACGCCTGACACCCGCACCGCACGCTCCCAGCCGCCGTCGATCGGTTGGACATGTTCGACCACCTGCGCCGCGCTGCCGTCGGGCAGGTTGAGCGTGTACGTGAGAACGACGCCCGACCCGTCGAAGTCGAGCTCGCGGAAGCTGCCGAATCGCTCGCGAACCTCGGCGGGTGCGACGATCGTGCCCCGTTCGTCCAGGAGGACGACGGGCGCGGGCCGGCCGGGCGCGATCCAGAGCCGATGGCCGTCCGGGTGCCATTCCCACAGCCGGCCCGACTTGGTGCGCGATAGGAATCCGCCGCGCCACCAAGAGAGCCACGTGAGGCGGTCAGCATCGAACAGGAGCGAGTGATCGTTCTTCAGGCCAATGGCCAGCGCGCGGGGCGTGTACGGAGTCGCCGGGGCGTCCGGCAGTAAGACCATATCACGGACCACCAGCGCGCGGTCCCCGTCGCGCTTGAGGATCTCACGGGTACCGAACGCGGCCACCTCGCCCACCTGCGTGCTGCCAAGCAACTGCCAGAGCGTATCGAGCTGGTCGTCGAGCGTGCCCGGAGCGGTGGCGACGGGTTGCAGGAACTGAGGCATCGGCGTCCCGGCGATGATCCGCTGGGGGTTGGCGATCCAGCGATGAAAATAACGCTCCGTCATCCGGCGGTGCGCCAGCGCGAGGTCAGGGCCCAGCGTCTCGGGCTCGCCGCCCGGCGGGATGCGCCCCGCGAGGACGTGGCACGAGACGCAGCCGAACCCGCGCTGGCCGATGAGCTGGGCGGCTTTCTCACGCGTGCGGGCGTCGGGGTGCGTCGCGGCGGCGGGCGAGTCGGCCTCCCCGCGCATCCGGTCGTGGTTGCGGAAGAGAGCGGCGATCGCCTCGGCCTCGCCCGGCTCGAACGCGAACGCGGGCATGCGCACCGAGAGCCACGGCCGCGCGGTGGGCGCTGCGCCGTGGATCGCTTCGGAGAGGTACTCCGGCCGTAGCTTGTCGCCGACGGCCGTCAGGTTGGGCGGCGTGAGCGTTCCCTTCTTGCCGCCGAGGTCGGGATCTTCGGCCAAGAGCGCGGCGACCTGTCCCCCGAGGTCCGAACCCCCTTGCCCGTCGCGCGTGTGACAACCGACGCAATTCCAGCGTCGGAGCGCGTCCTGGCCTCTGGCCTCGCGGCTTGTCGGCGAGGGCTCGCGCGGCAGGCCGGCGACAAGCTCGGCCAGGTCTTTTCGCGTTTCCACAGCGAGCGCGAAGCGGGGGACCCAGGGAGCGGGCTCCGCCGCTAGACACCCCGCCCCGACGCGCGAGCTGGCTTTCAGCGCAAGGTCGGGCGGTTGCGGCTTGAGCCCCGGGATCTCGTGGCAGGAGGCGCAGCGGGCCCGCTCGGCGATCGCCCGTCCCCGGCCCGGGTCGCCGCCTGGCGCACTGGCCCGCGGTGGGGCGTTGTCGTTCGTCCCGGATGTCAGGTATTTCGCGAGGTGCGCGGATTCGTCGGCAGACAACCGGAAATCGGCACGGTGCTTCGAAGCCTTTGTTTTCGAGTGGACCAGGTACGAGGCCAGCTCGGCCTGGGAACGCTTGCGGCCGAGGTGACTGAGGTCCGGGCCAATGGGGTCGGCCGGGCCGCCGGCGCCCTGGACGTGGCATCCGAGGCAGCCGAGCGAGCGGAACAGCAGGCGCCCCTTGTCGCCGTCGGCGACGTTGAGCGCCATTTTCACCTCGTTCGTGGGAGGCGTCTCGCTTTTCGGGGCAACCTGCGCGAGGAAAGCGGCAAGGTCAGCGGCCTCGGCCGTGGTCAGCCCGTGGCCGAACGCCGGCATGCGCGTCTTGGAACGAACTTTCGTCGGGTCGATCAGCCATGCCTGGAGCCACGCCGGATTGATCGCGCGCGCAGCGTCGGCGAGCGGCGGGCCCAGTTTCGGCCGGGGCGGCAGGTCGAGCAACACATGGCAGTTCGCGCACCCGTAGCGGTCGGCCGCGCGCCGGCCGTACTCGAAGCGATCCTCGCGCTCCGCCGCTTGGCGGTCGTGAAAGAGGAGCCGCGCGGGGGTCGGCTCGCGCGCAAAACCCGGCCCCTCCCAGTCGAGCGCCGCGAGTGCTTCACCGCGGCGGTGGCGGTACTCGAGCGCGATCGGCGTGAAGCCTGGCTTCAACTCGATTGGCGTCCCGTCCGCGAGGTCCTTGCCCGCGATCCGGACCACGGTCGTGCCGTCGGTGCGCGCGAAAAAGCGATAGGTGCCCGGCGATTGGACCAGGAGAAGCCCGGACCAGCGCGCCTCGAACCCGTCGGCGGGGACGCGGGGGTCAGGGGCGCCGGCGCCCCAGTCGCCCGTCAGGTCCGCAACGATCCGCCCTGCGACCGGTTTCGCTCCTACCGCTGCGAACGAGACGTGTACGCCGGGCACCGGGTCCTCAGGA
>JARLIH010000352.1 GCA_031291845.1 Isosphaeraceae bacterium | reverse complement strand
GGGACCTGGCTGTCCTCCGCCAGGCGCGACGCTGCGCGGCTCGAGCGCGAAGGCACCCCGTGGGCCCGCGCGCCGGCCCTCGGGGTCCGTGCCGGCCTGGCTGCCCGGCGGGGGCGTGACGCCGAGGCGGTCGCCCACCTCCGCCAGGCCGCTCGCGCGTTCCGCGAAATCGACATGGGCCTGTGCGCGACCGTCGCCGACTGGCGCCTGGGTACGCTCATCGGCGGCGAGGAAGGCCGACAACTCCTCGAAAGCGCGGATGCCTCGATGAGGACGCAGTCCATCGTCCGTCCAGACCGGGTGGCAGCCCTATTCGCACCAGGGTTCGCACGCGGCTGAAGCCCACCGCATGCACACACACACGGTGAGGTGATACGTGACGCGCCGTGCCGGCTTTACTTCCGCAGTGGCGTCAATTCGACCTTGCGGTAGTAAACCTCCGCCCCTTCCGACTGGAGCAGGATCCGCCCCTTGGTCACGCTCGCACGCACGCCCTCATTGACCACGACGCCGTTGACGATGTTCGTGATCTTGCCCGCATCACAGATGCACTCCACCGTGTTCCACTCCCCAGTGGGCTTCTCGGCGTCCCGTTTCTTCTTCTTGTAGCGGGGGACAACTTCTCCGTCGACCTCGATGGTCGTGCCGTCGACGAGCCAAAAGTCGCCGCAGTCGTGCTCCTGAATTTGGCACTCGATCGACTTGGTCCAGACCTTATCGGGACCGACACAGTGAAGCAGAATGCCTGAATCGCGCGGAGTGCCCGGCTTATCGCGCGGCGGCCATTTCTTGACGCCCCATTTGAACTCGACGACGAGGCGGTAGTTGGCGAATTCCTTCTCGGTCGTGAGCGCACCAAATTCCTCGCCCGAGACGTGGAGAACGCCGTCCTCGACGCGGAAAACTCCTTTCGGGTCGAGGTTTGGGCTCGTCTTGTCGGCGTGGCGGATGAACGTTGTCCAACCCGAGAGGTTCTTGCCGTTGAAGAGGACAACCGTCGCACCCGGGGAAGGTTCTTCGCCTGCCCCAACGTCGGTACCGAACGGAAGTAACAGGCCGAACAGGAGCCACACGCAATGACGGGTCATCTCAGTCCCTCTCGGACAAACGACGACGTGAATGATCGGAACACGTTTGGTCTCACACCAAGTTCCATGGCCACGTTTCCCCTGTGGGAGAGACCCGGCTTCCGCCCGCACGGAAACCGGCCGAAGCGGGGCCTCCAACGCGTGGTCAGCGTGGCCCGGGCGCCGCGACCCGACGTATAGGACATCCTAAAGCGTCCCATGGCGCGGCTCAAGCAGCGCACCGGCGCGGCGGAGGGAATCTGGGTGGGCGAACTAGGTATGGGGAAAAGGCTCAATCAGGGACGGGAGCGGCGGGTGCGTCGACTCTGCTCGTTCCGCAGGGCGGCGACGAGCTCGAGCGTGTGCGTACGGTAGGGGATGAGCGCATCCTGGCTCAGGACCCAGTCCTCGGCGTTCGGCGTCGGCACGAAGACGCGGCGACCCTGGCGTACGCCGCGGGTAACGATACCGCGGTCGACCAAGAAGAGCAGCACTGCCACGCGGCGGGCCAAGGGGGCCTTGGACCAGTAGTCCGAACGTGATAGGTCGTTCTCCAGGTGCAGGCCGGCGTAACGAACCGATTCCTCGACCAGGGCTTCCAGGTGCTCCAGATTTCGGTGCCGGCGGTACGTCACCAGCCGGTCGACCCATTGACGAGACAGGTTTCGGAGAGATGAGGCGGGCACGGAAAATGCATTCCTCGCAGGAAAATCTTCGAAGCTCGAGCCTACGCCGCCCGACTCTTCGTTACAGTCATCATAGCAAACAAGGCAAGGGCCGACCTTACAAAAACAGGTGGGCGCGTCAGGAACGCGCCCTAGCGCCCAGAACCGTTTGGCTTTGACATGAGTAGTGCGATTCTTTATGGTTCGACGATGCTCCCCAGGCTCGCCCATGGCTCGTGCCGCCCTCCCCGGCAACCGCCCGATTGCGGGACCTGATTTTGCCCCAGGCAGGACGTAACTCCTCTCATGTTTTCATTTCTCGCCAATCTCGTCAACCGCAGGGGCTGGGTCATCGTCCTGGGTTGGGCGGTGCTTGTACTGGTGCTGTACCGGATCGCCCCTCCGTGGGAGCAGGTGAGCAAGGACGACAACATCCGCTTCTTCCCCGCCGGCTACCCCAGCGTCATCGGCCAGGGGTTGCTGGAGGACGGCTTTCCGAGCGAGACCGCTAGCTCCCAGATCGTTCTCATCTTCGAACGCAAGGGGGGCCGGCTGACCGATGCCGACTTCGCCTACGTCGACGCGATGGCCCGGGCGCTCAATGAGGTCCGCGAGTCGTTCCCCACGTTGAACATCAAGAAGCTGGACACCCACCGCACCCCGGTCATCGGGCCGCGACTGGTGAGCGCGGGCACGGCCGACAAAGGGCAGGCCGTCCTCACCATGATCCACCTGAAGGGGACGTACCTCGCGAAGACGACCCGGCTGGCCGTCAACTGGCTGCTCGACTTCTTCCAGCGTTCCGACGACGGCAAGCCGGCCGCGAAGTCCAAGCTCAAGCCCGAAGACGAGTCCCGGCTGAAAGAGATCCTCGCCCGCTTGCCGAAGCCCCCCAACGGGCTCGAGCGCGCCCTCACGGGGTCGGCCGTAGTCGGCCACGATATGAACGAGGCGTCGATCCGGAGCGTGCACAACACCACGAACGCGACCATCGCGCTGGTGGTCATCATCCTGCTGGTCGTCTATCGCTCGCCGCTGCTGGCGCTGATCCCCCTGGTGACGATCGCGCTCTCGGCCTGGGCCTCGCTGCTGGCGATCGCCTCGTTGACGCGGGTGCCGGCGTTGAACTTCCAGGTCATCGACATCACGAACATCTTCGTGATCGTCGTCCTCTTCGGCGCGGGGACGGATTACTGCCTGTTCTTGATCGCGCGTTACCGTGAAGAGCTGGTGCGGGGGCGCGACCGCATCGACGCGCTGCACGAGTCGATCACCCAGGTCGGCGGGGCCCTGGTGGCGAGCGCGGGGACGGTGATCATCGGCCTGGGAATGCTCCATTTCTCGACGTTTGCCAAGATCCAGCACACCGGCCCGGCGATCGCGCTGAGCCTGGCGGTCGCCCTCGTCGCCGCCTTGACGCTCGCGCCGCTGTCGCTGCGCGTGCTGCGCGGCACGGTGTTCTGGCCGTTCCGGCAGCCGCACCACGAACGAGGGCACGACCGCGAGCAAGAGAGCCTCGAGCAGATGCCGATGTCGGGGTTCTGGGTCAAGGTGGCGAACCTGGTGGTGCGCTACCCGCTGGCGATCCTGGTGATCAGCGTCGCGGCCCTCACTCCCTTCGCCATCATCGGCGCACAGACGAAGGCCAACTACAGCCAGATCGCCGACCTGAACCCGGACCAGACGTGCGTCATCGGCGCGCAGACCGTCAAGCGCTACTTTCCGCTGGGCGAGCTCAGCCCTTCGTCGGTCCTGATCAAGCACACCGGGATGAACTTCCTGCGGGACAATGATCCGGAGAAGGACGGCGACCCGCTCCCCGGGCGCAAGGCCATCGCCGAGGTGAGCCGCCGCCTGCTCGCGATCCCGAACGTGGCGGAGGTCCGCTCGATCTCGCAGCCCCTGGGCAAGCCCACCGTCACCGGGGCCCAGGCAGGCTTCTTCGACCGGCTCGCCGCCCGCGCGCTCAACGGCCCGCTCGTCAACACCCGCTACGTCAGCCTGAACCCCGTCGACAAGACCGACAAGAACCACATCACGAAGATCGACGTCATCTTCAAGACCGACCCGTTTTCCGAGACCAGCCTCGAGTCCCTGGAGGACGTCCACCAGACGGTGATCGCCGCGACCCACCCGGGCCAGCCCCTCGCGGGGGTCTACGACGTCGGCCTGACCGGCGCGACGGCCATGGTCAACGACCTGAAGCAGGTCACCACCCAGGACGAGCGCCTGATGTACTGGCTCGTCACCCTCGGCGTCTTCAGCATCTTGCTGCTGCTCTTGCGCCGGCCGGGCGTGTGCCTCTACCTGATCGCGACTGTGGTGCTCGGCTACCTCGCCTCGCTGGGGGTGACCGAGCTGGTCTTCAAGACGCTCCACCACGGACCGGAGCCGTGGGTCGGGCTCGACTGGAAGGTTGGCTTCTTCCTGTTCGTGATCCTCGTGGCGGTCGGCGAGGACTACAACATTTTCCTCATGTCGCGCGTGATCGAAGAGGAGCGAAAACACGGCGTGATCGAAGGGACGCGGCTGGCGATCGCCCACACGGGTGGGATCATCAGCTCGTGCGGCCTGATCATGGCGGGGACGTTCGGCTCGATGCTCACCGGCAGCCTGACCGCCCTGCGCGAGCTGGGCTTCGCGCTGGGGCTGGGCGTCCTGCTCGACACCTTCCTGGTCCGGCCCGTACTCGTGCCCGCGTTCGTCGTGCTGGCCGATCGCTTCCGCGCTGAGCGCCAGGCGACGAAGGCCGCCAAGAGCCCGGAAAAGACCCCGGCGACCACGACCGCGGTGCCCTGATCGCGCGTCGCTTCGAGGTCCGCTCGATGTCCGTTTCATAACCTCGCTGCCCGTCGCCTGCGATACGAACCCGAAGCGCGAGCGAGGTTTCCGCAAGGCCTCGCGGGCGCTTCGGGTGAATATGCGGGCGAAGGACTTACGAAACGGAAATCTGACCGGCAGTGACTGACGCCTCGTCGACTTGCCGCGACTGCTCCAAGCTGGGAGGACAACTGATGCGATCGCAAGGACGGCTGATCGTGTTCGTGGGCCTGGCCGCCTGGGGCCTGGTCCCCGCGCCTGTGACGGCGCAGGAGGACCGCGCGCGGGTCGAGGCCGAGGCGAGGGGTCAGGCAACGGAAGCCGACCGGCGGTTCAAGGAAAAGGACTATGCGGGCGCCCTGCTCCTCTACCAGGCCGAGCGTGCCTCGCGCGCGACCCTGGGCGACCTGCGTTACGAGGCCTATGCCGCCCGGGCGAGTGGCTGCTGCCTCGCCGAGCTGGGGCAGTACGACGCCGCGGTCGAGGCCTGGAACGCCGCGCGCGGGCTCGACGCCAAGCGCGAGGACCCGGGCTTCGAGGGGTACGACTGCCTCTTGATCGGCAACGTCGAGGTGGGGCTCGGCCGCCTACGCGAGGCCGAGCATGTCCTCGAGCAGGCCTTGCCCCGCCTGTCGCAGGCAGGCGACCGCGAGCACGAGGCGGACGCCCGCCGCCTGATGGGCCGGGTCCTGACCCTGACCGCTCGCGCGCCTCAGGCGGACCCTCACTTCGAGCGCGCCTGGGAGCTGGCCGCCAGCTTGAACGACGCTCAACGGCTCGGCGACGTTGGCGCGGATTGGGGCCTCGCCGCCCTCGAGCTCGGCGAACCCGGCCGCGCCGCCGAGTACTGGGACGACGCCCGCCGCGCGTTCGAGGGTCTCGGCCTGCCGGGTCCCGTCGCGCTCATGGACCGGCAGCTCGGCGACGCCCTGCTGGCCCTCGGCCTTCCCGAAGCCGCCGCGGCACGCGTCGAACAGGCCGCCGAGGCCCACGAGCGGCTCGACGACCCGGCCAAACAGGCCGACGACCTCAGCTTCCTGGCCGAGCTCAAAGCGAGCGAGCGAGCGCTCCCGCAGGCCATCGCCCTCGCCCGCCGCGCGGTCAGCGCTCACCGCAAGGCCGACGACAGCGAGGGGGAGCGCGAGGCGCTCGTCTTGCTGGCCCACTACCAGAGCCTCGCAGGCGACTGGAAGCGATCCGCCGCCACGCTCGCCGACGCAGTCAAGCTCGTCCGCCGCGATGGGGAGCCCGCCGAGCAGGTCCGCCTCTTCATCCTCGCCGCGGGCGTCGAGCGCCGAGCGGGGGACCTCGATCGGGAACGCGCCCTTCTCGACGAGGCGGAACGGACCGCCAAGGAGGCCAAGGACGACGACCTCGCCGCCTCCGTCGCCGACGCCCGCCGCGCAGGCGAGGTGCCGGCTACGCCCAAGCGGTAGCCCGCCTCTTCGTACGATAAGCCTCCGTAGCGGCGAAACTCGCGCGCCCTCTTCGCGTGAGGCACGACCGCCCTACCTCATTGGCGCCGGTCCGCCGCCGCTCTACGATACCTTTCGTTGTCGCAAGTCGCCGAACTTTCATCTCCGACCACGGATCGCTTGCGAGAGGATCTCATCATGCGGCGAATGATTGCAGCCTGCGTACTGGCGGCGTGCAGCCTGGGGAGCGCAGGCGAGGGGGCAGAGCAGCCCGCCCCGCTGGCCCGCTATTTCCCGCGGGATGATCTGGTCGTGTATGCCGAGTTCGACGGACTCGATGCTCACGCCGACGCGTGGCGCAGGACCGCCGCGGCCCGTTTGCTGAACGAGACGGCCACCGGCACGATGCTTGAGTCGGTCGCGACCCAGGTCCTCCAGCGCATCCTCGAGTCGGACCCCGAGATCAAGTTCACCGGCAAGGAGACGATCGCTCTGGCAAAGCACGCGTTCCGCCGCGGGTTCGCCTTCGGGATCAATCGCAAAGGGACCCGGGAGAAGCCGACCTGCGTGGGCCTCGTGCTCCGAGGAGCGGCCAGGGGCGAAGTCCGCGCCTTGATCGGCCGACTCGTGGCAGCGGGAAATGCGCCGGCGACCCATTCCGAGTCGATCGCCAAGCCGGGCGGCCGCCAGGTGACCGTCGTGACCGAGCAGCGGACTCCGAGGCCCGGTCAACCCGCGCCCGATCCCCAGGGCTTCGCCTGGTGGGCCGAAGGGGACGACCTGGTTTTCAGCCTCGTTTCGCCCAAGGGGGCCGACGCGATCATCTCGGCCCTCGACAAAAAGACGCCCAGCGCCATCGAGAATCCCACCCGCACGGCGCTGGCGCGGACCGAGGGAACCTTTGAGCCGGTCGGCCTGGCGTTTTTCGACATGGCCGCCCTGCCCGAACTCCCCCCGCAGGCGGCGCCGCTCGGGCTGAACGGGATCCGGCGGTTCGACTACCGCTGGGGGTTCGATGGCCCGGCCCTCATGACCGTGACGCGGATCGTCGCCCCGGCCCCCCGGGCGGGTGTCCTGGCGCTCCTCGACCAGCCGTCGTTCGACACGCGGAAGCTGCCCCCTCTCCCCCCCGGCCTGGACCGGCTCGCCGTCTTCTCCGTGGCGCCCGGGCCATCGTACGACCGGTTGATCCAGCTCGCGAAGGCGAGCGATCCGAACTTCGCGCAGGCGTTCCCCGCGCTCGAGGCGTTCGTGCAGGGGCTCACGGGCCACCCCCTGCGCGAGGACATCCTCGGGCGGCTCGGGCCACTGATGGTCGCCTATAACATCCCGTCGAAAATCAACGCGCCGACCAACGTGCTGGAGGGACTGGCGCAAGGATTGGCGCACGTGCCCAAGACCGCGCTGGCCATCCAGGTAGACGATGTCCCCGGCTTCGCCCCGATCTTCGACGATCTCGTGAAACGGTTCAACGCGGCGATGGAGCCGAAACCCGGCGAGGCGCGGGGCGCCGAGCTCACACCGCTGAAGGGACACCAGCACGCCTACGTGCTGGCGGCCGCCCCGTCGGCGTTCCCCCTGCCGGCGGGCATGCGGCCGGCGGTCGTGCTCGGAAAACGGGCGCTCATCATTGCTTCCACGCCGGCCGCCGCGCGCGAGGCCCTGGCGCTCGAGACAAAACCCGGCGGGCTCGCCCCCGACGATCCGCTCGCCCCGGCGCTCGAGCACGTGCCGCCGCGCGCGATGTTTCTGACCGTCACCGACACCAGGAACTCGCTCTTGCCCGAGATCGTCGCCAACCTGCCTGCGCTCGTGCAACTGGCCGGGGCCGGCCAAGGATTTCCATTCCTCCGGAACCGATCCCCGGCCGATCTGTTCTCTGTGGCAACCCCATCTCCGGCAACGCCGCCGGGCACGCGCAACTTTATGCTCAAGATCGACCCGGATGACATTCCCGCGCCCGATGACCTGCGCCCGTTCCTCTTCCCCGCAACGTTCGTCATGACGACCGACGAGGCCGGGATCCGGCTGGTCGCGCGCGAGTCGTTCCCCGCGTTCAACCCGACGACGGTCGCGCCGATTGCCGCGGCGCTCATGCTCCCCGCGGTCCAGGCGGCCCGCTCCGCCGCGCGTCGGGCGCAGTCGACCAACAACCTGAAGCAGATCGGCCTGGCGCTCCACAACTTCCATAGCGTCCAGGACCACTTTCCCGCCACAATCCGCGACAAAGCGGGCAAACCGCTCTTGAGCTGGCGGGTCGCCATCCTGCCTTTCATCGAACAGCAAGCGCTCTTCAACGAGTTCCACCTCGACGAGCCCTGGGATAGCCCGCACAATCAGGAACTGGTCGAGCGGATGCCTACCGTCTACGCCGTCCCGGGCGCCAAGGCCGAGCCTGGCGAAACCTTCTACCGCAGTTTCAGCGGCAAGGGGACCTTCCTCGATCCGGACGCCAAGGACGGCATCCGCATCGCCGACGTCACGGACGGCACCTCCAACACGATCGCCGTGGTCGAGGCACGCGAGGCCGTTCCTTGGACCAAGCCCGACAGCGACATCGCAAGCGACGCCGATCCCAACAAGCCTGAGCCGCGCGACGCTCTGCTCAAATCACTCGGCGGTCATTTTCCGGGTGGCTTCAATGCCCTCTTTCTCGACGGCGCGGTCAAGTTCGTCAAGACATCGATCGATATCGACGTCCTTCGCGCGCTCATTACGCGCAACGGCGGCGAGGTCGTTTCGGCCGATTCGTTCTAACGTCGGGCCCGTGGTGGCCGACCTGCCTTGGCTCGTCGATTGTGATTCTGTAAGGGCCGGCTCTACGAGAGATTCGTAGGGTGCATGAAATGCACCCTACAAAAGACGACTCGACTTCAGCGCGCCGCGTCCGGCGCCACGAGTGACTTCAGGAACGACTCGACCCCCCGGCGCTCCTTGGCTGAAAGGGCGAAGAACTTTTGGGCCGAGGCCGTCCCTTCGCCTCCGTGGAGGGCCACCGCCTGCTCCAGAGTGTCGGCACGCCCGTCGTGGAGGTAGGGCCCCGAGTCGCGGAAGCCCCACAGCGCCGGCGTGCGCCACTCCTGGCGCGTGGCGGGGCCGGTCTCGGGTCGTTTGGCGATCCCGGTGGGCGAAGCCACCATTCCGGGCGGCATGGCGATGGCCACTCCCGCGGGAAGTGGGACCGCACGCACCGTATTCGTGGCCAGGGCGAACTCCGCGATCGCACCCGAAGGTCCCTCCACGGGTGCAGTGGCCCCGGCAGGCGGCGCCGCTTCGAGGACCGGACCGAGAGCGTCCTCCGGACTTTCCGGATCGACGAAATCGGCCTCCGACGAGTTCGGGTCGAACACGCCGTACTGGCCGACGTCCCCGAGCTCGGGTCCCATGTCGTGCAGGAGAAGGTCGGAGTAGATCCCCTCCACGTCGCCGAGCTTGGCCACGTGGCAGGCCGTGCAGCCCACCTTGGCGAAGAGCGCCTTGCCGCCGGCGACCTCGTCGCGCTGCACAGCGCTACGCGTGGCGACCTCGACCGGCCGCGGCAGGCTGCCGACGAACGCGACGAGCGAAGCACACTCCTCGCCGGTCAGGTCGAGCCCTTTGGCCTTTTCCTCGGCCTTACGCGGCAGACCCCCTTGGTGGTGGCCGGGGACTTCCAGCCCGAGCTCCACCGCACAGGCCGTGAGCACGAAGTCGTCGAGCGAGGGCGTCTGCGCCTTCCAGCCGAAGCGGCCGATCCGCCCGTCCTTCTGCCGGCTCACGCGGCCGGCGATCTCCGGGTAGCCCTCGTGCTTGACCTTCGCCGCGGCTTCCAGGACGGAGGCAGGGATCGCATCGATGAGCCCCGCGCCGAAGAGTGCGGTCGCGTTACGCTGCGAGTGCAGCAACGCGAACGGGCCGGCCTGCCCCTGGGTCTGGAACTGCTTGAACTGGGTCTGGTTCTTGATGCGGAGCAGCTCCGCGAACGCCTGAGTCGTTCCGCTCGTCGGCCCCGGCGGCGGTTCGAAGTTCGGCACAAACTGGTTCATCCCCAGTAGCTCGACGCGCGACTGCTCGTACCCCGGATCGTCGCCGAAATGGTGGAGCACGACGCTGCGCGCGGTCCGGAAGCCGGCATGGGCCTTGATCAACTCGCGCGTGTCCAGCTTGTGCGGCTTGGCGGGACCCACGGGGCGGGTGAGCGACGGATCGTCGAGCCCGACCAGCTCGCGGAGCGCGCGGCCGAGGAAGCTCCGTTGCGGCAGCTCGACAACCGGGATCCCCTGGTTGCCGTTCGGAGTCGCCGTGATGATGTCCACGTTCTTGCTGGCCGGCCCCGCGCCGCCAGCCCCTCCGGCGTTGTGGCAGGCGACGCACGACGTGTCATTGTAGACCGGACCCAGGCCGTCACCGCCGTGCGCGCGGTCGTCGTTGCGCACCCATTCGCGGTGGAACAGCTCCCGTCCCTCGTCGACCTTTTCCGGCGTTGCGGCGTGGGCCGACAGCCCCGTTCCACCGCAAACCGCCAACACCCCCAGCCATCCCACGGCATACGCCGGCGCAATCCCTAACCGCATGGCGAGCTCCTTCTACATTTGGATGTGATCGCGGACACGAACTCACCGCCGTCTCCGATGGTACAAAACCCTCGGGAAGGGGTCCAAAGCAAAAGTCCCAAAAAATTAGGAAGCGCTTGCGAGCGGATGAGCGGGGCAGCACGCCCAGAGTCTTCGTTGGGCCTGGCGCACGTCCCTGGCAGGTCGACCACGCTCGTCAAGATTCCAGGCGTGCGCCCCGACTCTCCCGGCGCCGTGCGCGCTCCCCTGGCATGCCTCGCGCGATTGCGGTTTACTAACGGCTCCCAAGTTGCGATGTGTGCCCTCGTTTGCCGGAGGTCCCGATGCCCGGTTCCCGCACGGCCAAGATCGCCCTGGCCCTGCTCGCCAGCACGCTGGCAATGGCCTCGCTGGTCGTGGTCTCGAGCGCCTCGCACGATGAGGACGAGGAGGCCCAGTCCCAAGGCTCCGGAAGCGCCGGGCCGAAGCCGGGGGCGCCGGTCGAGATGCCGCCGGGCTTGATCGGCCTGGAGCTCCGCCTTGGGCTCAAGGACCCGGGCGCGACCGAGTGGGAAGGAGAGGTCAAGGTCTCCGAGGGGCGGGTCGTCGAGATCGATATCGAGCGCTCCCGGCCCGACGCCGTGGTCGAGGGCGCACGCTTCAGCGTCGGCACCGTCGCGGCCAAGAAGGCCGCGGCCGCGAAGAACAAGAAGGCCGCCGCCAAGAACAAGAAGGCGCAGGCGAAAAAGAACGAGCAGGCCAAGAAGAAACAGGCCGCGCAGCAAGGGGCGACGCTCGCGCTGAGCCTCGACGCGCCCGCCTCGGCCACGGTGACGGTCACGACGCGCCGGGGGGACTTCACCTTCAAGCCGTCCGACCTCCCCGCGCGTGGGCCGAAGACGTTCCTCGACGACGAGGCGTCCGTCGAACGCCTCAACGCCGCGTTGCGGCTGACGCCCGCCGGCACCGAGGATGATTACCCCGCCGCCGCCAAGGGGCCCGACGGCTCGGTCTGGCTCGCCTCGGTCGCGTACCGGCCCGAACGCTCGACGATCGCCGGCGTGAACCGTGACGCGTTCGACACGCTCGTCCCCACGAAGAACGGCGACCGCATCGAGCTGCGCCGGTTCGACGGCAAGACCTGGCGCCCCGCCCTGAACGTGACCGAAGGCGGACTCGACGTCTGGCGGCCCACCGTCGCCGTCGACGGCCAGGGGGTCGTCTGGGTCGCCTGGGCGCAGCAGCTCGACGGCGACTGGGACATCTTCACGCGCAGGTACACCCCGGGCCGCGCGGGCGGCGACGGCTCCTGGTCCGACATCAGCCGCGTGACCAAGACGAAGGGCTCCGACTTCCACGTCGTCGCCGCGACCGACTCCCAGGGAACGGTCTGGCTCGCCTGGCAAGCCTGGCGCGACGGCAACTACGAGATCCTCGCCGCGGCCCAGCAGGAAGGGCACGCCTGGAGCAAGCCCCGCGTCGTCTCCGACAGCCCCGCGAACGACTGGGGGCCCGCCATCGCCGCCGACGGCAAGGGGAACGTGTACGTGGTCTGGGACACCTATGACAAGGGGAATTACGACGTTCGCCTGCGGGCGCTCGGCGGCGTCGACACGGGCGTGACCGTCGTCGCCGACTCCGCCCGGTTTGAGGGCCGGCCCCACCTGGCCTGCGACGCGCAAGGACGCGTCTGGATCGCCTACGAGGAAGGGAACGAGCAGTGGGGCAAGGACTACGCCCACGCCGGACCCGTGACCAACGTCGGCCTGGAGAAGAACCCGGGGTTCGCCCTCTACGTGAACCGCACGGTGCGCGTGAAGTGCATGGCCGACGGTAAGCTCCAGCAAACCGCCGGCGCCCTCGACGACGCGTTCGCGGGGAACCTCCAGCGGAACAAGAGCGTGCCGCGCCTGGCCGTCGACGATAAGGGGGCCGTCTGGCTCGCCCTGCGACATCACCCGCTGCCGGGGGGCCAGGGAGAGACCTGGATCAGCTCGTACCTGCGCTACGACGGCAAGGCCTGGTCGCCCCCGCGCAGGCTGATTGATTCGGCGAACCTGATCGACAACCGCCCCGCCCTCGTCCCCTACGGCCCGGGCGTGCTGGTCGTCTACAGCGGCGACCGCCGCGTCGGCACGCAGAACCGTCGCGAGGACGACCTCTATGCCTCGCTGCTCGTGCCTGAGACCTCCGACCCGCGCGAAATCGGGCTGGTCCCGACCGCGGCCGAGCCCCGGGCCCAACTGGAAACGGTCCACCCCAACGAGCCGGCCGACGTCGCGCGGGTGCGTGCCTACCGGATCGACCACGGCGGCAAATCGCTCCGGCTGCTGCGGGGCGAGTTCCACCGGCACACCGAGTTCTCGTCGCACAACGACCAGGACGGCCTGCTCGAAGACACCTGGCGCTACGCGCTCGACGCCGGCCGCCTCGACTGGATGGGCAACGGCGACCACGACAACGGCTTCGGCCACGAGTACATGTGGTGGCTGATCCAGAAGAGCATGGACCTGCACCACAACGCGCCCAGCTTCATCCCGGCCGTGACGTACGAGCGGAGCGTGGTCTACCCGAACGGCCACCGCAACGTGATGATGCCCAAGCGCGGCATCCGCCCCCTGCCCCGCGGCGAACTGCCGGGCACCGCCGAGCAAGGCGCTCCCGACACGAAGCTACTGTACGACTACCTGAAGCACTTCGGCGGCATCTGCGCCTCGCACACCAGCGCCACCCAGATGGGGACCGACTGGCGCGACAACGACCCCACGGTTGAGCCCGTCGTCGAGATCTACCAGGGCCACCGCCACAACTACGAACACCTGGGCGCCCCGAAGTCGGCCACCGAGCAGACCCAGATCGGCGGCTACGAGCCCGCCGGCTTCATCTGGAACGCCTTGCAGAAGGGCTACAAGCTCGGCTTCGAGAGCTCGAGCGACCACGTCAGCACGCACATCAGCTACGCCGTCGTGCTGACCGACGACGTCTCGCGCCAGGGCATCATCGACGCCTTCAAACAGCGCCACTGTTACGCCGCGACCGACAACATCGTGCTCGACGTGCGCTCCGGCAACCACCTAATGGGCGACACCTTCGAGGTCCGCGGCAAGCCCTCGCTCACGATCGCCGCCCTCGGCACCGCGCCGATCCGGAAGGTCCACGTCATCCGCGACAATCAGTACGTCCTCACGACCGAGCCGAACGAGCCGAACGTGAAGCTCAGCTACACCGACGACGACGCCAAGCCGGGGGAGTCGCACTACTACTACGTGCGCATCGAGCAGGCGGACCGCAACCTGGCGTGGGCGTCACCGTTGTGGGTCACGGTCAAGTGAGGACCTGCGCCGTTTGCCCTGTCCCTCGTAGGGCGGGTCAGCCCATCAAAGGGCGCCAACCCACCCTACGAATCTGAGTCGCAGCCGAGGCCGATCGGGGTGCGGTCGTCCGGAATCGGTGTCGCGTGCGGAACGCACGTCGTAGTATCCTACCCACGCCCGAGAACGACGCCCACCCTCCCGCCGAGAGTCCTCCATGCGCACCCTCACGCTTTCGTCCCTCCTCCTTCTCGCCCCCCTCGCCACGCTCCACGCCGAGTCCCCCGCGCAGGTCTACCGCGGCGCCACGGTGCTGACGGTCGCCAAGGGCGAGATCGCCGACGCCGACCTCGTCATCAAAGAGGGCAAGATCGTCGCCGTCGGTAAGCGGGGCGACGTCGAGGTGCCTGACGGTGCGGCAATCGTCGACCTCAAAGGCAAGACCATCATCCCCGGCCTCGTCGACACCCACTCGCATATCGGCATCTACCCGCGCCCCGCAGTCGAGGCGCATGCCGACGGGAACGAGATGACCGGCCCGGTGCAGAGCGGCATCCGGGCGCTCGACGCCATCTGGCCCGATGACCCGGGGATCCGCATGGCGCTGGCGGGGGGCGTGACGACCGCCAACATCATGCCCGGTAGCGGCAACGTGATCGGCGGGCAGACGCTCTACGTGAAGCTGCGCCCGGGCCCGATTACCCGGATGATGGTCACCCCCGGCACGCCCGAGGGGGGCCTCAAAATGGCCAACGGCGAGAACCCCAAGCGCGCCTACGGAGGCAAGAACCAGGCACCAGGCACCCGCATGCGCCTCGCGGCGCTCCAGCGCGAGCAGTTCCTCAAGGCCCGCGACTACCAGCGCAAGTGGCAGGCCTACCGCAAGGCCCGCGACGAAGCCAAAGGCGACGAGAAGGCCAAGCCCCCGACCGAGCCCGAGCACGACCTCGCGCTCGAGTCGCTCGTCGAAGTGCTCGAGCACAAGCGCACGGTCCACTTCCACTCGCATCGCGCGGACGACATCATGACCGTCCTTCGCCTCGCGCACGAGTTCGGCTTCGAGGTGGTCCTCCAGCACGGCACCGAGGCGTACAAGGTCGCCGCCGAACTGGCCGAGGCACACGTGCCGGTCTCGCTCACGATCCCCGACAGCCCCGGCGGCAAGCCCGAGGTGGACGACCTCATCGAGCAAAACGCCGCGCTGCTGGAAAAGGCCGGCGTGAAGCTCGCGATCAATACCGACGACTTCATCACCGAATCGCGCTTCCTGCTGCGAACTGCCGCCCTGGCCGTCCGCGGCGGCATGACCGAACCAGGGGCGCTCAAGGCCCTCACCCTGAACGCGGCCGAGATGCTCCACCTGGACGGACGCCTGGGCTCCATTGAACCCGGCAAGGACGCTGACTTCGTCGTGCTCTCCGGCCGGCCCTTCAGCATCTACACGCATGTCCTCCAGACTTACATCGAAGGCGTCAAGCGATTCGATCGTGACGATCGTGACGATCCGAGCCAGGCGAATTACGCGATCGGTGGTTTCGCCCTCCCCGACCCGGCGACGCGCCCCAAGCCGGCCGACTCCCCCGAGCGCCCGCAGCCGACCAACCCGCCCAAGATCGAAGCAGCGAAAGCGGTCCCGCCCAACGCCAGGCGCATCGCCGTCCGGGTGGGCCGCTTGCACCCGGTGGGCGGACCGCCGGTCGAGGACGGCCTCGTGCTGATCGAAGACGGCAAGGTCCGGCACGCGGGCAAGGCGCAGGACGTGGAGCTACCCGACGGGACGGCCGTTCTCGTGGCCGCGGTCGCCACACCCGGCCTCATCGACGCTCACACCGTCGTCGGGGTCTCGGGCCGCCTCAACGTCCCGGCCGACCAGGACCACGACGAGAAGAGCGACCCGAACCAGGCCGACGTGCGGATCCTCGACAGCTTCAACCCGTCGGAGCCGCTCCTCGAGTTCGCGCTCAGCAACGGGGTGACCGTGATCCAGGCCATGCCGGGCCCGGCCGATGTTATCGGCGGCCAGGCAGGCATCTTTCGGACGCACGGGCGGACGGCGGAGGCGATGACCCTCCGGTTCCCGTCGGCCGTGGTGTTCAACCTGGGCGAAGCGCCCAAGAGCACCTACCCGGGCAAGGCGCCGGGTACGCGGATGGGAACCGCGGCTTTGCTCCGCAACGCGCTGACGGCTGCGTCGAACGACCTGAAAAAGCGCAAGGCGGCCAAGGAGGACTCGCCGCCGGACCGGAACCTCAAGAACGAGGCACTCGGTCTCTTGCTCGAGAAGAAGGTCCCCGCCATCTTCAGCGCCCACCGCGCGGACGACCTCGCGACGGCCTTGCGCCTCGCGGACGAGTTCGGCCTGGAGCCGCTCCTGAGCCTGGCAACCGAAGGGTACTTGATGACCGAGGCCATCCGCGCGGCCAAGGCCCCGGTGCTGTTGCATCCGACGATGCAACGGCCGTCGTCGCCCGAGACGTTCAACAGCACCCTGAACAGCGCTGCGCTCCTGGCCGACCGGGGCATTCCCCTCGCCATCACGTCGGCCTACGAATCGTACGTGCCGAAGACGCGCGTGCCGCTGTTCGAGGCTGGCGTGGCGATGGCCAACGGTCTCGGCTACGAGCGTGCGCTGCGGTCGATCACCCTGGACGCCGCGCGGATCTTGAAGATCGACCGCGACTACGGCAGCCTCGAGCCGGGTAAGGTCGCCGACGTCGTCCTCTACGACGGTGACCCGTTCGAAGTCACGACACACGTGACCTTCGTCATCGCTGGCGGCCGGGTCGTCTACGACCGCGCAGCCGAAGCGCTGCGGCCGCGACGCGCGGGTGGATCGGCCGGCGCAGAGCCGGCGTGCTGCCTGGCGCATTGATTTGATAATACGAATCAAATCGGGCCCATTCTCCGGCGTGGTCCAGGCAAAGGTCACACGCCGCGCGGACTGTCAATCGGTAGGGCCGGCAACGGCCGGCCCTACCAAATGGTAGGGAAGTGTTGCCCGGACCGTCGTGCATTTGAACCGGGTCCATTCTCCGCGTCGGGGACGCACACCGCGACAAAGGGCCACGGCCGGGATCCCTCCGGGCGCGCCCCGGAAGGTCCTCCTCGTCGAGGACGAGCCCGCGACCCTCCGGCTGATGACCCGGTTGCTCCGCGGCCTTGGCCACCACGTGACCTCAGCGAACTCGCTCGGCTCGGCCGTGACGGTCCTCGACACGGCCGAGTTCGACCTCATCGTCAGCGATATCGGCCTCCCCGACGGCACCGGGCTCGAGCTCATGCGCCAGGTCGTCGCGCGTTGCGGGCCGATTCCGGCCATCGCCTTGACCGGTTACGGACATGAAAAAACCCCGCCGATCCACATTGCTGTTGATCGACGGGGCCGGAACAGAGAAGAGGCCGATGTCGAACGAATTTCTAGCGGACCCGTCAAACGGCGTCAAGCTTTTTTCAACGAAAAACTTCTGCGGTGGGCAAGACACAAGTATGCGACCGAGCCGCACCGCCGGCCGGGTGAGGCGACACGCGCAAAGGCCCCACCGCGCCTTGCTCTCTCCAAGGGCGCGGCGGGGCCGAAAGATCTCGATCAAGAAGCGGCGGAGTTCTATTCCGCGCCCGGGATTCTGTCAAGAAGTCTTCGCCAACTTGTGAACGCCAGCTACCGATCGAGTGCCGATTTCTGGGACCGCCCCGGCGACGTTTCGCGTCGTGTCCGCACTTGGCTTCGGCAAGACGGACGTGTGTTCGTGCGCAATGGCCAGCGTCAGGCTTACTTTTTGCCGAGCGCGTGGGACTGGGGATCGACCCCTTTTTCCGCCCCGTTGAACCCGAACGGGCGTGGGTGGAACTCGCCGACGAGCGTCACGTCGCTCTGTGGGGGAATCTTGTCCTCCAAGCCGGCGGCCCAGTACGTGGCGTTCACGAGCAGCCTGCGCGTCCCCGCGCTCACCAGGTCGGTCGCAGCCCCCATCGTGGTCGTGAACACGCGACCCGTCTTCCCCGACTTGCCCTTGTAGGTCTTCACCCAGGCCACGGGAAGCATCGGGTCGTTCTTCTTCCCTTCCACGGGCTTGCTGTCGGACTTCATCCCGTCGAGGACCTGGCCCAGCACCAGCGCCTGGCTGTCGCCGGGGAGCGGCAGGCGAACCCCATACACGTCGGTCGGCCCCCAGATATCCCCGTCCTTGATTCCGCGCAAGATCGGGTGGCTCTCCATCCCTGGCGCGATGATCCCGCGCGTGCTTTCCTTCCCGTGGTTGCCGTGGTGGCTGATCCAGGTCTCGCCCAGTACCTGCCGCCCGAACCCGCCGTCCCAGTCCTTGCTGCCGAAGGAGTAGTTCGAGTATGTCTTTCCCCCCGGCATGTTGAACGCATGCGTCGCCGTGCGCATGCCGATGATCGGCCGGCCCGAATCGACGTACTCCGCGACGTACTTCATCTGTTCGTCGGGCAGGTTCCGGAAGCGCGTGAAGATGACCATCAGGTCGGCCGTCTTGAGCGCCTCGAGCCCCGGGATATTGTCGTTCCGGTTGGGGTCGATCGACCCGTCCTTGCCGATGGCGAACAGCACCGTGCACTTGAACCCGTGGCGCTCGGCCAGGATCTTGCCGAGCTGGGGCAAGGCCTCCTCGGAACGGTACTCCTCATCGCCGCTCACGAGGACGACGTGCTTGCCGCGCCCGGGTCCGTCGCCCCCTTCATAGACAACCCAGGGGTCCGCCGCTTGTGCACGCGCGCCGGCCAGCAGGGCCAGCGACAAGATGATCCCGAACGACCGGGCTGTTCTGGACATGGGTCTCGCTCTCGCTCGATGTCAGGGTGTGTCAGCCATGTAAGCCGCCATCTTATCGCCCCGTTGTCCGCGTTGAAAGCGACCAGCCGGGGGTCGTAAGACGGTTCACCGTTCCAGGACACCCGGCCTCTCGAAGGGCTCAACTCGCGCTCTCACCCGAGGAGATGATCAGAAAGTTCCCGCGCGGAAAAGCGCAATACTCGCAACCCCACGTCGGGGCTCCTCGGGCGTGCGAATACCGTTTCCCACGCCAGCGGCCGCCGCTACGGCCCCGCGCGCCCGCGCAATTTATTTCAACGACCCGCAACAGGGCTAGAACGGAGTGAAAATCTGCGTTATCGACGTCCCGACCGAGTGGCCCAGAACCCCCCCTGGCCCCCCCTTCGTAAGGGGGGGAATATCATGACTCCCCCCTTACGAACGGGGGGCCGGGGGGGGGGGTTAATCGACCGACCAGTTTAGCCTTGTTGCGGGCCTTTGATCTATTTCGAGGGCGATCCCCTCCCTGGCACGTGGAGGACACATGCGAAAACTCCTACTGCCAAAACACTTCAGGAAAAGCCCGCATGCCCGTAAAGAATTCGTGGAGAAAATTCTTGCAATTTGTTGACAGGTTGCTCATCTTGATTGATGTCGAACTGACTCGCACACTCCTCTCCCCAGGGCAAACGCGCCGGCCGTAGTGGGCTGTGCGCTCGCTTTTTTTCGCCCTCGAGTGACGGGCCCGGTGCGGCACAGCGCCTCGTGACTTCGACCGGAATGGGTAGTTCCGACCGGATGCGCAGCAAGTCGCCAGCGCGGACGCGATCGGGTCATCGCGCCGGCTACCTCTGAGGGTTCGCTGGACTCAGCGCAGGGCGAAAGGAGCAACCGGTTTCGTCCGGCAGCCGCCCTTGTGCGGCATGCCGACGGTCCCGGAACGTTCACGGCTCAGGGATCGGCCGGGAACCACATCCCGTGTTGTGTTCGGCCCGACTACCCGCGAAATGACCGCAACCACGAAACGACACAGGACGCGATTCGCTCCCTT
>JARLIH010000351.1 GCA_031291845.1 Isosphaeraceae bacterium | reverse complement strand
TGACCGCCCGCCGGGGGCTTTTCCGGTGACCATACTGGCGGGGTCCCACCCGTTCCCATTCCGAACACGGCCGTTAAGCCCGCCAGGCCCATGATAGTGCCTCTGGCGCGAAAGTCGGTTATCGCCGGAATCCTTCACTCCTAGCCGCCCGCAGTCCCGCAAGGGGCCGCGGGCGGTTTTTCATTGCGCCCTGGGTTTCGAGGCTCTCGCGCATGTCGATCTGGGAAACGTACCATGGCTCAGGTACGATAGCCGAAGACGCTTTTCACAAAGGGTGTGCGCTATGCCCAGCCCATTTCCCGGAATGGATCCCTACCTCGAGGCACAAGGGCGTTGGCCGGGTTTTCATAACGCGCTCATCACGCACTGTAACGAGGCGCTGAACCGCGACTTGCCCGAGGGCTATGTGGCCCAGATTGACGAGCGGATCGCACTCGTGAGTTTTGACGAGCCGATTTCCCAGCGCGTTCCCGACGTGTTCATCGGCCGCGAGGAAGGCGCGAGTCATCGCCCTTCGTCGACCCCGCCCCTTCCCGGCGCTCTCGGGCTTATCGAGCCCATTACGATCCCGCTGGCCAAGCGTACGGTGGAAGTGCGCGAGACCTGGATCGAGATCTATCAACTGCCCGAGATGGAGCTGGTTACCGTGGTCGAGATCCTGTCACCGAGTAACAAGAGCGGCTCGGGGCGCCATGACTACCTGGCCAAGCGCGATGCTTTGATCGACCAGCCGGTTAACCTTGTCGAAGTTGACTTGCTCCTGAGCGGCACCCGAGCACCGATGGAGCGCCCACTGCCCCCAGGAGACTACTACGTCATCGTGGCCCGTGCGGGCAAGCGTCCCTACGGCGACGTCTATTCGTGGACGGTCCACGATCCTTTGCCGCGTTTGCCGGTTCCCCTGCGCCCACCCGATTCTGATGTTTGGCTAGATTTGGCCGAAGCCTTCGCAATGACCTATGACCGAGGCGGATATACGCGAGTCATGCGCTACGGTATGCCATTGCCGGCCAGCCTGCCCATTGCCCCGAACGACCGTGTGTGGGCCGAAGGACTAACCCCCTTGAGTGGCTCAGACCGCGGTTGATTGATAGAATCAAGACGCGCACCGATACTAACGAAACACGCCCCCTGCCACTGGCCCGACCGACGCTGATGAAACGACCGCTGTTAAATGCCAACCCCGAGGATTTCACAGCCTGGGTGGTCGAGCAGGGGCACCCTGCCTACCACGCGCGCCAGGTACTGCGCTGGGTGTTCGAACGCCGGGCCGAGCAGTTCGACGGAATGTCGGATGTTCCCAAAGGCCTGCGGGAACGGCTCGAAGCCGAATGGTTGGTGTTTGAGACGCGGGTCTCCTATCGTCACATTGCCCCGGACGGCACCGACAAGCTGCTTCTTGAGTGCGCCGATGGGCGCAAAGTCGAGTGCGTCCTGATGGCCGAAGAGGAACGGCGGACGATCTGCATCAGCACGCAGGTCGGGTGCGGGATGGGGTGCGTCTTCTGCGCGAGCGGCCTGAAGGGGGTCGAGCGGAACCTCACGCGGGGCGAGCTGCTCGAGCAAGTGCTGCGGCTGCGGAACCTCTTGCCCCCCCACGAACGTTTGACAAACGTCGTGATCATGGGGATGGGAGAGAGCCTGGCCAACCTCGACAACCTGATCGCGGCGCTCGATCGGACCTGTTCGCCTGAAGGGCTCGGGCTCGGCCAGCGGCGGGTCACGATTTCGACGGTTGGTCTTCCTGATAAGATGCGCAAACTTGCGGAGTTGGACCGGCAGTATCACCTGGCGGTTTCGCTGCATGCGCCCACGGAAGCGTTGCGCAACGAGCTGGTGCCGATTAATGAGAAAGTGGGACTCTCGGCGGTGGTCGAGGCGGCCGATGCCTACTTCCAGAAGACGGGTCGGCAGGTTACCTTTGAATACGTTCTGCTACGCGAGGTGAACGACCGGCACGAGGATGCGCTCGCCCTGTCCAACCTCCTCGCAGCGCGGAAGGCTCACGTGAACCTGATCCCGTACAACCCGGTGGCTGGCGTGCCGTTCGAGCGTCCTTCACCGTTGGCGGTGCGCCGGTTCGCGGAGACGGTGCGGTCGCGCGGAGTAAGCGTCAGCGTTCGGAAGACGAAGGGAAGGGAGATCGACGCGGCCTGCGGACAACTGCGCCGGCGCCTGGAAGAGCCGGCCGCCGCGCGTTCGACGGTATGAACGCGACAACCGCGGTCATTGTATTGTATCATCCATTCAGGGACGAACTGCCCAGGGCAGGTCGACAGGAGGGCTGCGGGAGTGAGCACCGACACCCTGGAACAGCAGCTCGAAGCAAGGGACCCCGACGTCCGGCTCATGCTTCAAGTGCGCGACGACGTCCAGGGGGCCTTCGAGGTCTTGGTCGAGCGCTACCAGCACCGGCTCGTCGGCGTCCTAGCTCACCTGGTGGGCCGGCCCGAGGAGGCGGAGGATCTGGCTCAGGAAGTCTTCCTGCGGATCTACCGGGCGCGGAAGGGATACCGCCCGCGGGCGAAGTTCTCGACGTGGCTGTTCACGATCGCCAACAACCTGGCGCTCAACCACCTGCGGGGGAAGGGGCGGAATCCAACCGTCGCACTCGGTGGTGGCGGAGAGAGCTCGGCTTCGCTCGAAGTCCGGCCCGTGGGGGAGCGAGCCCTGGCGCGCGATGGCACCCCTTCGGCCCAGATGCGCCAGGTCGAGCTGGCGGACGTCGTGCGCGACGCGCTCGAGGGGCTAGGAGAGGACCAGAAGGTTGCCGTGCTCCTGAACAAATTCGAAGAGATGAGTTACGCCGAGATCGCCGAGGTGATGGGGCGATCGGAGGCGGCGGTCAAGTCGCTGTTGGCGCGGGCGCGCACCCACCTGCGGGAGCAGCTCGAGCCCTATCTCAGGACGGGCCAGCGCGCCCCTTGATGATGGTGCAAGGGCCTTCTCGATCGTGCGCGGGGGCAGGGGACGTGTTCGATGCGCGACGGGTCCGCCACTGGCTGGCCGAGTGTGGCCGGGCGGTCGAGGCTCTCGTGTTCCCCTGGGAATGCGTGGAGTGCGGCGAACCGGCGGAGGGTGCTCCCTTCTGCGTGGACTGCCGGCGGAAGCTGCTGGATGGGCAGGGTCTCGTCTGCGACCGCTGCGCTCTGCCGGTCGGACCATTCACGGACCGGACAGGGGGCTGCGGCCGTTGCCGGGGGAACTCCCTGGGGTTCGATCAGGCAATCGCACTCGGGCGCTACGAGGGGCCGGTCCGGAACCTTTGCCTGCGCTTGAAGCACGAGCGGAATGCGTGGCTTGCCCCCTGGGTCGTCGACCTTCTGCTCGAGGCCCACAGCGCGCTGCGACCGCTGCCGGCCGACGCCTGCGTGACGGCGGTCCCCTTGCACTGGCGACGCCACTGGCGTCGCGGCTACAACCAGGCCGACGCTCTGGCCGCGGCCCTGGCCCGGCGCCTGTCTCTGTGCGGGGTGCGCCCCTTGCGGCGTGTGGTGGCGACTCCCCCTCTGGCCCCCATTGGCCGGACCGAGCGGGCGCAGATCATGCGCGACGCGTTCCGTCCCAGGCGCGGCGCTGAGATCGTGTTGAGAGGCCGCACCGTACTCCTCGTGGATGACATCCTGACCACCGGTGCGACCAGCGGGGCCGCCGCACGGGCTTTGAAACGGGCCGGGGCCGCACGCGTCATCGCCGTGGTCATCGGCCGTGCCGAAGGAAAAGTCTGATGCCGTCATCGTCGAGCACTCTCCGGATCGGAACCCGCGGCAGCCAGCTCGCCCGCTGGCAGGCGAACTGGGTCGCTAATCGCCTCCGCGCGCTCCACTCCGGCCTGGAGGTGGTCCTGGTCGAGATCAAGACCGAGGGGGACCGCGACCGCAACACTCCCCTGGCCGCGATCGGTGGCCAGGGGCTCTTCACCAAGGAGATCCAACGGGCCCTGCTCGACAGCACGGTCGAGGTCGCCGTCCACAGCCTGAAGGACCTGCCGACCCAGGGCCCCGATGCTTTGACCCTCGGCGCCGTCCCCGCGCGCGAGGAGAGCGCCGACGCCCTGATCGCCCCGGTCCACCGCACGCTCGATGCGCTGCCTGAAGCCGCGACGGTCGGCACCGGTTCCCTCCGCCGCCGGGCCCAGCTCCTGCACCTGCGCCCCGACTTGAACGTGGTCGGGATTCGCGGCAACGTCGAGACGCGCTTGAACCAGGCGCTGGAGGGGAAGCTCGACGCCGTCGTCCTGGCCGAGGCCGGACTGCGCCGCTTGGGGTTCGACGGGCACATCACCGAGCGTCTCGGCCCGCCGCGGTTCCTGCCGGCTGTGGGGCAGGGGGCCCTGGGGATCGAGTGCCGGGCGGACGACGCGAACACGCTGGCCCGGCTCGCCCCCCTGAACGATGCTGCCACGCGCCGCGCGGTTCTCGCCGAGCGGCGTGCCTTGGCCGAGCTGGAAGGGGGTTGCATGATCCCCCTGGCCGCTTGGGGACGAGACAGCGCGGACGGCCAGTTATGCCTCGATATCGCCCTGTTCGACCCCGACGGCCGCGAGCAACTCTTCGCCGCTCTGAGCGGCCCCGCGGACGACCCGGAGGGCCTTGGTTTGCACGTCGCCCAGCAACTCCGCCAGAAGGGGGCCGACCGCATCTTGGCGCAGGTCCGGCGCTGAGGAACAGGCCGGGAATGGCTTCCCGTTTTGTTATGCGGATCGATCGTCGAGAGCCGGGGCGAACACAAAACTTGGGAGTAATTCCACCCTGTGCCTTAGCGCAGAAGCACATTCATGACTTGAGACTTTGTTGGGAACCGCCTGGCCGAGTGGGGCCGATGGGGTACGACCCGGCAATCACGATCGGTGCTCTTCCCTCGATTCGGAACGATTCGAGAAACGTACGGGCGGCTGCCGATTCGACCATTTCCGCCGTACCGATGACGAACACCTGGTAGAGCCGGTCTTGGATTAGAAAGACGCGCGCCCTACCGTACCCTCTTGGGGTGCCGACCTGGCGAGGGAACTCGTACTCAAGCTCGTAACCAGCGATGTCCCCGAGCTCGACGTTGCGGCAGGACCGGATGATTCCTCGCACGTTCATCACCATGCCGAGACAAGCACCGTTGAGCACGACCTCGGTATTGTCGCCCCGCAAGAGGTCCGGGGGGTAGTCGGCGTAGACGACGACGTACGCGCCGGCGGTCGACTGAACGCCATGGGTTATGGCCTGGACCGGCCCGGCCGGGGTCTCGAAGACCTGGTATCCTTCCTCCGGCCAGCCCGGCATCGTGACGCTAAATCGGCCGCGTGACGAAGTGAAAACCGGCGAAGGTCCCTCAGACCCGGAAGATGCGTTCATAGCGAAAGAACCTCACTCAGAGTTTCCCTTGTGGCGTTCTGGCCTCTGTACCGGGCGGATCGTTCTGCGAGGTCGCCGACGAGGGCTCCGCGCCCCACTGCAGGGATGGCGGCAGTACCTCATCGGGCGCTTTCTCCGGGAAGTGGAGCGTGAACGACCCGGTCCGCTCGCGATCGATGCCCGCGTCTTCCCAACTGTAGGGATATGTGCCGATGTGCCAGAGCCGGATGCTCGTGTCGGCCATGATGCGGAACCCGCAGGTGCGCGCCCGCTGGCAGAACGCGAAATCCTCGGCCAGGTACCAGGAGCCGTCCTCGATCGGATGCAGGGCGGGTTGGAAGAACGGGATCATGGGCGCGCCAAAACGCTCGTTGGTAACGGGCAGCGGCAACTGCTTCTGCATGGTGAGGTACACCTCGCGCCGGACGAGCAGGAAGCCGGTGCCCGCGTAGAGGATCTCAACCGGCCCGCCGCCGCGGCCGAAGACGAGGCTCGGGGTCCCGGGCATGATGTGGCAGGCGAGTGCGCGTTTGCCCTTCTGCGGGTAGATCCCGCAGACGATCGGCATTCCGCAGGCGCGAAGCTGGTCGACGGCGTCGGGGTGGAAGTCGACATCAGCATCGATCCACATGGTTTCCTCAAAGCCATCGATGAGAGCGTCCGTAGACATCTGGTTGCGGCCCTGATCGATCGCCGCGTAGCCGCCGACGCGCCGGACGTGATAGCCCCGACGCTCGAGCTCCTGGAGGGCCCGCTCGCACTGAGGGAAGATCGAGCCGGTAAAGGGCACGAGCACGGCGCAGCGGCCGGGGTCGAGCGGGTGGTTCGACGTGCGCCGAGCTTGGGGCCGCTCCAAGGGAGGGCGCGCCGGCGTCGCGCGGAGCCCGACGACGGTGTGCTGGCGCTCGGGCGAGAAACCGGCGAACGTCAGCACCTCGCGCTGGCCGGCTTCGGTGTCGAGGGCATCGCCCACGTTGAAGACCCGGATGTGTTCGGGGTGGCGCTGGGCCAAGCGTTCCAGCGCCTCGTAATAGTCCTGCCAGTAGAGCCGGATCGCTTGCGCCCGATCCTGGGTGTCATATTGTGGGAACGTCGGGGTCCAGATCGGGTCGTGGTGCCAGTTGGGGGCCGGCACCCTGGCCCACGGGACGGTCGGCAGCGGGAAGACACTGTCGGCCCAGCGGCAGAAGCTCGCGATGACTTCCTCGCACGGGCGCTTCAGGCCGATGACACGAAGATTGGGTTCGGCGGCAATGGCCTCCTCGAGGTACGGAAGATAGAAGTGAGCTGCGTCGCCGACGCGAGGGGAGTTCCGCTGTTTGCGCATGCGCAGAAATCGCTCGCGCATGAGCTGGCGCCCCGGCGGCTGCACCCAGGGAAGGCGAGGGGGCTCCTGGTGCGAGACTCGTGTGTCGGGTTGTCGGTTCAGGAGGTGCACCATCGAGAGGAGGCCACAACGGCCGGTGCCGACGACGAGGATCGTACTGCCAGTCATAGCGCCTCCGACTTTCGCCCTGAAGAGGAAACCGGGCCGGCCGGGTCCACCACGGGGTCGACGAGACCCCTCAGTGCCACCGCGCCGGCAGAAGAAGCGACTTTGCGGCCAGTTGCCGCACAGCGGCAGCGGCATCCGCCGCGCTCTGAGGAGCCAATTCTGCGATCGTCCGGGTGCCGTCGAGCATGGGCAACAGCCGCCGCTCCTCGACCGTCAGCGCCATCACTTGGTGGCGTAAGTTCGTCACGCGGTCGCTCTCGGCGGCCTGGAGCCGGGCCAGGGGGCTGGCCTCGGCCCGTTCGTCGGCGATTCCGACTGGCGGGGGCACGACGTGCAGCTCGATGACTCCGTGGAGGTAATAGTCCACAAGGCGCCGCGACAAGGCGCTGCCCAACTCCCGCCGGACGGCCTCGTCGAGCGGCGCGAGGCACGCGGCCATCTCGCGCCGTAGCTCGGCCGTGGGAGTTGCGCGGGGCCAGCACGCGCCGAGGGTCAGGAGGAGTCCTTTCATCACCCGGTCGGTCGTCCGCAGCCTGCCGCCGCCGGGATCCACAAACCAGGCCTCGACCCCCTCCGCCAGGTCGACCGTCTCCAGCTCAGGCCGCAGGGTGCACGCGACGTACATTGCCTCAACGGCCGTGCCGCCCAGCGACCGGTCGATGGCGCCTCCTGTGCGGCAGAGGAGCGTTCGCCGAAAGGTGCGATTCCTCAGGAAATCGAGGTACTGCTCCAGGTCGAGCACGTCGGGGGCGAGCAAGCGGAGGCTCTCCTGCACCTCGGGGGGGAGGTCGGAGGCGAGCATCACCCGGACTTGGGTCTCGGCCAGGTAGCTCAGGCCGGCCCGCTCGGCTCGCCGCACGAACTCGGCGAAGTAGATCGGATCGTTCACGGCCTCGAGGTGTTCGTGGTACAGATAGGCATCGGACTTCTGCCGCAGTGAGGCGGCCTCGGCCCTGAGCAATGCACCGTACGCGTCGTCGCGCGCGGGACTCCAGCGGGCGAGGAAGTCGAGGAACGCCCGGGCCTGTGTCACCCGGGCCGAGGGCGCCGCAAACCGCCCGGCATGGTAGAGCATCATATCCCGGATGGCCGACATCAAGTGCCATCCTGGATATGTGTTGTAGCTTACATACGCGACCCCATGAGGCGTCAGGTGGTCGCGGGAGACGGCGAGGATGCGCTCCTGCACCGACCTGGCGACCCACGAGTAGACTCCGTGGCAGATGATGTAATCGAAGGTTCCGGCCCCGGAGTCGAGGTCGGATAGGTCGCCGTGCCGCAACTCGATGTTGTCCAGCCCGAGCCGTCGAACCCGCTCCCGTCCCTCGGCGATCTGATATCCAGAGAGGTCAATCCCAATGAAGGAGGCCCGCGGCCAAGCAACGGCCAGGGGGATAAGATTCCCGCCCGCGGCGCAGCCAAGCTCGAGGACGCGGCAGACATCCGGCGCCGGCGCGGGAACGCCGAAGAGCCGGGCGACCGTCGCGAGGTGGGCCGGCTGCGTCTCGGGGAACGGGTAGCTCGGGTAGGGCACCTCGTCGTAGCTGCTCAGCGTCATGCGTCATTACTCGAGAAGCCAGGGTAATGCTTCAAGGGCCGCCGTCGCGGGTGTCGCGCCGAGACGTACCTCGGCGAGCCGCGGCCGGCAATCGAAGTGAAAAGCTCAGAATCCGGATGGGACAGTTGCAGTGGACGCGCTCGCCAAACCCCGCACCATTGTCGCCGAAGTTATGCATGGGTCAAGAGGCCGTGTCGTCCGAGATTTGGTCTGCTTCGATCTTGGGCCCGGATAGGGTTGCAGCGGGCCACCGAACACCTCTGCCAGCGGGAAATCTTTATTCGCCGGAACGGTTTCCTCAATAAAATACTGTGGAATTCACTTCATTGGCGAGTACCGAGCGCAAACCGCGTGCTGCGGCGATTAGTGGCCTTTCCCTCGGTATTTAGGCCCCGTCCTGCCGGTGAGCGAGTGTCGACAAAGCCCCGAGGCGTTCTCCTTGAGGCGACGCCGTCCCCCGCTTAAGATCGTTGAGCGAGGTTGGACCGGGTGTAAGGGGTTGCCCCGGTCCGTGCAGAGCCGCTCATCAAGACCTGCATGAGGGACCACGGCCGTGAACCGAATCCTGGTCTTCGGCACCGACTCTAATTATTTCGAATATACAATCATATCGCTCCATTCATTTCTGCGGCACAACCCGGGCTGGCCGGTGCTGGTCATGGATGTGGGGATGACCCCCGAGCAAGCCCGCGCGCTCAGCCGCCTCGCCCGGATCGTGCGCTATCCCCGCGAGGATTTCCACGGGACCGGCCGCCACATCCCCTCGGCGAAGGCGCGGTGCCTGGCCCTGGCACACTATCCGAACGACGATACCCTGATGCTCTATCTCGACGGCGACAGCGTGATTATGGGCTCGCTCGAACCGTTGATCGAGCGGTTCCTCAATTCGGGGCGGCCGATCGGCATCGCCAAGGAGGACAACGAGCGCTTCTTCATGGCTCCCGTGCACCGCTCCTGGGAAAACTCGGAGATCCCCGCCGAGTTTCCCAATAGCGAACAGTGGCGCGACCGGCCGGTCTTGAACACCGGTGTCCTGCTCGCGCTGGGCGCGCGGGCCGCCGAGGTTGGCGCGCGGGCCTCAGCGCTCTACGAGACGCTGAAGACACGGTTCCAGTTCGGAGAACAGACCATCATCAATTCGGTCATCTACGAGGAGGATGTTCCGACTCTCGACATCGAGGCGAAGTATCACTGCTTCGTCCACGAGCGGTATCTCGAGAAGACTGGTAGACCGTACGTGGACCCGGTGCTCCTCGACGGGGAGCCGGTGGTATTGCGCCATTTCTGCCACGCGAACAAGGAAGCCCTGGATTCCTTCAAGCCCGACCTGCTGAGCTACTACGGTTCGATGCGCGTCGAAGGGGCGATCGCGCCGGCGCGCCGGGTGCTCGGAGTCTTCCCCGACGGTTACTTCCTGGAGCGCGACAGTGCTGCGGTCGCCCGCCGAGTGGTGATGGAAGTACTGGTACGGCAAGGACTGGCCGTCGAGGTGCTCAGCGGATCGGCACTCGACCCTGGGCCGGCGGTCGAGCCCGCCCACTGGCTGGCCGAGCGGAACCTGGTGCCCGAGTCATCGTCGTCCACCGCAGGCGCAGAGCCGGCTCATCTCCGGTGTCGCGCTCAGGGGGTGTCGGTCACCCTCCCGGTCGGCCTATCGACGCGTTCTCACGAGCCCGACGAGGCCGAGCGTGAGTCGTTTCTCCGCCTGTTCGAAGCGATGGCCTCACGCACGCTGCCGGACGTTGTGCTCGTCGCCGGCGCCTCGTGGCTGGCGCGCGACGTGATGGCGCGGGCGAAGGCGCGGGGGGTCGCGAGCGCATTCCTGGTTGACCGGCTCGACCGCTTCCCCTATCGCGACCCAGTCTTCTTCGCCGACGCGGACGCAGTGCTCACCCCCTCGCGGTACGCCGCAGGCTACATGCACGAGGCGCTGGGGCTGTCGTGTACTGCGTTGCCGCCGCCCGTCGATCACGCTCGAGTGCGGGCCGAGCGTAATGGTCCGGGTTACCTGACGTTTGTCGACCCAACCTACGAGAACGGGGTCTACGCGGTCGCCCGCATCGCCGAGGAGCTTGGCCGGCGCCGGCCTGACATCCGTCTCCTGATCGTCGAGCGGACGGCGACCGTTGAGGGGCTCGCCGCCGCCGGGGTCGACCTGGGGCGCTTCGGGAACATAACGGTTCAGCCGCACTCCCCCGATCATCGTGAATTCTGGTCCCAGACGCGCGTCCTGCTGGCCCCCACTCTCGGCTGGGAGACCCCCGGTTTCATCGCGATCGAGGCGCTCGTCAACGGTATTCCCGTGATCGGTTCGGACCGAGGTGACCTGGCCGAGGTCCTGGGGCCCGACGGGATTGTACTCCCTTTGCCTGGCCGGTTGACCCCCGCCCTGCGGGTCTCGCCTCCGCTCGTGGAGGTCGCCGCCTGGGTCGAGGCGGTCATTCGCCTCTGGGACGACGGCCCGTTCTATGCGGAACAGAGGCGGCATGCCCTGGCCGAAGCGCGCCGATGGGCGCCTGAGGCCCTCGAGCCCGAGTACGCGCGACTCGTGCACGCGCTGCGCCCGTGGTGCTTGCCTCTCCTTTCGTCTCCGCCGAAGCGCGCGAAGGCCGCGGTCCTGGTTCCTCACCTGAACGGGATTGAACCCGAGTGCGAGCAGAACCTGGATCAACTCGAGCGGTTCGGCGTGCAGGTCATCCGTCGCATCGGCAGCTCTCAGATCGACGTGGCGCGCAACGAGATGATGTCCGAGGCGCTCCACCAAGGGGCCGAATCCATCCTGTTCATCGACGCCGACATGGGGTTCAACCCGCTCGATGCGCTGCGGCTTCTGGCCAGGCCCGAACCCGTCATCGCCGGTATCTACTCCAAGAAGGCGCGCCGCGAACTGACCAGTGTCTTCGCCGAAGGGGTCCCGGAGGTCACCTTCGGCCAGGAGGACTCGGGTGCGTACCCGCTCCGGTACGCGGCGACCGGTTTTCTCCGGATCAAGGCCGAAGTGCTCTGGAGGATGATCGCCGAGCTCAGGCTCCCCCTGTGCAACACGCGGTGGGGAAAAGGAGTGTGGCCGTTCTTCCACCCGATGATCGTGCCGATGGGTGACGAGAGCCTGCACTACTTGGGCGAAGACTGGGCCTTCAGCCACCGGCTTGGTCTCATCGGTGTCGTACCCGTGGCCGACGCGTCGTTCCGGCTCTATCACTGGGGCCGGTACGGCTATAGCTGGGAAGAAGCCGGCGGCGACCACCCTCGCTACCGAACGTATACGCTGCGCTTTTAGGGGTGACATCCAGGCCGGTCAACTCCTTCCTGAGCGTTGTGCAAAGCGGTCGGCCGTGTGCGAATCGGGGACGACACCACCCGTCCACGAAATCGCCGATAGTTCAAGATATGTATAATATAATTTTGTTATAATCTCAATGTTGCGAGACGAATCGCTCTCGCAAGAGTCGCGTTGATGACGGCTCGTCATCATGACGCGGCTTCGAACGCCTTTCAGGGACCCGCCGGCTTCCGGTCGTCACCAATGGCCGCTTAGGCAATTTCTTGGTGCGGGGATCAGGAAAATCCCCCGATGTACATCATGAAGGGCCATGTTGAGGCGGGATCGGCAAAGATTCTGAGAATAACAGGATTTTCTCCTTGACGGCTTCTTCTCCCGGTGACTAATCTCGCTCTCCGTGCCCGAAACGTGCGGGGATTCGGCACGAAGGCGCAGCTCTTCATCGCCCTTTCCCGGCTCCTTTCCGACACGCGTGATTGTGCGTATCTGGTTCGGATCTTGATCTGACTCGACAGATGTAGGGACAGGCTCGTGTCATCTTGGCCCGTCCCTCTGATTTGCGTTCGCTCAACGTTTCGTCCGTGACTCGGAACGTTGGTCCGGTCCATCTCAACGACGCTGAGATGGCGGCCGACGAAGCGTAACAGTCCCGTCCTACTTCGGCGACTCGGTCGTGTCGCGGGGGCGGTCTTGTGAGAGGAGATTCTCTGCGCCGGGGTTCGCTCCGTCGTCCTGGCGCGGGGCAGGCAATGCGGCCGTTGATGATGGCATTAGGGAACCTGAATCTCGGCCTTGCAGTGACGTTCGCCTCTTGATGCTCGATGCTGGGTCGTCCACCGAAAAGAACGTCCTTAGGGCTAGGCTCGCTTCGTTGCTCCAAAGGTTTTGCCGGAGTGAGGAGTGAGTACCCGGTGACCTAGGCTGGCTGGCGTGCTTGTGCGCACCTGGTCGGCGCTGCGCCTTGGCCTTAAGGTGGCCCCCCAACCGCTTGACACGCGGCAGCGCAGGACGGCATCCATGACTTTCCCGATCCGCAGACGTTTGAAGAAAGACTCCCGGCCGAGGATCTGCTCTCCCGCCGTCGGCCTGGAAATGCTCTTGGAGCCGCGCTGGATGGCCGGCTCGATGTGGAACGTCGGTTCGGCCGCCGAGGCCGAAGTCGCGGCGACGCCGCAGCCGCAGGCTGCGCGGCGAGTTTCGACGATCAACATCGCCGCGGTGCCTCCCTTGTCGTCGAACGGCACGGCACAGCCGAGCAGGACCCAGGCGGACGATGGTGCCGCCGGTGGGTCGCAGGCCCTCATGCCGAGCGCTGCTGTCAGGCCGTTGCAGCCGGCGTCGTACTTGAGTGCCTCTCAGATCATCGCCCGGATCGCGCCGGCGGAAGCGCCGCCGGGCAGCGCGACGACAGCTTTGGTGACGGCGGGGCGATCGAAATCAGGCGCGTCCCCGCAGGCGGCCGGCAACGGGCCGAGGGGGGGAGGGGCGGCCCCGTCGACCTTCCACCCGGTTGGGGCGGTCTCAGCGCCGCCATCCAACGCTGCGCCGGCAGGCAACCCCGCAGCGCTCGGAGCAGCGGTCGGCTCCTCGGCCGCCAAGGGATCTGAACCGACCATGCCCGCCCCTTCGCGGGGAGCCGTGGCGACCCCCGCCCTCGCCCCGGGCGGCGGGTCGAGTGGCTCGGGCGACTCCGGCTCGACCGCGGGCACCTACGCCGCCAACGGGCCCGGCGCGAGCCTCATGGGAATCGATGCGACGTATTTCGGCACGATTCCCTTTGTGCTGGCCAGCGGTCCATCGGTCGACCCGGTGACGACGTTTAGCCCGGGCATCACCGCCAGCTTCTCGGTTACCGAGAGCGCCAGCGGCGAGAACTCCTCCAGCGGCACCGACAGCAACGGCATCGGCTGGACGGCCGTCACGAACTTTAGCGCTTCGTTTTCGATTACCGCGACTCTCGTCAGCCCCGGCAACTGGACCGACGTAGAGACGTATTCGTATTCCTTTAACACCACGACGACTCCGGCCAGCTCGGCCGGCGCATCGACCTATGAATGGGGCGGATCAGGCTACACGCTCAATGCCAGCGGCTCGCCGACCACCTCGGGATATACCTTGACCGCCTACCTGAACGATTACATCACAGGCTCGCAGACGCAGGTAACGACCGGCTCCGACGGCTCGACCAGCACAATCAATTGGACCTGGCAGGACAACTCACAATATAACCGCACGATTACCGAATCCAGTAACTTGGCCGGCGGCACCTCGTCGGGGTCCGACGCGGGGAGCGGCACGGCCACCGTCGCATACACGGGATCGGGTTCGTATGCGCGCAGTGTCACGAGCGCGGGCTTCTCGCAGTCCGTAAGCGGCAGTAGCACCGATATCGGCGGGAAGAACGATTCCTATCAGTTCACGGAGTCGGCTTCAAGCAGCTCCGGTGGGACCGTGACGCGCAGCGGCTCCGCGTCCGCCGGTCGGACGTATTACGACAGCGGCACCTATTCCGGCAGCGGTACGTACTCACAGACCAGCGCCAGCGGGGCTCCCGCCCTCAGTGGATCGATCACTGAGAACGGCTCAAGCGCCTCGGGGGACCAACAGACCACCTATTTCCGCATCAACAACGACGCATCCCGGACCGCAACGAGCGGCAGCGCCAGCGGGTCGGCCAACAGCTCGACCCATTGGGCCTACTCAGGCAGCGGCACCTACTCCTATGCGGTCACCGGCGGGTCGGTCAGCGGCAGCATGCAGGCGAGCGGCTTCCAAGACACGTCCTCGAAGTTCACGACGAACTCGACGCTGAATAGCGATGGGGTGACGTGGACCGCTTCCGGCAGCGGCGTCGCGTCCGCCAGCGGCGGGGACTTTGGCTCCTATTCGGGGAGCGGGTCGTACGCGACCAGTGCGTCCGGCAGCGCCTCGGGACAGTCGTTCTCCGGGTCGGTCACCGAGTACGGCAGCAGCGGCTCGTCGTACCAGGGATGGACCCAGTACGGCTTGGTGAGCGGCAGCTCCTGGGTTGCCAACAGCGGCAGCGGCAGCAACGTGGGCACCAGCTCGACGCACTGGGGCTATTCCGGCAGCGGGTCGTACTGGTACGCGGCCGGCGCTGGCACGGTTAGCGGCAAGCTTTCGGCGAACGGCTCCCAGGACACGTCCTCGAAGTTCACGACGAACTCGACGCTGAACGCCGACGGCGTCACCTGGACCACGTCCGGCAGTGGCGCTTCGTCCGCCAGCGGTACGGACGCGTCGTCATACTCCGGGGGGTCGAACTACTCGAACTTCACGAGCGGCAGCACCTCGTCGTCCTCGTTCTCCGGGTCCTATTCGGAGAATGGGTCGAACGCGTCGTCGTACGGCTACTCGATCCAGTACAGCCTCGGCAGCGCCAGCGGGGCGTCGTGGGTCGCCACGAGCGGCAGCGGTTCGGCCTCGGGCAACGGCTTGGCCGCCTGGTCGTTTTCCGGCAGCGGCGTCTACTCGTACCTGTCGACGGGGGGCACGATCACCGACAAGACCCAGGCCAGCGGTGACCAGAGCGATTCGTACAACTATAAAGTCAACTTCGCGCTCAACGGCGACGGTGTGACATGGACCACCACCGGCTCCGCGACGGCGACAGGCAACGGCGACACGTTCTCGTCGTACTCGGGGGGTGGGTCGTACACGCAGAGCATCGCCGGCAGCGGCGGCTCCCAGACGCTCAGCGGGTCGGCCAGCGAGAGCGGCAACGACAGCTCGTCGTACCAGTACCAGGTCCAGTACAGCATGGGGAGCGGAGGGGCCTGGGCGGCGACCAGCGGCAGCGCCAGCGGCTGGGGCGGTGGCTCGGGCGTGCTTTCGTATTCGGGTAGCGGGGCGTACTCCAGTCCTTTCTCGGGTGGCACCATCAACGGGACGGTCCAGGCGAGCGGGATCCAGAACACATTCTATAGCTTCAAGACCAATTCGACGCTCGGCGCTGACGGCGTAACCTGGACGACCACCGGCTCGGCGAGCAACGGCGCCAGCGGCGGTGACTTCAATTCCTTCTCAGGCAGCGGCTCGTACACGACGGTCTCGTCCGCCAGCGGCGCGACCGAAACGTTCAACGGCGTGGCCAGCGTCAGCGGCGGGAGCGGGTCGTCGTACAACCTCGCGTCGCAATACAACCTCAGCGCCTCGGGCGCCTGGACGGCCGTCTCCTCCAGCGGCAGCGCTTGGGGAAACGGCTGGAACAACTGGTCCTACTCGGGCAACGGCACCTACTCCCATCCCATCACGTATGGCTCGATCAGCGGGTCCGACACCGCCAGCGGCTCACAAAATGCATCTTATAATTACAACACAAAATGGTCCTTGAACGCCGATGGTGTGACCTGGACAGTCTCGGGCAGTGCGAGCGCCTCGGGCAACGGCGGCAACACCTCGGCCTACTCCGGCTCGGGGACGTACGGGGCGACGCTGAGCTCCGCCAGCTCAACCCAGACGTTTAGCGGCACGGCCAACGAGAGCGGCGGCAGCGGTGGTTCCTACCAGTACACGGTGGGATACGTTTTGGCCAGCGGCGCGTGGGTCGCCACCAGCGGATCGGGGAGCGGCGCGGGGAGCGGCTCGACCCATTGGGCCTACTCGGGCAGCGGTACTTACTCGTACGGCATTCCCGGTGGGTCCGTCAGCGGCTCGAACCAAGGGAGCGGGCGGGAGGACACCTCGTTCAACTTCAACACGAACTCGACGTTGAACGCCGACGGCGTGACGTGGACGACCACCGGCTCCGCGAGCGCGGCGGCCAGCGGCGGTGACTTCACCTCGTATTCGGGAAGGGGTTCCTACTCGACGTTCTCGAGCGCGAGCGGCGCGTCGAGCTCGTTCACGGGGGGCGTCAACGAGGGGGGCAACGACAACTCGACCTACCAGTATTCGGCCCAGTACAGCCTGAGCGCGAGCGGCGCATGGAACCCGACGGCGGGCTCGGGAAGCACCTCGGGCAACGGCGGCAGCACCTGGTCCTATTCGGGCAGTGGTTCGTATGTCTATAGCATCGCCGGGGGGTCGGTCAGCGGCTCGACCCAGGCCAGCGGGTTCTTCAATTACGCCTACCAGGACAGCACGGTCTCGAACATCAGCGGCGGGAACTGGGTCACGACCGGTTCGGGCTCGTCGAGCGGCAGCGGCGGTGACTTCTCCGCGTACTCGGGCTCGGGGTCGTATGCGCTCGCTTCGTCCACGAGCGGCAGCGGCTCGTCCGGCGGCTTCGGCTCCTCCAGCACGTTCAACGGCAAGGTCGTCGAGAGCGGCGCCAATAATTCGAACTATCAGTATGGAACACAGTTCGCGCTCTCCACCGATGGGTCGTCATGGGTGGCGACCAGCGGTTCCGGCACCGGCTCGGGCAATGCCGTCAGCCTCTGGTCCTACTCGGGCAGCGGGACCTATGCGTATGGCATTGCCGGGGGGTCGGTCAGCGGCTCGACCCAGGCCAGCGGGTTCGACAACCGGTGGGACAATTTCACCACGAACTCCACGCTCGCGTCCGGCAGCGCCTGGACCTTCACCGGTTCGCTCAGCTCCAGCGGCAGCACCGGCGGGTTCAGCTCGTACTCGGGCAAGGGGTCGTACGCGTCCAGTGCCAGTGGCAGTGGCTCGTCGTCGGCCTTCTCCGGAACGGTCACGGAGGGGGGCTCGAGCGCATCGACGTTCCAGGCCCTGCAGTGGTTCAGCCTTTCCAGTGACGGGTCGACATGGCTGTCCACCAGCGGCTCCGGGAGCGGCTCCGGGAACGGGTCCTCAAACTGGTCGTACTCGGGCAACGGCACCTACTCCTACGCCGTCGGGGGCGCGGCCAGCGGCTCGGGGAGCATGAGCGGCGGCGGTCTCAACGGCGCGAGCGGCACCGTCAGCGGCACGACCCAGGCCAGCGGGTTCGACAACCGGTCGTTCAACTTCACCACCGCCGCGACCGTGGCTTCGGGCGGCGCCTGGGTGTTCACCGGGTCGCTTAGCTCCAGCGCGAGCGGCGGTCAATTCTCCTCCTATTCGGGGAGCGGCTCGTACACCGCCGGCGCCAGTGGCAGCGCGTCATCCTACTCAATCTCCGGCACGATTACCGAGAACGGCTCGAGCGCGTCGTCGAACCAGGTCTCTTTCCAGCAGACGCTCACGCCCGGTGGCACGTGGCAGACCGTCAGCGGCTCGGGGAGCGGCTCGGGGAGCGGCTCGACACACTGGGGCTACTCCGGCAGCGGCACCTACTCGTATTCGGTCTTCGGCGCGACGGGCGCATCGGGCAGCGGGTCCGGCAGTGCGGGCAGCGGGACCGTCAACGGCACGAGCAAGGAGAGCGGCAGCGACGATACCACCTCCAACTGGTCGTACACCGAGACCTTCGCCAGCGGCAGCGGGTCGGGAGGCGGCAGTTGGAACCGCACCGGCTCGGGCTCGAACAGCGACAAGAGCGGCACGACCTACACGTATCAGGGGAGCGGCTCGTACACCTCCGGCTCGGGCGGCGGCACCATCACTGAAAGCGGCGGCATCACCTCGTCGCACCAGGCGACGATCCAACAGACGCTCAACTCGAGCGGCGCGTGGCAGACCGTCAGCGGCTCGGGGAGCGGCACCGCCAATACCTCCTCAAACTGGATGTACTCCGGCAGCGGCACCTATTCCTACACTCTGAGCAGCGGCAGCGGCTCGGTCAACGGCACCACCAACTCCAGCGGCTGGGACAACAAAACCACCAACCAGTCGACCACCGACACCCTGAACGCGGACGGCGTGACCTGGACCACCACCGGCTCGGGCTCGAGCACAGAGTCGAGCGGTGTGGGCATGACCTACTCCGGCAGCGGCTCCTACACGACCAACCCGCCCGCGGACGATTCCGGATTCACCTGGGGCACGTTCCGCGGCACGATCACCGAAAGCGGCGGCGCGAATTCGGCCAGCTCGACCGTCATCCAGCAGACACTGAACTCGAACGGCACCTGGAAGACGGTCAGCGGCACCGGCAGCGGAACGAGTGCCACCAGCACGAACTTCTCGTACTCGGGCAACGGCACGTACACCCATCAGGCCGGCACCGGCACGATCAACGGTACGACCCAGGGGAGCGGCTATAGCAACACGTGGTCGAACTATTCCTACACCGGCACCATCAGCACGAGCGGTAGTGGCAGCGGCAGTTGGTCCTGGAGTGGAACCGGCGGCTCCAACGGCGGCTCGGTCGGCTCTTCCTTCTCCTACTCGGGGAGCGGCACGTTCACGCTCGCGAGCGGGTCGGGCTCAGGCTCCACGGGCGGCCCGACCAACGCGACCTGGGGCACGATCAGCGGGACCGTCAACGAGAGCGGCAACAACAATACGACGACCAGCTACTCCGTCTCGCAGGTTCCCAATCCGGACGGCTCGTGGACGGTCACCGGCGGCAGCGGCAGCGGTTCGATGACCACCGGAACCCACTGGGCCTATTCCGGCAGCGGCACGTTCTCGGCCCCAGTCTCCAGCGGGAGCGGTACGCTCAACGGCACAGGTACGGTCACCGGGTACAGCGATACGTCCTACACGATCCCGTTCTCCATGACCTTGAATTCGGACGGAAAGACCTGGACCGTCTCCGGCTCGGGGAGCGGCACTTCCGACGACGGCTCGACCTTCTCCTACTCCGGCAGCGGTACTTACTCCCTGGGAGGCGGCGGGAGCGGCAGCACCAACTCCAGCCCCGGCTCACCCTCCAACTTCTCCGGCACCGAATCCATCAGTGGCGGCCAGAACGTCTCCGAGTCGCACGTCCTCTATCGCACCCTCAATACCGACGGTTCTCTCACCACCACCAGCGGCTCTGGGTCCGGGTCCGGGAACAGCTCCAACAATTGGTCCTACTCGGGCTCCGGCAACTACTCGTACTCCGTCCCGGGCGGGACCGTCAGCGGCACCGTCAACGCGCAAGGCGGCACGGCCAGCTCGAAGACCTGGAACTGGACCGACACCATGACCCCCGGCAGCTCGACCTGGACGAAGGTCAGCGGCTCGGGAGTGCTGACGCAGACCGGCAGCGGTAGCAACTCCTACAACGGTGCCGGCTCCTACTCGTACACGTCCAGCAGCATGAACGTCTCCGGCTCCATCGCCGAGAACGGCAAAGAGAACGTATCGTACAACTACATCACCAACTTCGCGATCAGCGGGGGGAACTGGGGGACCACCAACGGTACGGGCGCGAGCACGGGGACCAACAGCGCCAGTTGGGCCTCGACCGGCAGCGGCACCTACTCGCATCCCATCAGCGGCGGTACGCTCAACGGCACTTTACAGGTCTCGGCGTCGAGCAACACGTCGGCCCAGTTCAACACGACGGCGACGCTGCCGGCGGACGGCTCTTGGCAATACAGCGGCACCGCCAGCGAGACCGATACCGCCTCCAACACCTTCTCCAGCTCCGGCAGCGGCGCCTACACGCGAAGCGTCGGCCTCGGCAGCGGCTCGATCAGCGGTATCGAGCGAGAGTCGGCCTATGCGTTCTCCTCCTCGGGCGCCATGCTCTACTACAGCCGGAGCAGCGACGGAGTTGACTGGAACCCCACCAGCGGTAGCGGCAGCGCTTCGGGGTCGGGCTCTTACACGCACTCGTACTCGGGGAGCGGCGCGTACTCCTCCAGCTCGGCGTACGTCAGCGGTAACGACACGATCAACTCCTCGGTCAATCAGAACTGGAACGAGTCGGAGCAGGATGGCTGGGGATACAAGTTCAACACGAACACCACCTACAACCCCGACGGCACTGAGACCACCACCGGCTCCGCCTCCAGCTCCGGCAGCGGCAGCGGCACCACCTCTTACTCGGGTACCTTTACCTACTCCGACGCTTACGCCTCGAGCGGCTCGGGCAATTCCGTCACCTCCAACTTCAACCAGACCTCCAAGCAAAGCAGCGGCAGCAACTGGTCGTACAACTGGAACACGACCTCGAATCTCGCCGCCAACGGCTCCGTGACCACGGTCACCGTCAGCTCCGCGAGTGGCTCGGCCTCCGGCAGCAGCAATTTCTCGGCCAGTGGCTCTTATCACTCGCAGTACTCCTACGGCAACTACGCCGGCGGCAACGGCTCGCAGGGGAAGGCCGACAGCAACTACACGCAGTCGATCATCGAGGGCTACCAGTCACAGTGGTCCGAGGGATATACGACAACGTTTGCCCCCTCCGGCTCGACCACCGTCGGAGGCGCATCCGGCTCGATGACCGCCAGCGGTACGGCCAACTTCAACGGGACGGGCACCTACTCCGACGACTCGGCCTCGACAGGCCCGAACTACAGCTCGCAGACGCACGATAGCGGCGGCGGCACGACGACGACGCACGACCAGTACAACTACACGGGCGGCTGGTCGACGACATACTCGTCCGGCTCGTCGATGCCGGCCACCAGCTCCTGGGGCACGAACAACGTCAGCGGGAGCATGACCTCGAGCTGGTACTACAACTATTCCTGGAGTACCACCTACTCGTCCTCGGGCTCCGGCTCGGGCTCCGGCTCGGGGAGCAACTCGACGACGGGCAGCAGCTATTCGAACGGGTCGAGCAGCAGCACAGGGTATGGGACGACGGTGACGTACCCTGGGTTCTACACCGGCGCCTACTTCGCGCAGCCGTTCAGCGCCGGCAGCGGCGGGTTCGCGGGGGGCGCATACATGGGCGGTGGGTACTGGACCAACGGCGTCGGTTGGGCGCCGCTCTCTGGAGGCCTGTCCGCCTCGGGCTCGGGCGGGTTTGGGCCTGGCGCCTTTGCGGGTGAGGGATTTGTGTTCAGCGGCGGGGGGAGCGGGGGCTCGATGGGCGGCATGGCCATGCTCTCGGGCGGCTCGACGGGCGGCATGAGCTCTCCCGCGGTCGCCGGCACGAATACGACGACCTCCGTGGGAAGCGCCAGTACCTCCGCGGCCGGCGGCGCAACGAGTACCGGCTCCATGAGCGACATCGTTGTCGCCGCGACCGGCACCACAAAGAAAGCCGACGCCGCGAGCACCAGCGCGACGGAAAGTGGATCATCGAGCGGCGTCGGGAGCGTGGCCTACTCCACCGTGACCCTTACGAGCGCGTCGGGCTCGAGCGCGTCGCCGCCTGTGGCCGCGACGAAGTCCAGCGCTTTGTCGGTCGCTCCTGCCTCTCAGTCCGCGCCTTCCACCTCGTCGGCTTTGGGATCAACTTCAGCGAATGCCCCAAGTTCCGCTTCAGACTACAATCGTTCGACGTCCTCGCCGAGCACCCATGCGTCGAACGGGACCGTCGTTTCCGTGACCTCACCGACGAGCAGCGCTTCGGCCGATTCCGGCTCCAACCCATCGTCCACCGTGGCCGGTGCAGCGCTCTCCTCCAGTAACGGCGCCGCCGCTGCGTTGCCCTCGGGCAGCGGCTCCACCGCCGCACCCCTTTCCACGACAAGCGGTACCGCCGACTCCACGCACGTCGACTACTACCACTTCACCCGCGTCGGCTCGGACGGCACGACGTATACCTACACCCAGGGGCCCAACGGTGGCTCCGCCGTCTGGACTGACGCCGACGGGAACGTCACGCGCGCTTCCTATGACGCGAACGGCGACCTGACCAGCCTCACCGACCCCAACGGCAACACCACCACGTACACGTACGACAACCAGGGGCACATGCTGTCCGAGACGAACCCCCTCGGCTACTCCACCTACTACGTGTACAACGCCAGTGGGGAGCTCACGAAGGTCACCGACGCCGACGGTCGAGTCCGCCTCTTCGGCTACGACTCACAGGGCAACATGACGTCCGAGACCTGGCTCGACGGTCAGGGTAACATCGCAGATACGTTTACGTATGAATACGACTCAAGCGGCCGGCTCATCCTCGCCGCCGACAACAGTTCCACCGAGCTCTTCTCGTACGACGCCAGCGGCAACCTCGCCAAGGTGGTCGAGTCCGGGAGCGGCGTGGGCGCCCTTGTCGAGATCGACTACACGCACGACGCCCAGGGTCAGCTTGCGCAGGCCACCACCTACGTCAACGGCACCCCTGACGATATCGAGTCGTACACCTACGATGGGAAAGGCCGGCTCACCCGCGTCGAGCAATATGGCGCTCCGGGCGGTGCTCCCGTTGCTCCAGAACGGGTCGACTTCACGTACCACGACGGCGAGAACTTCGCCACCATTTCCCGCTATGCGAACCTGGCCGGCACCGAGCTCGTCGACACGAGCACCTTTACCTACAACGCGAACGACCAGCTCACCAGCCTGCAGGATGCCCAGGGGGCGAATACCCTGGCGAACGACGCCTGGACTTACACGTCCGCCGGGCTGGTCGCGTCCTTCGCCTCGAAGGACGGCCTGACGAACTACCAGTACGATGCCGCCGGCCAGCTCATCGGGGCCACCACCGGTAACGGGTCCGGGGGTGGGGGAGGGGCGGCGGTGGTCCAACAGGGCCAGTCCTATCAGTACGACGCCGCCGGTAACCGCGACTCGGCCGGCGACAAGGTCGGCCCGGGCAACGAAGTCCTCTCCGATGGCACCTGGACCTATCAGTACGACCCCGAGGGGAATCGGATCAGCCAGACCAACGCCGCGGGACAACAGATCGACTATGAGTGGGACAGCCGGGACCGCCTCGTCGGTGTCGAGTACAAGGACTCAACCGGCCACCTCACGGAGCAAGTCTCCTATACGTACGACGCGCTTAACCAGCAGATCGCCTCGTCGGTGACCACTTACAACGGCTCGGGCCAGGCCACGACATCGGTCGAGCATTACGTGAACGCCCCCGGCGGCTCGCCCCTCGCCGGCCCGCAGCCCGGCGGCAAGAGCCAGACGCCGATGAGCAGCCTGTCGCTCGTGCTGAACGGCGCGGGCCAGGTGACGGAGCGGTACCTGCAAGGGCCCAAGGCCGACCAGGTGCTGGCCGAGGAGGCGGCCGGCACCAGCTCGCCGAGCGCAGTGCACTGGATGCTGACGGACAACCTGGGGACCGTGCGCGACGTGGTGGCGTACAACCCGGCAACGCACGTGTCGACGGTGATCCAGCACCTGTCTTACGACGCATACGGCCGCCTCATCGGCAACACCGATCCCTCACTGGCGGTACGGTTCGGGTTCACCGGCCAGCAACTCTCCGTCGGCACGAGCCTGTACTACGATCGGGCGCGGTACTACGACGCTTCGGCCGGCCAATTCCTGAGCCAGGACCCGCTGGGCTTCTCGGCCGGTGACTCGAACATCTCACGGTATGCCGGTAACAGCCCGACGAACGTTCGCGACCCAAGTGGCGAAATCTGGGGACTGGGGCTGACAGCCAGCGGGGCGATCATCGGCGGCGTGCTCGGGCTCGCCAGCTACGCCGTCGTCACCGGGGTCAAGTCGCTGATCAGCGGCAAGAACGAGTTTACCCTGGGCGGCGCGATCGGGGCGACCGTCGGCGGCGCGGTCGCCGGCGCGGCCTTCGGCGCCATCGCCGGGCTCATTACCGGCGATCCCTCCGGGGCCGCGGTCCTCGCGCTCGGCATCCCTGCGCTCATGGCCATCGGCGCTGCATCAGGTGCCATCGGCGCGGCCGTCGGCGCCGTCCTGACGATCGGCATCGACCATGGCCGGTGGCCGTTCTACAACTACACGGCCGACGATTGGCGGCAGCTCGGCATCGCGACGCTCACAGGCGCCATCGCCGGTGCGATCGGCGGGCCGTTCATCAAGTTCACGGGTCCTGGGGTGAGTACCCTCTGGAAGGTCGGCGGCTCGCTGTTCGGTGGTGGACTCTCCGGCGGGGCCGGCGGCGCGACCGGTGCCGCCCTCACCGGTCAAAACATTTGGGAGGGAACATTACTCGGCGTTCTAGGCGGCCTCACCGCATCCGGAGGCGGCCTTGGGATCATGGCGGCCGAAGGCGGCTTCCGTGGCTCGCCAGGGCAAAGCGGCGGTCCGAACAACCCGGGTACCCCGCCGGAACCGACCCCGAATCCCGCCAATACGCAGGTGAAGCCGTCGGGCACGAACAGTGGCGGTGCCAAGGTCGCTGTACCGCCCGAGACCACGGAGGCTCCCCCCTCAACTCCAGCGAAACCCGTCGCGCCGACGGAGGGAACCCCGCCGGAAGCCCCGCCTCCCAGTACGTCAGCCCCGCAGGAGGGTGCTGGTCAAGGTGGATCGGCGCCGAGCGGCTCGCAACGGACCCTTACACCCGCGCCGAGCGATGGGGTCGGGACGCCCACCGGAGGCACTCGGCCGGCTGTAGGCAAGCAAGGACAGCAGGTACCGACCGCTAGCGATTTCGTCCAACCTGGGCAGATTGGTACGGATCCCCTTGCCCCCGAATTCTATTCGGTACCGAACCAAAACGGCGGAGAGGTGTTTGTCTCCAAGCCGGCGATCAGGCAGAGCGATTTCGCAGGGCTGGTCAATCCTACTCAGGATCCTGTCACAATCTTGACGGGGACACATGGCAATAGAAACGGGCAGTTCGGAGGCACGCTGGCCGAACCGAAGTTCTTCAATATGGACGCAGCGAAATGGGGTAATACTCCGAACGTGACGGTGCAGGACGTCACGCAAATGACTCCGGCGCAACTGAATCAGGCAGTGAACAGTCCAGGCCGCGTCATCTGCGCATGGTGCTACAGCGAGAGAGCGGCGCAGGTGTTAGCTGCCTTGGGCTTCCCCATCACGCAGGGCACTCCCGCCGGCGCAACCCCCCCCGCAGCGCCTCCTGCGGGTGGAACTAATGCCGGCGCCGGGGGCGGAACATCTGTCCCGTCCTGGATCAGCTTCTTCCTGGGGCAGCCGAATAACAACAACGGGAACTAGCCGTGCCCGAGGGCGCGCGTCCCTCAGGCCTGGCCTCTGAAACTGTCCTCGCCGACGAGCGAGACGGTTCCCCGAAAGTCGGGTGGGAGCTCCGCGCTTGTACGACTGTGAATGGATTCGTTAACCCCAGGGATGTTCCCCGGACGTGTTTCGCGAGCCGCCATCGGGGATCCCGCGTCACGAACGGACCTTCCCTCTGGCCATTGCGCCCAGCGGATCCGTCGGGGTCTGCCGAAATTAGGTGAACACCATACATTTAATCTGCAAAATATTACATTTGATTGATATTTCTAAGACGCTCGAAGTCTGCCTCTTTCAGATCCACCCACCAGTTCAAGGGGGTCGTCCCATCCTTCGGATCGTAAACGTTCCCGTAGAACCATCGGCATCCGGGGAACTTTTGCTGGGCGTAAGCCATGACGCCCTCGATCTTCGCGAACGTCGACGACACCGGGATCGTGTAGACGAGTAACCACTCGTTCGCCGATTCGAGCTTCCCATCGAGCCATCCCGCGATCTCCTTGATCGCCGGAGTCAACACATCTTCCGGGCGTTGCCAGCGCCGGTCCAGCACGAGTTGGACGCTGACGTTCCCACTGCGCGAGACGAGCCGGTATCCGGGATGTTCATCCGGCGTCAGTTCGATCTCGTCGCCGGCGGCAAGCGCGGTAATGAATGCCGGGGAGCAGACGAGGCGGTATCGATCGCCAAGATCTTCCACGAGCACGCTTTCGTAGATCTCTTTGCCTGGCTCACCCTCTTGAGCGACCAGGTTCACCGTGACAAGCTGGCGGGAGCTCATTCGGGACCCTCCTGGGGCTTCCCAACCTACCGCGAGGGAGAGGTCGGCAACTCTCCCAGTCAGGTCAATGCACTTGTGAGTCGCCACGTTCCCGGCCTACGAGGACCGGCGAATGCCGAGCGCATCGAGCCAACTGCGTCACGGCGCAGTGCAAAGAATGGACCGAGTCACTCCCCCAGCCACCGGCCCCAATTCAGAAAGGCCCGCCTGCAGCGGCGAAAGAGAGTGAACCGTGGGTCCAGGGTCGAGTCTCGGAGGCGTCAAAATACCACAACTTCGAGGTCGGTTCCAAGAACATCGGCCCTGTGATTATGAATCCCGCTTGCGGGTCTTGCGGGAAGGCCTGGAACTTCCCGCCCCGTTGCCGTCTCAGGTGTTGGGGCACAACCACCGCCGGTCTTATTCCGAAGAGGTGAAAGTCACGCGCTTTTGCCCAAGCACCGTTGCGTGTCGGCGAACTGATGGATTATGGAGCGGCTGGCAGCCCGGCCAGTTCCAGGACCGGGCGCACTTCCACGGTCCCCTTGCGGGCGCCTGGAATGCGGCCCGCGATGGCGATCGCCTCATTGAGGTCCCTGGCTTCGACCAGGAAATAGCCCCCCAGTTGTTCGCGCGTCTCCGCAAACGGGCCGTCGGTCACCAGGCGCTTACCATCGCGAACCCGAACGGTAGTCGCGGTCGCCACCGGCTGCAATGGCGAGGCGCCCAGGTACTGGCCCTTGGCATGCAGCTCCTGCGTGAGCGCGGTGGACTCGGTGAAGCAGTGCTCGCGCTCGCTTTCCGTCCAGGCCTTCTCGTCGCTGTAAATCAGCAGCATGTATTTCATAGGAAACCTCCAAAACGGGGGATGGGGAAGTGGAATCGCCGCCTTTTCCCTTTAGTCGTTCGGGAAAGCGCGAAATCGACGCGCCTTCTGGAGTGCCGGCCATTGCCGGCCCTACAAACCACGGCTGCGATTGCATGCACCACCTGGCGATTCTTACCCCAGCTCCCGCAGACGCCTCTGGAGGAAACGACGTTCAGGCTCCTGCCTGGCCAATGCGGCTGCGCGTTCGTAGGACTCGCGGGCGTCGGCGGTTCGGCCGAGTCGCCGGCACAGATCGGCCCGGGCTGCGTGCGCGAGGTGATAATCGGTCAGGTCGCCTTCGGCCAAGATCCCCTCGATCAGCTCCAAGCCAGCGAGCGGCCCTTGCCACATCGCCACGGCCACTGCCCGATTCAACTCCACGATGGGGGACGGCTGGGCTTGGGTGAGCACTTGATACCAGGCGGCCACTTGCGCCCAGTCGGTCGCGGAGGCACTCGGCGCCTCCGCGTGAAGGGCCGCAATGGCCGCTTGAATCGTGTAGACACCGAGCCGCTGAGACGACAGGGCCCGGCCGACCAATGCCGTGCCTTCGGCGATCTGTTGCCGGTTCCAGACCGATCGGTCTTGATCCTCCAGCAGGATCAAGTCGCCCGTGGGTGACGTGCGCGCCAGGCGCCGTGATTCCTGAAGCAGCATGAGCGCGAGCAGGCCCAGGGCATCGGGGTCCGGTAACAGATCGACGAGCAATCGCCCCAGTCGAATGGCCTCCTCCGAGAGAGTCGGCCGAGTCACCGACTCGCCCGACGAGGCCGAGTACCCTTCGTTAAACACGAGGTAAATGACCGCGAGCACGGAATCCAACCGTTCCGGGAGGTCTGCGATCGAGGGCACCTGATAAGGAATCCTGGCGTCCCGGATTTTCGCCTTCCCGCGCACGATCCGCTGGGCGATGGTTGACGGTGCGCTCAAGAACGCGCTGGCGATTTCCTCGGTCTTGAGCTCGCAGACCTCCCGCAACGTGAGCGCCACCTGGGTGTCCGGCGATAGCGCGGGATGACAGCAGGTGAAGATCAGCCGTAGCCGATCATCTTCGGCCCACTCATCGTCGTCCGTTTCCTTGGGGATCGCGGCCTCCGTCAGTCGCCGGGCAACCTCGCCCAGCGAGGCATCGAAGCGCTTGCGGCGGCGAATCGCGTCAATGGCCCGGAACCGGCCCGCCGACACCAACCACGCTCGCGGGTTCGATGGCACTCCATCGCGCGCCCATTGTTCCACCGCGGCGGCAAAGGCGTCGTGGAGCGCCTCTTCCGCAAGCTCGAAGTCACCGAGAACCTTGATCAGTGTGGCAAACACCCGGCGCGACTCGGCGCGGTAAATCTCGTCGACCCTCTGTTGCACCTGCCTGGTGGCTTCGTCGACCATCACGCGCCTTCACTCTCGTTCCTGACGACGGGAACCTGCTCTCACGAGTCATCCAGGATCACCTCGAAGTTTACCGTGACCGCGCGTGGATTGTGACTTCAGAAGGGCGAGCGCTCCCACCGTACAAGGTTACTTCACGGTGTCGCGCAGGGCTAATTCGCGATGGCGAGCTTCGCTCCCACGAGGACGAGTGGTGGGCTCGGCTCCTGCGGCCGCGGGAGCACTTCGAGAGCGAACCCCGCGATCGCACCCGGGCGGAAGATCAGGCAATAGGTCGAGCCGCCGAACTGGAAATACCCGAGCTCTTCTCCCTTCGCGACGCGATAGCCCGGTTGCACCCGCGGGTGGATGACGCAGGACGAGACCTCGCCCATCCCGACGGGCATGAGGCCCACCAGGCCGATCACGGGGTCGTCGCACTCGATGAGAAGAATCGCGCGCGTCGCGACGTGCGCGATGTAGCCCTGCGATCGCGTTGGGCCTTCAGGATCTTCGCCCTCGGACTCGGCCTCGGAATAGTAAGTCCCCTCCTTGATGAATGCCTTTCGGATCGTGCCCGTGACG
>JARLIH010000350.1 GCA_031291845.1 Isosphaeraceae bacterium | reverse complement strand
GTGCCTCGATCTCGAACTGGTCGCCGCCGAGCGGCACGATCACCAGGCCGTTGGTCGTGTCGTTGCTCGTGCTGTCGCCCCAATCCAATGTTGCCGAGTAGCTGCTGGTTGCGTCGGCGCCCGTCGTGTCGGTGAACGTCGCCACGACAAAGAGCGGCGGAGTCGAGACGCCCACGGTGGCCACCAGCGGCAGTGCGATCACGTCGATCGCCCCCGGCGCGATCGTCAAGGCCGGGTTGAGGATGATCTGCGGCACGCCGCCGTTGATGGCAAACGTGTCTTCGTCGGCGATGCTCACGGTGGCCGTGGCCGCCAGCCCGACGCTGGTCACGTAGGTATGGGTGCCACTGACCTGGAAGATCGAGGCCCCGGTTCCCGTCGAGCCGATCTTCGTCACGACCCCGGGGGTCGACGGTGAGCCGTCGCCCCAGTCGATCGTGGCGATGATGTCGGCCGGCGTGGCGTCCGGGTTCGCGTCCACGAAGACCGCCACCGGAATATTGTTCAGGAGCTGCCCCTCGTTGCCCGCGATCGCGATCGCCGTGCCGCCGCTCAGCGGCGCGTCGCTCACCACGGCCGCCAGGGTCATCGAGGCCTGCTGGCCCCCGTCGTCGTTGACCGTCGTGTGAATCGTGTACGTGCCCGCCTCGGCGTACGTGTGGCCGCCGCTGACGATGAACGGCGCCCCGTCGCCGCCGCCGGTCACGGTCCCGGTCGTGATCGGGGTGCCGTCGCCCCAGTCGATCGTCGCCGTGAAGTCGGTGATCGAGGCAAGCAGGTTGGCGTCGGTGAACGACGCGACCTGAGCGGTCAACGCGCTCCCCTCGACCGCCGGCGGAAACGGCGGCGAAGCGATCGCCGTCAACGGCGCGTCGGCGACGGTCGCCGTGGTGGTCGTCATCGCGGACGTCGGGACGCCGTTAAGGTTCGTCGGGTCGGCATCCGTGATCGTCACGGTCACCGCGTAGATTCCTTCTTCGGCATAGATGTGCGGAGTCGCGGACGTCACGGCGAAGTTGCCGCCGTTGCCGAGCAACGAGACGGTCGCCGCGGTGGTCGGACCTCCATCGCCCCAGTTGACCGTGGCCGTGTAGTCGCTGACGGGGTCCGCCCCGCCGGTGTCGGTGAACGATGCAAGCGGCGTGCCCGCGGCGAGCGGCGCGCCTTCGGTGGCGACCACGGCGCTGGCCACCGGCAAGAGCGGCGACTGTCGGATCGTCGCCGGACTGACGACCGTGGCCGTGCTGTTCGTGGGATCATCGACGGCGCGTCCGCCGGCGACATCGATGATCAAGACGGTGATCGGGATCGGGATCGCGCTTTCCTCGGTGTAGGTATGGCTCCCCTGGACGTGGAACGTCCCCGCGGCATCCTCCACGACGGTCCCCGCCGTGGTCGTGCCGTCGCCCCAGTTGACCGTGGTGACGAAGTCGCCGGCGCGGCTCGAGGGATCGGGGTCGGTGAACGTGGCCACGTCGACGTTCGTCAGCGGCGCGCCCTCCGTGCCGAATACCGGAACGGGGTCCGCCGTGATCGGCGCGTCGCTCACGTCGGCGGTGCTCACCACGGTCACCGGCGCGGACGCTTCGTGATCGATGGTGACGGTGATCGGAAACGCGCCCGAGCCCGTCGTGTAGGTATGGTCTCCGCTGACGGTGAAGACCTGCGTAACCGCATTGAACGTGATCGTTCCGGGCGTGTTCGGCGAGCCGTCGCCCCAGTTGATCGTGGCGGCGTAGTGACCGTTGAGGTCCGGGGGATCGGGATCGTTGGGGTTCGGCTCGGCGCCGCCCGGGTCCGTGAACGTGGCGACCGTCTGGAGGCCCGTCGGGGTCCCGAAAGCCACGGCGAGCGTGAATCCCCCCGTGGCGATGACCGACGGGTCGGTGATCGTGAGCTGTGCGGGGTCGGACGTGCCTCCGCCGGGCGGCGGGTTGGCAACCGTGATGGCCGCGACCCCCTCTTCGCCGACGTCGCCGGCTGGGACGATCGCTTGCAGTTGGGTACCGCTGACGTAGGTCGTCACCAGGGGGACGCCGTTGAACTGGACGATCGAGGACGGAATGAAGTTCGTGCCGGTGACGGTGAGGACGATCGAGCCCTGGTTCTCCGGAGTGGATGCCGGATTGATCGTCGCAAGCACCGGCGGGGGGTTGACCGGGGCGGCGAGACTGTTGGTATCGAGCGTCACCGCGCCGTTCAGCGCCAAAGCGCGACCGTCGAGCATGCTCGCGCCGGTCGTCAGGGTGATGCTCGTCAAGGCGAGAATGTTGCCTTCGAACGCCGTGTCCACACCGAGCGTCGCCGAGCTGCCGACCTGAAAGAATACGTTATTCGCCTGAGCGCCATTAATCAGGTGAACGGCCGAGCCGATCGCGGTCGTCAGCGTGGTACCGATCTGGAAATCGAAACGCGCGTTCGGGTTGCCCTGGGCATCCAGTGTGAGGATTCCCGACAACGCGGCCGAGGTTGCAAAGTGATAGACGCCCGGCGCGAGGGTGAGTCCGCCCAAATCTTGGCCGGTCAGGTCGGTCGTGGGAGTCTCGCCGGCTAGCACCCCGTATGCCGTGGCAGCATCAGCCTCAGCCTGGGTCGCAATCGGATCGTTGCTGTGGATCGTTCCTCCGGTCACGATCCCGGGCGGAAAGCCCGTGACCGCCGTGCCCGGGCTCACACCCAGATCGCCGACGATGGTGGTCAGGCCGGTATTGGTCACCGTTGTCGCACCCAGGACCGCGAAAGTCTGCGCGGCGCCCAGCGAGACGACCGCCATCAAGATGCGGTCTTCACACTCTTCCAGTGCTTGCACCACCAGGCGGTTCCGGCTTCGCTTCCGGCGCAGCGTGCTCCGGCTCGACGCCGCTGGGGACCCCCGCCACGTCTGACAATGGAGAGAAGACATCGATGCGACCTCCCAAGTTCCCCAGCTCGAGAAAGCACGCGCTTACTCTGACCGGTTCGACAGTCATTCTTAATTAGGAATACCGTTGGATTGGTAGGGAAGACAAGCCAAAAATTAATATTTTACTAATTTTTATTTTTCTGGCCTCCAATTCCCGCGAGTTTACTGCTGTATCTCAAATGAACGCGCACGCTGGCACCACTCTGTTAAGCACGATGCGGTGCTGGGAGCCGGTTTCCAGCGGCGCTCACGCCCGGATGTTTGCATTCTTAACGTGTCGGCAGGGCTCGCGAGCGACCCTGTTGGCACGTGACAGCCGCCTGACATACCGGTCCTCGAACCGCGCGCAGAGCGAGCGGCCAGCGAGTGACCTTCGGGAAAGGCTCGCTTAATGTGGCACACGTCGTGCCGCCATGTCAGGCACGACGCGTCGCAACCTTCTTGGACGTGGCCCGACAGAGCCACGATTCGCTATGCCGATCCCGGCTGTCGGGGGACTCGGTATCCTCCGCTTCCGGGAGGTGCGGCATTGCCGCTGCGCGTCTTACGCCCGCAGCGCCGTGGCCATGGCGGCGGCCCTGCGCTCGGGGAAGGCCAGCTCCAGCGCGCGATCGCGCGCGTCGGCGAGCGTGAGCACGACGTGGGTGGCCCCGATCTGGACCAGCCGCTCCGTGGCCGAAGCGCTGTTGGCCTGGCCCCAGTGGCCCACCAGGATTGGCAACTGGGCGAACTGGGCCCGGAGTTGCCGGACCTGGTAGCGAGCCAGGCCCAGCCCCTCCGGGGGCAAGTGCGACACGACGACGAGCCTGGGAGATTGCTCGGCAACGCGCTCGACGACCTGCATCGACGATGCGCTACTGGCGATGATTTCCAGGGTGCACCCCGACGGGGCCAGCAGTTGCCCCAGCATCCGCAGCACCAGGGCGTCGGCCGTGTCCTCCACGGCGAGGCCCACGAGCGGCACGGGCCCCGGCGCTTCGGCCGGGCCATTGGCGCCCGTTTCGGATTCCCCGGCGCCCGGGAGCTTACCGGAGACGACGCTCGTCTCGGGCCTCCCTTCCAGGCCGTCGAGGATCTCGCCCACAATCCGCCAGACGAACTCCCGCTTGGCGTCGTCCAGCTCGTCCCGCGCCGCGTCGCGTTCGGCCAGCGTGAGGGCCCGCACGAGCACTTGATCGAAGACATCGGCGTGGGACATCTGCTTGAACGCGGCGTCCACCACCGCGACGGCCCCATCGCGGTCGAGCGCGACGAGCCGCTGGTAGAACCGGACGTACGGCACCAGCTCAGCCTCTTCGCCGAGCAGCGTCGCGAAGATATGGAGGCTGGGCACGTACTTGCCGAGCACGGCCAAGCACACCGTGAGCGGAGTGGAGAGGAGCAGGCCCACCGTCCCCCAGAGCCAGGTCCAGAACATGGCGGCGACGAGCAGCCCGAGCGCGGAGATTCCTGTGGTCTTGCCGTAGATGACCGGCTCCAGGTAGCCGTTGAGCAGTGTCTCGGCCACTCCAAAAAGTGCAACCACCTCCAGCGGCTGCCGCCAGCCGGGGAAGTGCACGAAGGAGAAGACCAGCGGCAGCAGGAACGCCACGGCCGGACCGACGTAGGGGATGAACCGCAGCAGGGCCGCGAGGCACCCCCAAAGGACCGCGTAGGGCACGCCGATCAGCGTCAGCCCCGCACCGACGGCCAGTCCATAGCCCGAGTTGACGAGCGCGAAGGTCGCGAGATATCGGCTGATCCGCTGGCCGACCTCCGTCATCGTCCGGGTCGTCAGGCTGATCTGCCGGTGGCCAAAAAGCCCAACGATTCGGTCGCTGAGATCCTCGCGGGCGATCAGAATGAACAGGACCAGGATGAGCACGAAGGCCCCCACCCCGAGGAACTCGAGGAACGGGCCGGTCGCCGCGCGAAGCCGATCCTGGAAAGACGGCTGAGCGACGACCTCCACCTTCTGGATCCGGCCCGCCTCGTCCCCCTTGGCGGACATCCCCTCGGCTTGGGACGTCAGACGGTCGGCCATCGCTTTCAACCGATTTCCCGACGACCACTGCCCCGGCTGGAAGAGCCCGTGGACTTTCTTTTCCATGTTCTCCTGGTAGTCGGGCAGGCGCCTGGCCAGCGTGGTCAATTGCTGCTCGACGACAAACCCGACGGCGACCAGCACGCCCAGCGCGGCGACGACCGTCAGCAGCACGGCGGCGGCGCGCGGCAGCCGACACCGCTCCAGCAGGCGCACCGCCGGCGCCAGGGCGAAGCTCAAGAGGACCGCCAGGGCCAAAGGCTTGAGGACCTCGCCCGTGAAGTACATGAACGCGATGACCGCGAAGATCAGCAGCGTGACCTTGAACGGATCCGCCGCGTCGGCAGTTCTGCGCACAGCGGCGGCGTCGGGACTTGCCGGCACCGTAACGACGACCTGGTTCGGATCATTCACGCCGCACCGCCTCCGCTTGCCATGGGCTTCTTGGGCAAGCCTTGTTTCGCCGGCGAAATGGTAGAGGAAATCTCATCGATCAATCCCTGGATCGTATCGCGGAGTTGTTCCGCGATACGATGCCGTGCCGCAGCGGCGTCCCGAGCGTAGGCGGAGACGAAACGCCCGAGGTCGATGGGAATGCCGATCCGAAGGAACAGCTCCCGCTTCGCCAGTTGGCGAGGGCGATGGATCCCGTAGACTTCGCGCTCCAGCTTGAGGACCATTTCCGCCAGCCGCTCCTGGGAGGGATCCACATCGGTGTACTGCGGCTGCCAGGAACCCATCTGGGCCACGTCCTTCAAGTCCGCCAGGTCTCGGAAAATCTGCGCCCGGCCGTCGGCCATGGATCGCCCCATGCGGGCCAACTGTTCCCGCAGATAAGCGCTCAGCCGCCACGCTCGATCGGTTGTCCGGGCCTGCGCGTTGACCGCTGGGCCGGCATATTTTCCCTCGATCTGCGACAGGACCGCTTGCCTCACGTCCTGGACGCGCTGGCTCAATGCGCTGACATGCTCGCTGCCGGCCTTCAAGTGATGGGCCAGCTCATGCCGGTGGAGGAGCTCCGCCACGATGCGCGACAATCGCTGGTTGAACGCGGCCGCTCCCTTGCGCCAGGCGAGATGCTGCTCCATGCGCTGAATCCGCCGCTCGAGGAGGGGGCCGATCGGTTGGCGGTAAAGGTACTTGAACGCCACCGGGACAATGTAGACCGTTGCCTCCGGCCGAGTTTCCCGCGCTGCGATCACGGCCTGCATCCCGATGTCGGCGGCGCCGCTCTTGAAGGGTTGCACGAGGTCGTTCAGGTAGTAGATTTCCCCCTCGGGAAAGATGACGAGCACGTCCCGCCCCTGCCGCACCAGCTCGATGGCATAGCGCTTCGCCTCGGCGTTATCGCCCCCTCGTTCCACGGAAAACGCCCCGAGGCGCTGGAGCCACCAGCCCGCCGTCCCGTAGCCCTCGTCGAACGCCGCGCGGTTCATCATGAAGAGGAAACGGCGGCCACACCGGCGCGACAGTTCGAGGCAGGCCTTGAAGTCCGTCTCGTCGGCGTGGTTCGCGACGAGGATGATGCCCGTCCCCGGCGGCAGGTTTCGCAGCACGTCAAGTTCATGTGGCTTGACGCAGAGCCGGTTGCGCCAGAACAATTCGAGCCTCAGGAACGTCTGGACGGCCCGGATCACCCATCCCCACGGCTTCGCCGGTCGAAAGGTTGAGGTCTCGGACATCGCTTTCCACTCCACACAACGGGTTCCGCGAACGACCGTGACAGCCCGATCGACGGTTCGCCCTCGGCGGCTCGCAGGCACCGATCAGGAATGTCAGATTGTTCGAGGGGGGACAAGAAAGCAACGGCCCGCGCGGTTTGCTGGGGACCCACGCCGTGCGACGGTCGGGAAGTTTCAGCGCGAGGGGGCGGGCCGCTGAGCCATCAGACAGGACTCAACGATGCCGGATCGCCAGCCCGGCGATCAGCCCAGCTACCAGGCCGATGCCGAGGGCCGCTAGCACCGTCTCCGTCGGGTGGTGCCGGACCGTACCCTCGGCACGGTCGTACCGATCACGGATCTGGTCGCGCACCTGGTGAACGTACTGGCCCGCGGCCTCCGTCGCATGCGCGACGGCCGACGAGCCGCGGGCGGTCATCTCGGAGAAGAATCGCTCGATCGCCTCACGCCCCTCACCGGTCTTCTGCTGGATCCGGCCCACGAGTTGCTCGATATTCCCCTCTTGCACCCGGAGGTCGTCGTCTGTCAATTGACCCCAGCGCTGCCTTGCCAGACCGCAGAGGGAATTCCACTCGCCTTGAATCGTCTGCACGTTGATCGCCATGGTCGTTGAACTCCTCGTTGTGGGATCGGCCGGTGCGATTCCGGCTCGCTTGGTGAATTTTCGATTCGACCTCAGTGAGCAACTTGGTAACACCCGCGTCCTGCATGCCGCAACGATCACACACGCCGCCGCGCATGTGGCCGCGCGCTGGTGATGAGGACGGCCCGGATCCATGCCAGGTTGAGCCACAGTTGCTTGCGCGAGCGGCGGAAGCTGTCGAAGCTGTGGCTGAGTCGCGTGCCACCCAACCCCGCCACCAGTCCCCCGAGGGCCATCGCCGCTCCGGCGGTCAGGAGCATCGCCCAACCCAGGTGGATCTTCAGTGCGGAGGCGAGCAGCCAGCCGGCGCCAAGGAGGGCCACCGGGACACTGGCCACCACGGCCGTGAGGCCCAACACGGTCAGCGCGATGGGAACCGCCGACTTGCGGGCCGCATCCCTGAAGTCCATGGCCGCGAGCGCGGCCTGGAGTTCGGCGAGGGACGCGAGGTCGTCAACGAACTCCGCGACGCCGTCGTATCCGGCCGAACTGGAACCGGGCGCACGCGCTGTCCCGCGACCGTTCACGGACGCTTGATCAACCATCCCAGTACCACTCCTACGCAAAGTGCGATGCCCAGAGCCTTCACCGGCTCCCTGGCCACGTAGTCCCTCGCGATGGCACTCCGCTCGGCCAGCCGCTCGCGCGCGACCGCTACGTCCTGGCGCGCCATCGCCTTGATCTCATCCAGTTGCGGAGTAAACTCCGACTTCGTGCCTTGAACGCTGTCGATCATCGTCCGGACCTCCAAAAAGACTTGGTTTCGATCGAGGCCGCTGCTGCGACTCAATCCCCAACCGCTTCACCTGGCCGATCCGGCCGCCCCGCTCCCCGACCGGCGGTGAGAGGCCGGGCCGGTCCCGCTGTCCTCGAACGGTATTGCTGTTCGAGACAATGCACCATGTAGTTCTGCCCCGCTCGGACGGCTACGGGGAACAAGATGGTCCAGGCGCCGAGCAGGAGATTCCGGCCGGTCCTCCATCGTTCCCCACCCTTGGTCCTGGCTCCGGCAGCCAGTTCGTCGGCCTTGGCCCCGTCGGCCAAGCGTGTGGTATCGGTCACGACTTTCCGATGACCGCTCGCGTAGACCATGTAACCAACCGCTGCGGCTGCGCCCAGGGCGATCCAGGGATATGTCCACGTGTACCGTCCCCAGTCGACGACCGCCTCCGCGCCGGCGACCGATTCGCGCACGTTTGTATGATGCTCGTGCCGAATCACCGCCATCCGGCGGTAAATCTCGTCGACATCATTCGGTCCCGTGACCACGGTTCTCTCCCTGCGGTTTTCCGGAATCTGCCCTGAATATCTCGCGAAGGACGGCTCCAAGCGCCGCCAGCCCACAAGAGACGCCTCAACGCGATCGGTGCGACGTCCTCACTTGCCGGTCTTGCCGGTCTGGCCCGCGGAGTTCGGCGGCGGGTTCTCGCCCGTTGATTTGACCGTGGTCTCCGAGGTCGTGGTGGTCGTCCCGCCCGGCGTCGTGACCGTCTCCGTCCTTCCCGTCTTCGACTCCTCGCCGCAGCCCATCAGGCCGACGGCGGGGAACAAGAGGAGGCCGAGAATCAGGGCTGATGAACGGCTCGCTTTCATGAGTTTCTCTCCCCTGAAGCAACGAATCATTGCTGTCCGGGCAAGCTCACGATGAGCTTGCCCACCCCCACGAAGATCAACCAACCGACCCCCGCCTGCCGAAGATCAGCGAGATCACGAAGGCGGCCAGGAAAACGAACAGCAGAATCTTGGCGATCACGGCGAGAGTGCCGGCAAGGGCCACGAAGCCGAGGATGCCGGCGACCAGGGCGAGGACCGCGAATGTGATGATCCACGCGAGCATGGAACACTCTCCTTTCATTGGAAAAGATTGGTGCTCATCGCGAGCGGGGTCCCCCCCCAGGCTGCGCGACGAGAACGATGTGGATTGGCGAGACCAGCCTGTCGTGCCCGTTACAGCCGCGAGACCGCGGAAAAGCCGTTGATCGGCCCCGAATCGATCGCCAGTACCGGGCTTTCCTGGCGACGGTTCTCCCTCAAGTTCTCCAGCGATAGCCCGATCCAGCCAGGCCGTTCGGTCAGGATTGGTGTACCCGCCACGGCCAGACCCCACCCGCCTTGTTAGAGGCGCCCCAGAAGTATGAGGATCAGTATGATCACCAGCACCAACCCCAAACCGCCGCTGGGGCCGTAGCCCCAGTTCCGGCTATAGCCCCACCGTGGAAAGACGCCAAGGAGGAGCAGGATCACGACAATCAGCAAGATCATTCCGAGACTCATTGATGACCCCTTTCGATGGTCTGAGACCTCTTGGAGACCGTGGCCCCGAACGCCCTCGGCAAGGGCGTTCAGCGGCTTACATCCTTGATCTTCTCGCCGGCGTTGTGGACGACATCCTTGGTCTTCACGGCAACATTGTGCGCGGCGTCGTGGACCTTCACGCCGGCGTCGTGTGCAGCGTCCTTGGTCTTCACGGCAACATTGTGCGCGGCGTCTTTGATCTTCACGCCAACGTCGTGCGCGACGTCCTTGACCTTCTCAGCGGCGTCGTGAATTCCCTCTTTCACCTTGTCACCTGTGTTCGACATGACCCGGCGCCTCTGCTTGGATAGTGAAACAAAAAAAGCCCTGCCGCGCGAACATTCGCACAGCAGGGCCACCTTGACGTTTGACTTCCCACCCCATCGTGAATGTGGGCAGTCTCTACCTTCATTTGACACCAGATGATCCCAAGTGTCAATGGTCTACCTTGAATTCTCAGAAAGCTTCTCCAAATGTCATGCGGCTAGGCCGAGCAGCCGTGCCCTAGGGCCCCGCGGAGGTCACCGAGGCGCACATCCGGTCGTCACGCGGAGTCTGTGAGCGGACTTCTGACTCAGGGCACGAGAACGGCCCATGGTCGATGAGGACGAGCCTAGAGGTAGAGGGCATAGGATTTCACGTCTCGGGCTCTGGAAGCGTGCCAGGGGCGGCACGGGGGTTCCGTCGCACGCTGCCGGGCATCGCGGGCGGGCGCTGGCTGAACGTCATCGCTCCAATTCAGGCGTCGCGCGAGCAAGGCGCGGAAGACGTGGTGGATGCGGCCTCGTCGGTCGCGGTGCCCGGCGCGCGGCAGATCTCACAGCGCCCACGTCCGAAGGGCACGACGACCTTGAGGATGAACCCGTAGTGAGCCAGGCTGCCCGCCATCACGAACAGATGGAACAGGTCGTGGACACCGAAGACACCCGGCCAGAGGGCAGGCCACCTCAGCAGGTTGAGCACCGCCCCCACGCTGTAGAACAACCCGCCGAGGATTACCAGCAACAACGCGCGGTGCGGCACGACCCGCGCGATCCGGGCGTAGCACACGACGACGCCCCACCCCATCCCCAGGTACACGCGGGTTCCCATCGCGGGTGAGAACCGGCGACCGGACGCGATCAGGGTGATCGCCACAACCGCCGTGCCCCAGACGGCCAAGAGCGTCCAGGTCCTCCACCGGCCCCGCATCAGGTTCCAGGCCAGGGGCGTGTAACTGCCCGCGATCAGGGCGAAGATGCCGATGCTGTCCAAGCGGACGAACAGCGCGAGGCGGTCGGCCGGGAGTCGGACCCCGTGATAGAGGGCGCTGGCCGCGTAGCAGAAGATCAGGCTCAGGCCGTAGACAAGCAGGCTCAGCCGCTTGCCGGCCTCGCCGGTGACGCGCCGCAAGAGGATCAGAGTGCCTGGTAGCGCAAGCATCAGCCCGACAAAGTGTGTCCATGCGCTGACCGGCTCGCGAAAGTTGAAGGCGTTCATAAAGCGTCATCCGGCTGGGTCCGAGGTTGCGGTCGACGCAATTTTACGAGAACCCACGGCCCGCACACGACACCGGTGTCGTTCATCATGCTGGTGGTCGAGGTTGTCCATGTAACGTGGACCCGAAGAAACGGGGCCGCTCGGGCGACCTGGATTTGTGTGGTCTCGTCCGCATTGATCGTGCTCGTGGTGCGGACCCGGAGGCTGTTCTACCGAATTCGACCCGGCCAACCCCTACTCATCGACACCCTGGTGGTGGTCGGGCTTACGCTCCAGCTCCCCTACTCGCCAGTGGCCTCGCTCCTTGGCCTCGTGCCGTTGCCTCCTGTCTTACTGTTGGCGCTCGGGCTAATCGTGTTGCTCGACGTCGTAGCCGCGGACGCGGCGAAAATCCGTCTTCTACCGCAGGGAGGACCGGCTGTCCCTCACGCGAAGCCGGAGGGACTGGGTGGCATTGGCCCCGGTTTGGGGGGGGGGGGGCGGGGGGGGGGGGGCCGACGGCGCGGGGGGGGGGCCCGCCGCCGGCGGGCGCCGCCTGCGCGCCGGCGCCGCCGCCCCCGCCGGCCTGCTGACGCTGCCGGCG
>JARLIH010000349.1 GCA_031291845.1 Isosphaeraceae bacterium | reverse complement strand
GCCGCCTCTGTTTGCAGGTGGTCGAAGCCCCGGGCCTGGAGCGCTAAGAGCGTCCCGGCGCCGTCTCTCAGCCAAAGTCCGGCCTCCTCGACGATCGTCCCGACGCGGCGTACGCCGGGAAGCACCTGCTGGGCGCGTTGAAAGTCGTTTTCCGCCAGGACCACGCACAGCTCAAAATCCTCGCCGTCGTTCAGTGCGTGGTCCAGCGGCGAGCGGCCGTCCGAACGGCTCATGACCAGGGCATCGGCGTGCACGGGGACCTGGCCCGCGTCGAGGACGGCGCCAAGCCCGCCGCTTTCTTCCAGAATGTGTCCCAGGTCCGACGCAAGCCCATCAGAAATATCGATCAGGGCATGGACCGGGACAGCCCCGATTAACGCCTGTGCTTCCGCAATTCTCGGTTCGGGACGCAGGTGCCGACCGAGCAGGCTCCCCCCGAGCGGACCGGTCACGGCCACCACGTCGCCGGCTCGCGCGCCCGAGCGGAGGATTGGGCCGGGCGGCAGCGCTTCGCCGAGCACGGTGATGCTGACCACCAGCGGTCCATCCCAGGCATTCGTATCGCCGCCGACGAGGTCGACGCCAAAACGGTCGGCCAGCAGGCGCATTCCGGTAAGGAGCTGCTGCGCGGTCGCAACCGCGCTCGCTCTGGGCAGGGCGACGGCCACGACGGCGGCGAACGGCTGCCCCCCCATCGCCGCGATGTCGGAGAGATTGACGCCCAGCGCTTTGGCTCCGACGGCCTCTGCCCCATCGCGTTCGAGGCGAAAGTGCCGGCCGTCCATCAGCATGTCGGTCGTGACCAGGAGTTCCCGGTCGGCCGCTGGCCGGAGCACAGCGCAGTCGTCGCCGATACCGACGACCGTCCGCCCGTGCGCGGCGGCTTGCGAACGGATCCAGGCAATCAGGCCGAACTCACCAGTGGGCGGCTTGTCAAGCATCGGCGGCGTCGCGAGTGGGCGAATTGGCCGGGGGAACTGAGTCGAAACGCGCGCTACCGGCAAGGAACGCCCGCACGACCTGTTCGGTCGTTTCCTCCAAAAGCGTTTCCGCCTGCGCGATCGCCACCGCGAGCGACATCGGGCGTTTACAGATGCTGAAGTAGGCCGCGATACCCTGGTCAAGGACGGCTTCTGCGCCGGCCCCGATCGTGCCGACGAGCGCGATCGTCGGGCAGTCGAACGAATGCGCGAGGCGAGCGACGCCGACGGCCGTCTTGCCGAACGCGCTCGATGCGTCCAGCGCCCCTTCGCCCGTCAAGCAGAGGTCAGCGCCCAGGAGCCTGTCGGCCAATCCAACCGCTCTGATGACGAGCGTCACGCCCGGCTCGAGTCGGCCCGAGGCAAACGCGGCCAACCCCCCCCCGAGCCCACCCGCGGCACCCGCGCCAGGCAGGTCGCGGATCGTTCTCCCCAGGTCCCGCTCGACCACTCGGGCAAAATGGTCCAGGTTCCGGTCCAGGTCGGCAACCATCGAGGGAGTAGCCCCCTTCTGGGGGCCGTACACCGCCGAGGCACCGTGCGGCCCGCAGAGCGGGTTCTCGACGTCGCACGCAACCGCGATTTCCACTCCGTTGAGGCGAGGGTCGCGCCCGCGGCCGTCGATCGACGCGAGCCGGCCGAGCTGCCCGCCGCCAGGCCCGAGCTCAGCCCCTCGGTCGTCGACCAAGCGATAGCCCAGCGCCTGCCCGAGGCCAGCCCCACCGTCATTGCTCGCGCTGCCGCCGATACCAAGCACGACGCGTCGCGCGCCCGCATCAATGGCCGCGAGCAGCAACTCGCCGGTCCCCCGGGTCGTCGTCTTCCGCGGGTCACGGCGTCCTTCGGGGACGAGGACCAGCCCCGACGCCGCGGCCATTTCCATCACCGCGGTCCGGCCGTCCCCAAGCAGTCCGAAGCGTGCCCGAACCGGCTCGCCCAGCGGTCCCGTGACCATCGCTTCGTGAGTCGACCCGCCTGTGGCAGCCACGAGCGCCTCGACCGTTCCCTCACCCCCGTCGGCCATCGGGGCTTCGTCAATCTGTGCATCGGGCAAGACGGCCCGAACGCCACGGGTGATCGCCCGCGCCACGGCCGGAGCCGAGAGGCTGCCTTTGAATTTATCCGGCGCCACTACCACCTTCATCACTTGCACCGCGTATCCATTTCCTCGCCTCGCAACGGTTCGCCTCCCACGAGCATAACGCGACGGCGCGGGTTCTCCAACTGCCGCCGAACCGGCGGTCGCGGAGAAATGGTCGAGTCGCTGATAAAAAGTCGGGGGGCAAAACGGCGAAGGGGGGAGGATCACGGCGTAGTGCAGCCGCAGAAAACGGCCGCGACATGACCGAACTCGGCGTCCGCTTCAGGCTGCGCCCGCGCTCAAGCGGGGCCCATCAGCCGACACGGCCGGTACGATCTCTTCGCGTTGGATCTGAACCTCGTTCGGGGCCTCGATCCCGATCCGAACCGCATTGCGGTCGATCTTGACGATCGTGATTCGAATGTCGGGCCCCACCTGAAAACTCTGCGCCAGCTTCCTGCTCAAGACCAGCATGGTTCACTCCTCCATGAGTGCCGTTGGTGATTTGCCCCATGCCACTCTCGTCCGTGCGGAGCCGCATGAGAGCGTTTCGTGTCGAACGCCTGTATTGTTCTGCACCTCGCGTGCCATGCCGTCCGGGCCTCGCGATTTTCGCGAGAATTGAACAGAAACCTCGTGTCCGACAAAGTTTACGAGCCATATAGCATCGACGGTGCAACCACCGGCCGCGGGCCGGAATGCCGGCCAGTCCGAATATTGTAAAGATTACCTTGATTTTGTCCGGGGCTATCGGCCGATCCTTTGTGATTTATACAATCGCTCGTCCGGGACGGGAGAGAAGTAGTCCGCGTGAAGTTGCCCCGAGGAGTGTTCGTGGCCCCGAGACAAAGCCGGAGCTACCTGTGCGCATCGGCGATGTTGGCCGCAGTCGCCGTCTGGTTGTGGCCACTCGGCTTGGGCGGGCGGATGCCGGTCGGTGGCGACGTCACGTCCTTCTCAATGGGCTTGATGGCGTTCCTCCATGATGCGCTTCGGGAGGGTCGACTTCCCGTGTGGAACGACCTTTGGGGTTACGGCTTCCCGGGCCTTGCCGAGAGTCAGATGGGCGTCTACTATCCCCCCCACTGGCTTCTGTACGGCCTCCTGCCGGTCGAAGCGGCATATACCGCGAGCCTGGTCGTGCACACGGCCTGGGCCGCCCTGGGGGCGTTCTGGGCGGCCCGGCGCTTTGGTAGTTCCGCCACCGGCGCAGCGCTCGCGGGGTTTACGTTCTCGACGTGTGGATTTTTCCTGATCCATCTCCCCCACCAGTGGGGCTACACGACCGGCTGCTGGATGCCCTGGGCATGGGGCATGGCCTGGACCGTGGCGCGCGGCGAGGGGACGTTGCGAAACGTCATCCTGTTGGCCACGGTCCTCACGTTGCAAGTCCTTCCCGGTCACTTTCAGCTCGCCTTCTACACGGAAGCCGGGGTCCTCGTCATTGCGGTATGGGCCCTCGGGGAACGGGCCGCCGCGCGGTCGGTTGAAGTGCGCGGGCCGTTGCTCGCCTGCGCCGCGCTCGCCGCGGTGTTACCCCTCGGCGCGGCCCAGCTCTGGCCCACGCTCCGACTAGCGAGGCTGGCGGCCACCCAGCGCGATTACGAGTACCTCTCGGGGTTCGCGAGCACTCCGCTGCACCTGATCAGCTATGTCGCGCCTCGCTTGTTCCACGGCTCCGCCCTCTGGCGGCCGCTGGTCTGGGACCCGTTTCACACGAGTCCGGAAGAACACCTCGCGTATGTCGGGCTGGTGCCGTTGTTGCTGGCCGGCCTCTCCGTGTTCCGGTCATGGCGCAGGGACGGCTGGATCCGCTTGCTGACGGCGCTCGCAGTCGTGACGCTGATCCTGAGTCTCGGCCCTTATGTCCCCGGGTTCGCGCTGTGGTGCCGCGTACCTGGTTTCTCCTTTTTTCGGGCATCGTCGCGCTGGTCTCTCGGCACGGCGCTGGCCCTGTCATTGCTGGCCGCGAACGGTTTCGACCTCGTGGCTGGGCTGGCCCGCCCCGCCCGGGTGGTCCTCCAATTCGTGGCCGCGTCGGTCTTGGCGGCCATCCTCGTGGTCGGATCGGTCGAGCTCGCCGTGCGCGCGACTGAGGGCCGGGGCTGGACCCTCGTGACTCAGGGATTCGACCGCCTCTTCCAGATCTGGCCGTGGTCCGATCGGCCGAACGTCCGGAGCCTCGGCCGTTTGGCCCGCTCCTATCATCCGAACCTGTTGCTGAGCTACGCGCGAGAAGAAGCCCGCGACGGCAGGAGCCTCGACCTGTTCGCCGCTGCGCCCCGGTTCGTCGACGAGCGACTGCGCATCTATGGCCGGGAACTTGGCACGACGGCCGCATTACTCGTCGGCTTGATCGTCTTGGCGGCCGCCGGCAAGCGCCCTCGAGCCTTCCGAGGCGGATTGGCTGTCCTGACGCTCCTGGATTTGTGGGCTCTTGGGCAGCATCGCGCGGTCGATGTCGCGCCGATCCGCCCGTTGGGCCGCCAGAGCCCGACGCTCGCGCGGCTGGCCAAAGGTCCGAGAGGAACGCGCGTTGTCACGCCCGCTCAGAACCTGCCGATAGTCGTCGGCGCGGCGCCTTTGCGCGGGTACCGGACTCTCGACCTCGCGGCACTTCCCGCGCTCACCAACCTGGCGTACGACGTGGCCCCGAGCCCTCGGCGACAGGCCGCGCTCCGTGCCACGGGCACCGGAATCCGCGTCTTCGACGGTCTCGAACAGCGTGCTGGTGACCGCGAGCCGGGCGAGAGCGTCTCCGACCCGGCGCTCGCGTCGTGGCTGTTCGGGTCGGACCTGGTCGCCACCCAGGGGGACTGGTTCTCCCGGTTCTTGATCTGGAAACCTGTCCCGACTCCGGCACGCGCATGGCGGCTGGCCGCGACCGGCGACACCGGGCTGGGGGCGTTTGACAGCCCGAACGATGAGGTGGGGAAAGTCCTCGCCCTCTTTAAGCAGGCGACGCCGCTGGTCTGGCGCTCGATCGCTCCGACTCGCGTCGAGGTCAACGTAGAATCGAAGGGACCGGACGTCGTCATCGTCTCTCAACTGGCCGACCCCCAATGGCGTGCTCGCTGGGTTGGCAAAACGGGCGAGCGAGATGCCGAAATCCGTGCGGTGTTCCGAGCCCCGGGGCAGGGAGGGTGGCAAGCGATCCGGGTCCCTGAACCCGGGACATGGACCCTGCGTCTCGAATACGACGCAAGGGATGTCCGCCAAGGGCTGGCCGTCTCTGGCGTCTCGTGGCTGTTCGTGATCGGAGCGGTCGTCGTTTCCGGTCGCCGTGAGCGCGACTCATCGAATGAGGGACAACGAACATGACCGGTGTGGCGATTGTGGGGGCGTCGGGGTACGCCTCGCGAGAGCTGATTCGCATCCTTCTGGGGCATCCCGGAGCCAAGGTGACCGTGGCGACCTCACGCCAGGACGAGGGAACGCGGGTCGACTCACTCCACCCGAGCCTGGCGCGCCGAATCGACCTGTCGTGCGAGCCGTTCGACGCCGAGCGCTTGGCCGAACGCGCCCAGGTCGCGTTCCTCGGCCTGCCGCACACCGCCAGCATGGCCGTCACCCCCGCCCTGCGCGAACAAGGGGTACGCGTCATCGACCTGAGCGCGGATTATCGGTTGACCGACCCGACCGTCTACGCCGACTGGTACGGCCACGAGCACACCGACCTCGACGGCCTCCGTACGGCTGTCTACGGGCTTCCCGAGCTCTATCGCGAAAGAATCCCCGCGGCGACACTCATCGCGAACCCAGGCTGCTACACCTCGACGAGCATCCTGGGCCTCGCCCCGCTGATCGCCGAGAACCTCATCGAGCGCACGGGAATCATCATCGACGCCAAGAGCGGAGTCACGGGCGCGGGGCGCGCTCCCAAACCCAACTTGCACTTCCCCGAAGTCAACGAGAACTTCTCGGCGTACAACGTCGGCCGGCACCGCCACACACCCGAGATCGATCAGGTCCTGACGGACGTCGGACGCGTCGATGGCGCTCCGGTCGAGGTCGTCTTCACCCCGCACCTGGTTCCGATGGACCGAGGCATCCTGGCGACCATTTACGCCACGCCACGCAAGCCAGCCGCCGAGCACGATTTGATGGACTTGTATCGCGACTTCTACGCGCGCAGCCCATTCGTGCGCGTCGTTGGCGGGCTGCCTGCGACCAAGGATTCGGCCTACACCAACTTCTTCGACGTGACGGTGCGCATCGTCCGGGGCAAGATCGTCGTCATCGCGTGCCTCGACAACCTGCTCAAAGGCGCAGCCGGCGTGGCCGTACAGAACTTCAACCTCATGTTCGGCCACGCCGAGACGACCGCATTGCTGTGACGGGACGGCACCCCGCTATGCCTTGCCGAACGGCGTGCGGTCCTGGTCCCCCAGGCCGCCCTTGAGCGGAACCTTGCGCTCGGGCTTCGGCGCCGGGGGCGTATCGTCTTCTTCCTCCTCGGGCTCTTCTTTCACGACCACCGGCAGAGGGCGAAGCGAGAGCGCGATCTTGCGGGCCTCGGGCTCGATCTTGAGGATGCGGACCTCAACCTCTTGCTCCGGCTTGACGATGTCGGCGGCACGGCGGACGCGGTTCGGGCTGAGCTCCGAAATGTGGATCAGCCCCTCGACGCCGGGTTCGAGCTCGACGAAGGCGCCGAAGTCCATCAGGCGCGTGACCTTCCCCTTGACCGTCATCCCGCGTTCATACTTGTCCTCGACCAGGTCCCACGGGCTCGGCGTCAGTTGCTTCAAGCCGAGGCTGACCTTGCGATTCTCGCGGTCGATCTTTAGGACCTTGACCTGCACCTCTTGTCCCGATTTGACGAACGACGCGGCGTCGGCAACGCGCGACCAGCTCATTTCGCTGACCGGCAGCAGGCCGTCCACGCCGCCGATGTCGACGAACGCGCCGTACGGTTTGATGGTCCGGATCACGCCGTCCCGAACCTGTCCTTCCTGCAACTCGGCCCACGTCTTCTCGCGCTTTTCGGCCCGTTCCTGCTCCAGCAGCTCCCTGCGCGAGACAACGAGGTTCCGCTCGCGCTGGTTCGCCTCAGTCACGACCACCCGGAGCTTCTGGTTCACGTACTCGGACGGGTCTTCCACCCGGTTGATGTCGATCTGCCCCACCGGCAGGAAACCGCGAATACCCCCCACCTCGACGTCAAGCCCCCCCTTGTTCGTCTTGGTCACGCGTGCCTCGACGATGATTCCCTTCCGGAGGTTCTCCCAGGTCGCCTCGACGGCCGCTCCCTTCAGGGAGAGGAGAAGGATTCCCTCGTCGGCGTCAAACCGGTCGATCGTGACGTCGATCATATCACCGGGACTGGGAATCTTGTCTTCAAACTGCTCGACGGGGACCACCCCCTCACTCTTGGCGCCCAGGTCGACGAAGACGCTTTTTCCCCGAATGCTGATCACCTTCCCCTGGCGCGGACCGGGCGTTCCCTCCTGACCCCGATCGCTCTTGGGAACGTGCTTCCGATCGCCGGCGCGCGTGCGCGGGGTCTCGATCTCGTACTTCGACGCGTCAAAGCCCTCGAGGGCGGCCTCGAGCTCGGCTTCGAGGTCTGCGTCCCACTGACGCTTGAGCGCGGTTTCCTCGACAGGCTTCGGCGGACCTTGCGCCATGGCGAAATCGAGGGCTTCGTCGATCGCGCGCTGGGACGCCGATTCACGATTTCGAGGCTTGAATTCTGACATGAGGCTCGGTCTTTCGATGGAAAACGGAGAGCGTTCGGCGAGTCGTTTACGTGAGGCGCCTGGCCGAACCGGTAGCTCCCAGGTTATCGCGCAACTCGAGGGCCGCCAAGTTCAGCCCGAGTCGCGGAGCTCCAAGGTCGACCACAAGCTCGGGTTCTCGCCGACCGGGAAATCTCGGCCGACACCGAGAAACTGGTCCTCGCGGTCAGGGTCGGACACCTGGTAGGCGAAGCCAAGACGGCGGTTCGTCTCCGGGTCGAACCCGCTGAGTGCCTCCGCCGGGAAGAACACCTCCGCCAACCAACCGTCTTTTTTCCGTTCGGCGCGACCGCGAATCAGCGACGGGTCGCACAACGGAGCGTCGGCGACGGCACGGGCGATGGTCCTGGGGACGACCTTCAAATCCAGGCTCCCGCGCGACGAGCCCGGAGCCAGGTGCGCACTGAAGCGGTGGCAGAACCGAGTCGCGCGCGCGACCTTGCGTGTGTCTCGCGTGTCGATCCAGATTTGAAACCCGTCCGCGCCGGCAAGCCGGTCTTCGAGCACGAACGGGCCGTTCTTGCCGGCCGTTTCCACCGTCACGCCCAGCCCACGGGCGTTCCAGGCGACGCGCACGTCGGCCCACGGTTCCCGCCCGTCCAGCCGCGTCGTGACCGGCAAACGGCACGACGCGGGTAAGTCGAGGAGCCGCCCTTTCGGCCGAGGAAGGTCTTCGATGCGGGGACAAGCCGCCGAGAGACGAAACCAGAACGCCTGCGGGATGAGTGCGTTTGTCGTCATTGCGGGTCACGTCGCTTCGGGTCAAAGCGGAGATCGCGTGTTCCTCACTCGAGCCAATCATCACGGACCGGCGCCGGCTTCTTGGCGGCCAGCGACGGCCTGACGAACGCTCCCAGCAGGACACTGATGCCGATCAGGACGAAGAACAGGGCCAATCGGTAATGGAGGGTGGCCCAGACGCCGATACCGATGGCCCACAGCCCACCTTGGAGGCCATACCAACCGCGGCCGCGGACGAGGCCCTCGACGATCGATGTCACGCCCACCAGGAAGAGGATCCCGGGCCACCAATAGCCCGTGTAAAAGAGGGCCGCGAACCCGAACAGCCAGGTAGCGCCGACGAGCGCGTGTGCGCGTTGTGGATCGAGGTACATCGAACGACGGCTCCTCGCCCGTCGCCGTGCGGACGCGCGACGCCGCCATGTTGTGAACACGCCGGCGTCGAGGCGAACATGCCCACGAAAGACGTGGGCACGGCCGCAGGCACAGGTTCCCGGTCACTCGGGTCAGGACAGGTTCATGCTCATCAGGAACTCGGCGTTGGTCTTCGACTTCCGCATCCGCCCGGTGAGCAGCTCCATCGCCTCGACAGGGTTCATGTCGTTCAGCACCCTGCGCAGGATCCACACCCTGCGCAGCTCTTCGGGATCCATCAAGTACTCTTCGCGGCGGGTGCCGGAACGGTTCACGTCGATGGCCGGCCAGATCCGCTTGTCGACCAGGCGGCGGTCGAGGTGCAGCTCCATGTTGCCGGTCCCCTTGAACTCCTCGAAGATCACGTCATCCATCCGGCTACCGGTGTCGATCAAAGCGGTCGCCAGGATCGTCAGGCTGCCGGCCTCCTCGATTTTGCGAGCCCCCCCGAAGAACCGCTTGGGCTTCTGGAGGGCCGATGCATCGATGCCGCCGGTGAGGATCTTGCCCGAGTGCGGGGCCTCGGTATTGTAGGCCCGCGCCAGCCGGGTGATCGAGTCGAGCAGGATCACGACGTCCTTGCCGTACTCGACCATCCGCTTGGCCTTCTCGATGACCATCTCGGCCACCTGGATGTGCCGGCTGGCCGGCTCGTCGAACGTCGAGCTGATGACCTCGGCGGTCGGTCCTTTGACCGTCCGCTCCATCTCGGTCACTTCCTCGGGGCGCTCGTCGATCAAGAGCACGATCACGTAGGTGTCGGGATGATTCGTCAGGATGCTGTTGGCGATCTTCTGGAGCAGGATCGTCTTGCCGGTGCGCGGGGGGGCGACGATCAGGCCGCGCTGGCCCTTGCCGATCGGCGTGACCATGTCGACGACCCGCATGTTGAGCTCGTCGGCCGACGTCTCGAGCTGAATACGCCCCTGCGGATGGAGCGGAGTCAAATCGTCGAACCCGACCTTCTCGCTCAGCCGATCGGGGTCTTCGTAGTTGATCGCCTCGACCCGCAACAGCGCGAAGTAGCGCTCGTTCTCCTTGGGCGGACGGATCTGCCCGGCCACGATCGCACCCGTCTTCAGGCCGAAGCGGCGGATCTGGCTCGGGGACACATAGATGTCGTCGGGGCAGGGGAGGTAGTTGTAGTCGGGGCTGCGGAGGAAGCCGAAACCGTCGGGCAGAACTTCCAGGGTGCCCTCACCAAACATCAGCCCGTTCTGCTTGACCCGTTCTTTCAGGATCTTGAAGATCAGATCCTGCTTCTTGAGGCCGGTGTACTCAGCAACGCCTTCCGACTTCGCCGTCCGGATGAGCTGCGGCATGGTCATCTTTTGCAGCTCGGTGAGATGGATCTCGCCGCGCTTGATGTCTTCGTAGCGGTCGTGAATGGCGTTGTCGCCGAAGACGTCCTCGTCCTCGACATCCGCCATCCCCGCGAACCCTGGGGCTTCGGCCGCCGGCGCGGGCGCGGGTTCGCGCTCCGGGCGGGGCGGATAGTCGCGTTCGCGCTCGCGGTCACGCGACAGTGGCGGGGCCTCGCGTTCGACGCGTTCGACACGTTCGACACGTTCAACACGTTCAATGCGTTCGCCGCGGTCTCGGGCCAACGGGCCCGGCTCGCGCTCGATGCGGTCGCGCTGGAGCCGCTCGCGAACCGGCAAGCCGAACTCCCGTTCGCGCACCGGCTCCCGGTCGCGGTCGCGATCGCGGGTGAAGCGGATCGGTTCGCGGTCGGCCGGCCGCTCGTCGCGGTAGGGCTCCCGGTCAACGCGCTCGCGGTAATCACCCGCCGAGGGGTGGGCCACTTGGCCATCCTGGGGAAGGGCGGAAGCCAGTCCATGGTCGTCGGCTGTTGGGGAAGGGGGGGCCGAATTGCCCGGGGAAAGGGGTCCTGGCTTGCGGATGCGGGACGTGCTGGAGGACTCCCGGCGGGGGCGAGTCTCGTTGGGCATGGCGATCAGTTCTCCTGGTTCAAACTGTCAACGACGACGCGGCGCACTGTCGAACCCGTGACCGGGCTCGGGCGGGGCCGTCCGCACAGCAGCCTGTCCCCAACGGCGATCGCCGGGAGACCTCAGCCCGTGGCTCCGGGCCGGCCGCTCGCGCGGAACTGTCAGCGAAAGATCAACAAAAGTCACGTCATTCAGAGGAAACGGCGTCAATCAAATTAAGGGCGAAAACCCTCGCGGGAGGGCCTCCGGCGCGGCCCCGGGCGGCGGCGGGCGCGGCCCGTGGGGACGGCTGGGGATTGTTCATCAGAGACGGCGGCATCCGTCGACGCTTGGGAACGCGGCGCTCGGCGCGGCTCCGAGCGGGGCCGGGACGCCATGAGCTCCGACCAGGCGCGTGCGACCTTCCCAGCGAGCTCGGACAAATCAGCGTCGTTCTCGACCGTCAGGGTCGCTCGCTTGCGCTTCGCCTCGGCAGGCCACTGGGCGCGTTCACGCGTCTCGAGGTCGGCCGCCGTCCAGCCACGCTGCGCCGTCAAGCGCGCGAGGCGTTGCTCGTGAGGAGCGTCCACGTAAATGATCCGATCGCAGAGCGTGTCCCACCCTTTCTCGAGCAGGATGGCCGCATCGAGCACGACCGCGGTCGCCTTCCCACGTCGCAAGGCCCGGTCGATCGCTTTCTCGAAGGTCCGCCGCATCCGCGGATGCAGGATGTTCTCGAGCGAACGCAACGCCGCCGGGTCGGCGAAGACAATCGCCCCCAGCGCGCGGCGGTCGATCGCCGGCGGCTCCTCACCTTCGCTCCGCGGCGCGAGAATTCCCGCGCCGAAGCGGGCGACAACCTGATCGCGCGCCGGCCGCTGGTCCAGCAGGGCATGGCCGATCGCATCGGCGTCGAGGACAAGCGCCCCGCGCTCGGCCAGCAACGATGCGACGAGACTCTTGCCCGCGCCGATACCCCCGATCAGTCCGAAGACGGGGATGCGGCCGTGCTTCCACGGGCCAACCGCGGGCTGCCGGACGGGTCGCTTCGGAATTCGGTCGAAACGGGCCATGCTGGTGCTTGCTCGATCCAGTTCGTTTGCGCTCTGGTGCTTCGTCCCAGCCCGACAGCGGGAACGAGCAGCGCATCGCCTTGAGGAGGGACGGATGAAACAGTCCTGCTCGCATTGCTCACGCGGGCTCGCGGCTTGTCCACCGGGGAGCGGTTGGATGCGCCCGGAATGAGGGCACCGCGGTATTATCGACGGACGGAATTAGCGAAAGGATATCCCTAGTCGGGGTTTCGGGTCGTCGTTGGTGGGTTCCCGGGGGTGAATCGTCGCCGGTTTCCACCTCGAACGTCTTACGGCTCGCACTGGCCGCAGGTGGGGAAACCGGAACGTCGAAGGGGGTAATGATGGTTTCGAGAGCGGATCACGGACGGTCGTTAACCCTGTTTATACGCCATGATCGTCTCCACTGCAATCCGAGTCGTCCACATTCACGCGAATTTCGTTCCGACGGGCCCAGCCTCCCCGCCCTCCGGCTAAGACGCAATCTCCTCGACGTCCAGCCAGTTCGGGCCGTAGGCAAGGTCCACCTCGAGCGGCACGCTCAGGTCGAGCGCCGTCGTCATCGCGTGCCGGACCAACTCGGCAAGCGTGGGAATCTCTGCCGTCGGCGCCTCGAACACGAGTTCGTCGTGGATCTGGAGGAGCATCCGGGCGCGAAGACCGGATGCGCGGATGCGCTCGTCCACCCGCAGCATCGCGCGCTTGATCAGGTCGGCGGCGGACCCCTGGATGACCGTGTTGACCGCGGTCCGCTCGGCGAGGTTGCGGTTATGCCCGGTCGTCGACTTGATGCCGTTAATTGGCCGGCGGCGCCCGAGGATCGTCTCGACGCGCCCCGCCGCCAGCGCGCCTTCCAGGGTCCTGGTGATGAACGCGTCGACCCCCGCGTACTCCCGGAAGTACGACTCGATGAAGTCGTTGGCTTCCGACTGGGTGATGCCAAGCCGGCTCGCCAGACCGAACGGGCTGAGGCCGTACAGCACGCCGAAGTTGACCGTTTTCGCAACCCGCCGCTGGGCCGACGTGACCGCCGGCTCCGCGACGTTAAAAATCCGCGCGGCCACGACGCTATGAATGTCGTGGTCGTGCGCAAAGGCATGCGTCAGCGCGGGGTCGCCCGAGTAGTGGGCGAGGATTCGCAGCTCGATCTGCGAATAGTCCGCCGTCAGCAGCGACCAACCGGGCTCGCCCGCAACGAACGCCTGGCGGACTTGCCGGCCGTCTTCCGTGCGGACCGGAATGTTCTGCAGGTTCGGGTCGCTCGAGCTGAGCCGTCCCGTCGCCGCGACGCTCTGGTTGAACGACGCATGAACCCGCCCGTCGCCCGGGTGAACCAGGGCCGGCAACGCGTCGAGGTACGTCCCCTTGAGCTTCGCAAGCTGGCGGTGCTGACCGAGGAGCCGAGGGAGCGGATGGTGGTTCGCCAGTTCGTCCAGGACTTCCTGCGCAGTGCTCGGTTCACCCTTCGGGGTCTTTTGCAGAACCGGCAGTTTAAGCTCCTCAAAGAGAACGACCCGGAGCTGGGGCGGCGACGCGATGTTGAAGGTGTGGCCCGCCAGCGAGTAGATCTCGGTCTCGATCGCGGTGAGGCGGTCGGCAAACTCCTTCGAGAGGCGATTCAGGAGCGGTACGTCCACCTTGATCCCTGCGGCCTCCATGCGGGCCAGGACCGCGATCAACGGGCGCTCCAGGGAGGCATAGAGATCCCAAAGGTTCTCCTCGCGGACCCGGGCACCCAGGATCGCTTCCAGCCGCCAGGCCGCGTCGGCGTCTTCGGCGGCGTATTCGGCGATCTTCATGACGTCGACCTGGTCCATCGTCGCCTGGTTCTTCCCTGCTTTGCCGATGAGGTCGGTGATCGGGATCATCGTGTGCTCGAGAAAGCGCTGGGCGAGCTGGTCGAGGTTGTGGTTCCGCTCGCCGCTCTCGAGCAAATAGCTGAGCACCATCGTGTCGGTGATCGGCCCCCCGATCTCGATCCCGTGGCGCTGAAGCACGAGCATGTCGTACTTGATGTTCTGGCCGACCTTCTCGGTCGCCGGGTTCGTCAGCGCGGGATGGAGCGCTTCGAGTGTCGTGCGGGTGTCGAGCTGCTTGCACCAGAGGGGGGCCTTGACGGGCAGGTAGTACGCCTCCCCCTCCTGCCAGGAAAACGACAGCCCGACGAGGTCGGCACGGAGCGGGTCCAGGCTCGTCGTCTCGGTATCGAGTGAGAACTTGGTCTGTCGCTCGAGGTCGGCGACAAACGCGGCGAGCGCTTCGGGCGTGTCCACGGTCCGGTAATCGGCCTGCCAGGCGGGGGGAGCCGCCGCCGCATCGGGCCCTAACTCCTCCACGAAGCGGTGGAAGCCGCACTCCCCACAGAGCGTCCGGAGCGCCTTCACATCGGGGGCCGTCAGCTTGAGCTGCTCCCAGTCGAGCGCCAGCGGCAGATCGTCCTTGAGCCTCACAAGCGTCTGGGCCAGACGCGCCGTCGCGGCGAAGTCACGGAGGTTTTCTTTGCGTTTTGCCCCCGAAACTTTGTCCACGTTGGCGAGCAAGTTTTCGAGCGTGCCGAACTCTTCCAGAAGTTTGGCGCCGGTCTTCAGGCCGACGCCCGGGATCCCGGGGATATTGTCGGACGTGTCGCCCGTGAGTGCGAGCAGGTCCACGACCTGTGCGGGCGTCACGCCCCAATCGGCCTTCAGGGCGTCGCGGTCGAGCACCTTCTGCGTGCGGAGATTGAACATCCGGATGTGGTCGTCAATGAGCTGCCGGGCGTCCTTGTCGGCCGTGCAGATATACACGTCGAGCCCGCGCTCCTCGCCCCGGTGGGCGAGCGTGGCGATCACGTCGTCCGCTTCCATCGCCTCGTAGACGAGCACCGGAACGTTGAATCCCTCGAAGACCCGCCGGATCACCGGGATCTGCGGAACCAGCTCGTCGGGCATGGCCGCGCGCTGGGCCTTGTAGTCGGCGAACAGCTCGGAGCGAAACACCGGCCCCGCGCCGTCGAAGGCGGCGGCGAGGTAGTCGGGCTTGCGGTCCCGGATGAGGTTCAAAAGGTCCCGAAAGATCCCGAAAACCGCGTGCGTCGGCTGGCCCGCCGGGCCGGTCATCAGCGGGATCGCGTGGAAGACCTGATAGATCAGGGAAAAACTATCCAGAATGTAGAACGTCGGCCTGGGTTTCATCGTCAAAGGTGGTGGAGAGGGACTTCGGAGGGACGTGAACGCGGGCCACCACACCTTCCGAGCGGTTGTGGGGACGTTGGCGACCGGTGTCAAGTTAGGGGTGCGGGGTGGCAGTGTCAAGCATCGCCGCCGGTGGCTGTTTTTGTTTGACCGTT
>JARLIH010000348.1 GCA_031291845.1 Isosphaeraceae bacterium | reverse complement strand
CGCAGGCCCGCGCGTTCCGCTTTTTTCAAGCGAGATGGAGATGCGTGTCGACACGCGCTTGACCCGGCGAACCGTGCTCTGGTGTCCGCTTGGCCTGCTTTTGGTGGGCTGCGGTCAAGGGCCCGACAACAAACCAATTCCGGCCGGCGAACAGGGCCTCCGGGAGCTCGCCGCGGGCTACCGCGACTTTGCCAGAAAGAACAAGCGAGGCCCCAGGGATCCTCGGGAGCTGCAAGACCTGAGTCTCGGTCGGGCCAAGGGTAAACAAAGAAAGACCCAGGGACAGGGCCTGCCGAACGCCCTGGAAATGGTGCAGTCGGGCGAGCTCATCGTCCAGTGGGGTGCTCCGTTATTGCCCGAGGGAGACACCACCGGAGCCGTTCTGGCCTACCTGAAGACCGTGCCCGAGCAAGGCGGCAGTGTTTTGATGCAGGACGGCAATACGATCAAGACGATGACCGCCGACGAGTTCAAGACCGCCCCCAAGGCGGCCGGTCGCTGAGTCGAGATCCGCTCACGATGCGAGAGTCAGGCCCGTTAACCGCCATGCCCCGATTTGCACGCCCATGCCTGGTCACTGCGCTCGTCGCCCTGCACGCGACGGTGATGCTCTGCGGCGCCTGCCTTCACGGGCTGCCGGGCTGGGGCCACCGGGCTGCACTCTCGCGCGCTGCGGACGGCGATCACTCCCGTGACGCGGGCAAGCCCAACGACCTTCGGCCCGACGACTGTCCGGTCTGTCACTTCGTCGCCCAAGCCCAACTGGCGACCGAGTTGGCGTGCGCGCCCGCAGTCGAGCAGGGTCGCGAGTGCAAGCTCGAGACCCGCTCCGACGCCGTCACCCCGGCCCTCCTGTACCTTCAGTTCCCGCGCGGTCCGCCCGCGCTTTGGACGAGTCCCGGCTGGTCGGCATCACGTCGATCGGCGCGAGTGACTCGGCGCTGCGTCCATGACGACCGCGGCGGACGTGTCCGTCGCCCACGCAACATCCTCCCCGAGGCAGACCTCGGCGTTTTCGTAAGACACCATTGTTGATCATCCATCGTTTGTTTTGAGGAAACGACCCATGAGAGCGAGCTGGAACCCGCCGCGGTCGCGCGGCTTTACGCTCATCGAGTTGCTGGTGGTCATTGCCATCATCGCGGTGCTGATCGCCCTCCTTTTGCCGGCGGTCCAGGCCGCACGAGAGGCCGCCCGCCGCGCCCAGTGCGTCAACAACCTCAAGCAAATCGGCCTGGCGCTGCACAACTACATCTCTGCGAACAGCGTGTTCCCGCCGGGCTATGTCAGTGCGGTCGACCCGACGGTCACCGACGCGTGCAACCAGGACGCGGAGAACGGCAGCTCCGTCGACCTCGGGACGGGCTGGGCCTGGGGAAGCATGATCCTTCCCTTCATGGAGCAGCAACCGCTCTACAGCTCCATGAACTTCAACCTGTCCGTGGCTTACGCCGCCAACAACACGTGCAGCTTGACCGCGTTGTCCGTCTATCTCTGCCCGTCGGATTCCGGCCCGTCGGTCGTCCCGGTGTACGCGGACCCGCCGGACCCGGCGAACCCCGGTAGCTACAGCGCCTCGCACATCGTCGACACGCTCTCGCGGGGTAACTACGTCGGAATGTACGGTCTCGGGGAAGTCTGCTCTCAGTCGGGCGCGATTGACTCCCCGAACAACAACGGAGCGGGCCCCCAAGGGGTACACGCCGGCATTTTCTACCGGAACAGCCGGACGAGCCTCGCCGACATCATCGACGGCAGCAGCAATACGATCGCCGTCGGCGAGCGGAGCCACAACCTGAGCTACGTCACCTGGGTCGCTCGCTCGATCAATGGCTGGCTCGGCGTCACGCCGCCGAGCGACGGGGGGACCGACCAGTTCAACCCTTCGCCCGAGGAGTGCTGGACCCAGGTGCTCGGCCCGGCGGGGCTGGAAGACGGGGTGCGGACGATCAATAACCCCGAGGCCCACGTCGAGGACTACTGGAGCCGGCACCCGGGGGGGGCGAACTTCCTCTTCGGCGACGGCTCGGTCCACTTCCTCAAGTCGTCCATCAACCCGATTCCCTGGCGGGCGATGGCAACGCGGAACTACAACGAGGTGATCTCGGCCGACTCGTACTGAGATCCTTCCCCGGGACGGGTCAGTTGGCGTCCTGGCGGGCTGACCCACCCTGCAACGCGATATTTTCGAAGAGACTTGTCGCGACGAGGCAGGTGTTAATCTATAGGGTACATGGAATGCACCGGTGCATTCCATGTACCCTACATAAGCAGCTCGGCCGTTCCACGAGGGCTCCGAAGCCGCGTTGGCTTCAGGGCAAGATCCGCAGCCCCACGGCCGTGTTGAGCGAGAGCATGCTCCGGCGGTGCCGCAACAGCGCGTCTCGGTACTGCCGGGCCAGCTCGTTGTAGTCGCGCTGGGCCTTGAGGAAGGCCAGGGCGTCGAGCTCTCCGCTCGTGTAGAGGCGGAGCGTATCGCCGCGCATCGAGCGCGCCGCGGGGAGCCCGATGCGCTCGAGCTCGCGGACCACCGCGCGGCTCATCGCGTACTCGCGCGCGGCGTGGGTGACTTCGGCGGCGACGCGGTGCTCCCACCCGGCGAGCTCCATGCGCGTCTGGTCGACGTTCAACTGCGCGCGCTCAATGCCCCCCTGGTTGCGGTGATACACCGGCAACGGCACCGTCGCGCCGAGCGCAAATGAGGTTGCACTCTTGAGGCCGAACGGTTGCAGGTTCTGAAAGGTGTACGGCTGATAGAGCAGATACACGTCGCCGAACCGATTGGCGCGGGCGAGGCGCTCATCGGCGTCGGCCAGGCCGAGGCCGAGGCGGTAGGCGGCCAGGTCGGGCCGGCTCGCCTGGGCAAGGCGAACCAGTTCGTCGAGGTCGGGAGGTTCGGGGGCCTCGTCACCGATCAGCCCGCGCACCTCCAGGGCGTCGGCCTGGGCGGGAGGGACGTTCAACAACGCCGCGAGCACGCGGCGCGTGTGGCGCAGCGTCTCCTGGGCTTCATCCAGGCTCAAGGCGGCGGCCTCGCCCAGCACGCGGATTCGGTCGACATCGGGACGCCTGGCGTCGGCCCTGCGGTAGAGCAACCGCGTGATGTCGAGCACTCGGTCAAGCCCCGCGACGCTCGCCTCGGCATACCGGATGGTCTCGCGCGCGGCCAGCACGTCGATGAAGGCCGTGTAGAGGTTATCGATCTGGAGCCTGACCGCGTCCTGGAACTGGGCTTCCAGCACGCTCACGGTGCTCTCGGCGACGCGCGTGCGGGCTTGCCGCTTCCCGGTGAGGTCAAACGGGTGTGAGATATCCAGGTCGTACTGCGTCGGACCGCCGGCCCGGCTGCGGTTGTAACGCCCGTAAGGGACGAGCTGACCGTCGGCGTAGAGAATCGGGTTGGCGCGCAGCCCGGCGGTGAGGACGTCGGCGCGGGCCAACGGGATATTCACGGCCTTGGCGCGGAGGTCCAGGTTCTGGCGCACGAGCCGTTCGATCGCCGCGTCGAGCGACAGGCCATCGGCCGGTCCCTCGGTTTCGGCCGCGTCGGGGAGCTCGAGCGGACCGTAGACGGGCACCTTGGTGATGGGCAGCTTCCGTGGGGCGGAGATCCCGCGGCCGACGGGTGCCATCGTCGGAGGGATCAAGACCTGCGACGGCAGGTGGGGCGTGGATGGGCCCGGGCGCCCGCTCAGAACCATCGCTCCGGCCCCCGGCGCGTTGCCGAACGGGTTCGCCCCCGCGCCCGGCGTCGGGCCGAGGCTCGACGCCATCGAGCCGGGTTCCAACAGGTGCGCCGGCCCGATCGTCGGGCCTTGGGCGCGGCAAACGCCCGGCGCGATCGCACACGCGGCCAAGGTGTAGAGCACGACGATCCTGCGCTGCGGAACCATCGCGACTCTCCTCCTGACCGCGAACCGCCGGGACATCCTGGTGTCCCGTTCCCTTTAGATCGGACGGCGGCACGGCAAAAGTGAGTTTCCGGAGCAGCCGGAACGGGGGTAGTGTCCCGCGATGACCGAACGGCTCCGCCGTCCCGAGTCGCTACGCCGCAAAGAGGCTCGATGCGACGGCCTGTGGAAAAGGTGGGACTCGGGGGGAGGGGCGCTCACCGGAGGGGAAAGTCGCCCGCGCGATGCCGCGCGGCCTCGGCCACGTAATGTCGCCAGGCGTGTTCGATCTTGCCTCGCGTCGCCTCATCCACGGCGCGTACGACCTTGGCCGGCAGCCCGACCACCAGAGAGCCGGCGGGCACCTGCGTGCCTTCCGTCAACACCGCGCCGGCGCCGACGACCGAGCCGCGGCCCACGCGAACGCCGTTGAGTAGAATCGCCCCCATGCCGATCAGGCACTCGTCTTCGACCACACAGCCGTGCAAGATCGCGCGGTGGCCCACGGTGACCCGCCGCCCCACGACGCAGGGCACGCCCGGGTCGGCGTGGACCATCGACAAGTCCTGAATGTTCGACTCCTCGCCGATCGCGATCCGCTCGGTGTCGCCCCGCAGAACCGCGTTGTACCAGATGCTCGCGTCTCGCCCGAGGTGAACGTCGCCGAGCACCACCGCCCCCGCCGCGATGAAGGCGCTGGGATCGATCATGGGAAGGAACCTGGTCGGCCCGCGTTCTGATAGGCCCGGGTCGCTTTTACCCGAACCACAAGATCGCGATTATCGCACGCCGCATTCCGGCCGCCAATCCGGCGCCCGAGGGCAACGCCACACTCCTGTAGGGGCGGCAGGACGTGGCGGCTCACCGAGCGAGCGGATTCCGGGCGGCCGGCGTCCCGTGAGCCCGTCCCTCAACTCGCCGGCAGCACGAAGCTCGATGCCTTGGATGTCTTGTTTCCGGCGAGATCGACGGCCGTGACGGTGACGGTGTAAGTCCGCTGGGCCGTCGACGCCCTGCGGGCCGGGACGTCGAAGTTCGTCATGATCCGGTACGTGCCGTCGGCGGCGACGACGGCGGTACCGCTTGCGACAACCCTTCCGGAGGAGTTCTTGACGGTATAGGTCAACGTCGGAGCGACGCCGCTGTTATCGGTCGCCGCGCCGAAGAAGACGACCGGAACCGTCGGTATGCCGAAGATGTAGGCCGGAAGGACCATCGTCGAAAGGGTCACGGTCGGCGCCGTGCGGTCGATGGTCAGGGCAAGCGCGGTGGACTGAGGGCTCACCGCGCCGTTGGAGCTGATCGTGGCGATCGTGATCGCGTACGTCCCCTGCGCCAACGATGCGACCGCGGCGCCGGCGCCCCCGACGGTGAACGACCAGCTCCCCGAGTGGCCCGCGGTCACCGTTCCGATCAGCGCGTTGTTGGCGTAGACCTGAACCGTCACGTTGGGAGAGACCGTGCCCGTGAATCGGGGCGTCGCGGAGTTCGTGATCCCATCGGACGACGAGGCACCCGAATCGCTGCCCGCCGCCAGCACCGGCGCTGCGGGCTGGGGCGGCGTGATGGTTGAGGACTGGACCTGCCAACTCGCGGTGGACGTGCCGGAGAGGCCCCCCTGGTCGGTGACCTGAACCGCCAGGGTGTGCGATCCGGCGGCGAGGCCGGTCAGCGTCAGCGGGCTGGTGGTCGCGGTCCAACCTCCCCCGTCGAGCTGGTAGCGGTACGTGACGTCCCCCGCGCTGCTGACGCTGTCGCTCCCGGCGAACGCAAACGTGGCCGTACTGCTGCTCGTCTGGGCAGGCGGGGTCTGACTGAAAGTGACGGTGGGGGATATCGTCGTGACGAGCTTGGCGTTTGGCCCGCTCAGCGACACACCCTCCGAGCCGCCCGTGGCCGTCGTGCCGGCCCCCGTGGTGAGTGTGACGGTGTCGCCCGTCTGGGCGAGGGCGTCGACGACGTCGATGCCCGCCGTCGCCGAACCCTGGATCGTCACGCCGTTGAGCGTCGCGTTGACCGGCTGCAACGTGGTCGTGCCCACGGGGGGCGCGGCGTTCGTGAGCTCGACGCCGACGCCGTTACCGCTGAGCGCGCCGCCGTTGACGGTGATGCCCCCCGCCCCGGGCGAGTAGTCGAGCTGCAGCCCGACGGGGAACCCGGTGACGCTGTTGTTGGCGAGGCTGACGCTCGACGTGCCGAGCACCCGCTCGACGTCGATGCCGATGGCCGTGGCCGTTGGCCCCGCGGTTGGGTCGGGGGCGACCGTGTTCCCGCTCACCACCGCGGCCTGCGCATCGTCGTCGGCCGTGTAAACGAGGATGCCGCGGTCGTACGCCTGGACCTGGTTGTTCGTGATGCTCGACGCGAAGCCGCTCACGCCGGGCGGGTTGAGGGCGTAGATCGACTGGATGCCGGTCGCGGCCCGTGTGATGACGTTGCCGCTGACGTCGGCGTAGAAGCTGTCCTCGATCGAAATGCCCCGCCCCTGGTTCATCGTGCCGATCGGCGCGGTGTCGACGGTCGGCATGTTGTCGATCTCATTGTCCTGGATCGCGTTCCCCGTCGAGACGTAGGCCGTGCCGTCGTAGTCGTCCGCGTCGCCCAGTACGCCGAAGCGGGTAAAGTTCCGGATGATGTCGTTCTGGACGGTCAAGTCGTCAATCTTGTACGGGACGCCATCACTCCCGACGTTGGCGACGCCCGCCCTCGCATTGACGGTGACCCCGTTGAGGACCGTGCCGCTGCTGATCGCGTCGTTGTGCCCGTCGAGCGTCAGACCGTCGATCGTGACGCCGCTCGACTCGACGAGGATCGCGACCCCCGTGTTGGTGTTGTCGGCCGGCGGGATGATGACGGCTTCGGGTCCGCGCGTGCCGGTGTTGGGGTCGATCCCGGCGTTCGGCCCGAGCAGGATGACCGGCTCGTCGATCTGGAGCGACTCCGCGTAGACGCCCGCCGCCACGTCCACGGTGTCGCCGGCCGAGGCCTGGTCAAGCGCGGTCTGGATCTGCGGATAGGGGTGGGCCGAGGTGCCGTCGGCGGTTCCCGAGGTGTTCAGCGCGTTGACGAACAGCGTCGCCGGCAGCCGTCGGTCCTCGAGCGTCTCAATCCGCGCCCGCAAGCGTCTCGAGTCGGCGTTCCGCCGCCGTTTCCCGGCACGGCTCAGCATGCGATCAAACCGCGACATGGTAAGCTCCAGTCCCTTTTGTGCACTGATGACGACCGGTCGGGAATCCGCGGGTAAGCTGCGCCGGCGAAGGGCATAACTTAGACCTCGCTCCGCCAGACTGCCCGCTTGTGCCCATGATTCATCAGGTTTGTCTCGAAAACGCATCATTTCGTCGCTTCGCATCAACAATCGATCCGGGCGCGGACGCGTCGCCTGCCTACCGCTTCCCGAAAGCACTCCGTGGATTCCGGCAGCACGCAGGGGTTAAGATGCGGGTTCCGGCAGCGCCCGCAGAACGCGATCTCAGGACCCATGTCGGCTCGATGGGGGGAGTTTCGTATGGTGAGGCATTTCGTCCTGACGTTGACCGGCCCCGACCGGATCGGAATCGTCGATCGGGTCACCGGCGTATTGCTCGGCCGTCGCGGCAACGTCGAGACGAGCCGCATGGCCCGCCTCGGCGGCGAGTTTGCGGTCCTGATGCTCGTCTCCATGCCGGCCGACCAGTTCTCCGGCCTGAGCCACGACCTCGAAGCCTTGATCGCCGAGGGATACCGGGTCACCACGACCCAGGCCGAGCAGAGCTACGCGGAGGCGCATCCCGGGTGGCTTCCCTATCGCATTGAAGTCCAGGGCGCCGACCACGAGGGGATCATTCACCAGGTCGCCCATTACCTCTCGCGACAGGGGATCAGCATCGAGTCCATGGAGTCGGGCACCACCACCGCGCCGGTCAGCGGGAGCCCGCTGTTCACCATGACGTCCGAAGTCGTCGTGCCCCCGGCTCTGTCGGGGGTGGACTGGGCGGGGGGGCTGCAGCAGGTTGCCGGTCAGTTGAACCTGGAGGTCCGGGTCTTTCCCACCAAAGCGCCGTAGGGGGGCCGAACCGCATTCCCAGTGCGTGCGTGGCGCGCACCCTGCAACGACACGTCTGGGTGGCAATCGACTTTGCTCCCGTCCCGTGTGAAACCATTGTTTAGCCCGCGATGGAGGGTTAGTGTGGGCACTCGGGCGGATTGCCGGTCGTGTGAATGAAAACGGCATGCGACACGAACGAGCGACTTGGCGCCGCCGGCGCGGTCGCGAGTTGCTGACGCGAGCGAGCGCGATCCGGGAGGAGGCTCATCAGGCTTTGCACGGGGACGCCTGTTGATAAACGGTTGAGATAGTGCGAACCCAGTGGTCACCGACACGGAGACATCTCTTATGCAGGTCGAAACGAATGAACGGCGCGACACGACGCGCCGGGACGTCTTGAAGCACGCGATCGCCGGGGGTGCTGCGCTCGCGTTCCCGTCGATCATTCCCGCACGCGCGCTGGGGCGCGGCGGCGCGGTGGCGCCGAGCGAGAAGATCACGCTCGGTGTGATCGGCATCGGTCCGCGCTGCACGTATGACCTCAAGAGCATGCTCGGCCTCGCCGACGTGCAGTGCGTGGCCATATGCGACGTCCAGGCCAGCCGCCGCGAGGCGGGCAAGAAGCTGGTCGACGCGCACTACGGCAACACGGACTGCGTCCTCTTCCGCGACTTCCGCGAGCTGCTCGCGCGCAAGGACATCGACACGGTGATCGTCGCCACGGGGGACCGCTGGCACGCGCCGGCGTCGATGCTGGCGGCCCAGGCGGGCAAGGACGTTTACAGCGAGAAACCATGCGGGCTCACGATCGCCGCCTGCCAGAGCCTGGCCGACGTGATGAAGCGCACCGGCCGCGTGTTCCAGGCCGGCACCCAGCGCCGGAGCGTGCCGAACTTCCAGACCGCCGTGCAGTTGGCCCATAGCGGGAAGCTCGGCAAGCTCCACACGCTCTACGCGTCGGTCTACACGCCTCACGTCGAGACTACCTGGCTCCCCGGCGAGCCCACCCCCAAGCGCGACGTCGTGGACTGGGACCTCTGGCTTGGCCCGGCCCCCTGGCGCCCGTACAACAAGACATACGTGAACGGCGGCTGGCGCGGCTACTGGGATTTTGACTCGGGCGCGCGGCTCCTCGATTGGGGCGCGCACACGGTTGACCTCTGCCAGTGGGCCAACAACGCCGACGATACGATGCCGATCGAGTACGAGCCGACACCAACGAATATCACGGCCCGTTACGCCAACGGCGTGAAGCTCGTGCTCGACTTCCTCAAGACGCCGTTCGGCGACCGCCCCGGCTGGATCAACCACCTCGGCACCTGCCCGGTGCGCTTCGTCGGCGACGAAGGCTGGGTGGAAGTCGGCGACAGCGGCGAGATCGAGGTGAGCTCCCCGTCGCTCAAGGCGGAGCTCAAGCAACTCGCCAAGCCCACCGTCGGGCTCGACGTCTCGGCGCACGCCCGCAACTTCTTCGACTGCGTCAAGTCGCGCGCGGAGACGGCCGCGAACCCCCGCGTCATGCGGCACTCCCACATCGCCTGCCACGCCGCGGCGCTCGCCTGGCTGCTCAACCGCAAGCTCACGCTCGACCCCGCGAAGGAAGAGTTCGTCGACGACAACGAGGCGAACGGCCTGCGCTCGCACGCCGCGCGCGACCCGTGGGCCGCCCTACGGCTGTAGCGCCCGCAGGCCTTCGAACCTTCGAGTGCCGTGGCTTGCCGCCGCGTTCTGCCCACGACGCGGCGCGCGAAATTAGGGGCGGGTTTGATACCCGCCCCTACAGTTCCGCAGGCTGCGCACCGTGTGAAAGCGGGACGAAGCTGCCACACGCCCGACCGCCCTTCGCCGACAGCCGCCGTTGCCTCCCCCGGCTGCATCGAAACGGCAGAAAGGCGATCGGACCGATGGCCCCCTACCTGCCGGCGATCCGAAACACCGCGGGGCCCGCAGCGGGCTGTTGCAATGTAGCGAGGAACTCCGCCGGGCGCTCGGGGGTGATCAGCACGGCATATCCCGAGGTGGTCGGCACGTACACGGCGACGTTCGTGCGAGTGAGGAAAATGAGGGCCTTCTCCCGATTCCTGAGCCGGAACCACCCCGAGTGGTAAGACGGCAGTCCGACGCCGTTTATCTTGATCCAGGGCCGATATCCCGGCTCCTGGTCGAGATCAACCAAGCGGGCAAGCGGGACTTGCAGGGAGGACGCGGGCAGAAACCGCCCGTACAGGTCTCCTTGGATAGTCACCCCTTGGGAAGAGACCTCGAAATGAGTCGGGCCGAACAGCGAACCCCGCGCGGCGGCAGGCGCCAGCAGCAGGGCCAGGGCGAACACGACCCGTCGGAGGCACGCCGCGGTGTCCGCTCCCCGGGCAAAACGCTCTCTCATCGCTCGACTCCCGCTCGGTTGGTCGCACGCTCGACGGCATCGCACCTCATCGTTATCGGGATCCGGCCGGCAGGCCCATGACGCGCGTTCTTGCCATACGCGTCTCCACCCCGACGGGTCGTTGCAGCTCGAACCGGTGAGCTGGAACCGTGTTGGGTGCCATGCCCACGTCTTCGTGGGCATGCGACCAAGCGCCGGCTCGGTCCGCGGCGCATGCCTACGATGACGCCGGAATGGCACCAAGACATCTGTCTGCGCGCGGGGGGACGTCCGCGAGGATTGTTGCATTCTCGGTGTGGTCGCGAGCTGGGGCTCCCGGCGATCCGGGCCGCGAGACCGGGAATCCCGTAACCAGGCCCCTCTCCCTCCCCACTGATATCTTCAGGGCGTCAACCCGCCGGCAAAATGCCGGGACGGTCCCATGTGTCGTCACAACTCAATACCCCGGACGGGGGTAGCGTTCGTCGTCCGCGCGTGGGAACTGATCTCCCACACGCAGCGAGCTCAGGCGTTTGCGCCACGCCCATCACGCTTCAATCGAACAGAAAACCAATCCACTAAGAGCGAGAAGCTTCCAATGAAGATCATCCGTAGATTGGCTCGGTCGGGTGGGAGTGCGATTCGCCCTAATGGGCGTCGGAAGCCGCGGGTTGCGCGGTCGCGGTTCGAGCTTGAGGAGCTCGAGCCCCGCGCGCTGCTGAGCATCACCGCGGAGTTCGGCAAGATCGCGGCGGCGGAAGGGACGCCGAATACGAACGTCGTGGCCACGTTCACGTCAGACGATTCCGTGGCCGCGTCGTCCTTCGTTGCGTCGATCGTGTGGGGCGATGGGTCGACCTCGGCCGGAACCGTCTCGCCCGTGGTGGGCGGTGGGTTCCAGGTCACGGGCACCCACACCTACGCGGTGGAGGGGACGCTCGACGCCTCGGTCCAGATCGGGGACGGTGTGAGCCAGGCCCCGGTCACCGGCGACGCGGACGTTTCACCCGCGATGTTAACCATCAGCGCGGTTCCGATCGGGGCCGCGCTCGGGACGCCGGTCACGACGGAGGTTGCGACCTTTACCGACACCAACCCGAACGCGCGGGCGTCCGACTTCACGGCGATGGTCAACTGGGGCGACGCTACCACGAGCTCGGGCTCCGTGGCCGAGGTCAACGGCGTCTTTCAGGTCACTGGCACTCACGCCTACCAGAGCGTTGGCCGGTTCCCGATCGTCGTCTCGGTCGAGGGGGAGGGGAGCTTCGCCACGACGGGGTTCGGCAATGAGGTCAACCTCGTTTCCGACGTGCCGGGCCTTGCGCTCACGACCGACCCGCAGCTTTTGAACCCGTGGGGGCTTACCCCGACCGGTGAGTTCTGGATCTCCGACAACGGCAGCGGCCTGTCCACTCTGTACAACGCCGCCGGCGTGAAGGCCGGCCTGGTCGTGTCGATTCCGACGCCGCCCGGCCAAACGACGCCCGCGGCCCCGACGGGCATCGTCGCGGGCACGGGGTCGAGCTCGGGGGAGTTCCTTCTCAACGGCAAGCCGGCCGCGTTCATCTTCGACACCGAGGACGGCACGATCTCCGCCTGGAACGGCGGCACCGCCGCCACGCTGGAGGTCGACAACTCGCAGGTCAACTACGGCAACGGCGTGATTGGGGCCGTCTACAAAGGGCTCGCGGTTGCCAGCCAGGGGGGGACGAACAACGACTTCCTCTACGCGACCAATTTCCGTTCGGGGAACGTCGACGTCTTCAATAACAAGTTCCAGGCCGCCGGCTCGTTCACGGACACGAGCTTGACGCAGATCGGCTATGCGCCATTCGGCATTCAGGCGATCAACGGCAACCTGTTCGTCTCGTTCGCCAAGCAGGACAGCGCCAAGCACGACGACGTCGCCGGGGCCGGGAACGGCTACATTGACGAGTTTTCCCCCAACGGCACCCTCCTCCGGCGGTTCGCGTCCAACGGCACCTTGAATTCACCCTGGGGGCTGACGGTCGCACCGGCCGGGTTCGGTCAGTTCGCGGGGGACCTCCTGGTGGGGAACTTTGGCGACGGCCGGATCAACGCCTTCAACCTCACGACCGGCCATCTCGACGGTCAGTTGACGGCCGCGGGCGCGTCGAGCCCCATCACGATTCCGTCGCTTTGGGCGTTGCAGTTCGGAGGAGGGGGTGGCAGCCCGACCACCCTGAATTTCACGGAGGGGCTCAATAGCGAGGCCGACGGCGTGTTCGGGACGATTGCCCCGACCGCGCAGGCCGAGGGGACGGCGACGGTCTTCGACGCCCCCATCACGATTCACGCGGTCGCGATCCACGCAACCTCGGGCATGCCGTTCACGGGGGACGTCGCGACGTTCACCGTGACGAACCCGAACGCCGTCCCGAGCGACTTCACGCCCACGATCGACTGGGGCGACGGCGTCACGACGGGAGGCACGGTGACCGAGGTCGGGAGCGTCTTCCACATCTCCGGAACGCACAATTATGCTCTACCGGGAAGCTTCCCGGCCATTGTGTCGGTCCATTCCGCGCAGAGCGTTGCGACCACGGGGTTCGGCGACCAGACCAACCTCGTTTCCAACATCCCGGGCCTCGCCGGCACCACCGATCCGGCCCTGGCCAATCCCTGGGGCATCTCCTTCACGCCCACCAGCGCGTTCTGGATTGCGGACAACGCGACGGGTCTGTCAACGCTCTACAACGGCGCCGGGGCGAAGATACCCCTCACGGTGACGATTCCGCCCCCCGCGGGGCAAGCCGGCCCATCCGCGCCGACGGGCACGGTGGCGAACACGAACGCCAGCGAGTTCCTCGTCAACGGTACAGCCGCCGCCTTCCTGTTCGACACCGAGGATGGGACGATCTCGGCGTGGAACGGCGGCACGAGCGCTGTGCTCGAGGTGGACAACTCGCAGGAGCAGAACGCCAACGGCACGACCGGTGCCGTGTACAAGGGACTGGCCGTCGCGAGCCGGGGCAAAGGCAACAGTGACTTCCTGTTCGCGACGAATTTCCGCTCCGGCAACGTGGACGTGTTCGACAATCAGTTCCACGCCGCCGGCTCGTTCACCGATACCAGCCTCATCGCGCTCGGATACGCGCCCTTCGGGATCCAAAACATCGGCGGCAACCTGTTCGTCACGTTCGCAAAGCAGGATGCGGCCAAGCACGACGACGTCGCGGGGGCTGGCAACGGCTACATCGACGTGTTCTCGCCGACGGGCGTCATGCTCCAGCGCTTCGCGTCCAACGGGGCGCTCGTTTTCGGGCGAGGACGTGACCGTGGTCGTCCCCGTGCGCGACCGCCCGGCGCAACTCGAGCGGCTGCTCTCGGCGCTCTGCGGCCTGCGTGTCGTCGTCGTCGACGACGGATCGATCGACCCGTCCGCCGTCGAGACGGTCACCCGTGCCGCGGGCGCCAGTCCGGTGGTGCTGGACCGAAACCGCGGACCGGGTGCGGCGCGCAACGCCGGTCTGGCTCATGTCGACTCG
>JARLIH010000347.1 GCA_031291845.1 Isosphaeraceae bacterium | reverse complement strand
CGCTGTGACCGCAACCACCATGGCCGCTGCCGCAAAGACCATCCTGGGCGTTCTGTTCATGGGTTGATCCTTCCATGCCGCCCACGTTGGGTGGCGCTATGGGGTCGCGACAAGCTTGCATCCACGCATCCACGACCCTTCCGCAGAGCGCCGGCATGTCGGCGCTTCTTTCGGGTATGAGTCCGGTTGCTCCGCGGCTTGCGAGGCTCGGGTGCGAGCGACGCATTCGGTGCGGTCGTTCCAAGGCATACGGGCAGTAGCTCAATGGGAGGGGGTGGGCGGCGCTGCCATCCACGTTCGTAGCGTTCAGCCGCTGGCACTGGAGCTGAGGCGCGCCATCCACTGCGGCCACCAGAGTCTCCACGGACCCCCTGTCGTTCCGCTCAGGGAGCGAGTCGTTGCCAGGATGGCTGGCTGACGCTCGCCCAGGGCAGCGTCCGTGACGTGCCGTTCACGGGGTCCAGCAGCACCTGATCGAGCGTGGCGCCCGAGGCATCGGCTGGCGTTCCGAGGATCGCCGTGTCGTCGGGCGCCCACTCCCAGTCCGAAACGTCCGGGGTGCCCATGCCGCCCGGGTAGGGGATCTCGATGCCTAACCCGCTCCCAGCGACGGGGATCGCGACGGGCCGAGACTGCGCGGTGTCGCCGGTGTAGCCTCGAATGACGAGCAGGTGGGTGCCGTCATTCGACCAGCTTTCCGGCGCCTGCCACACAGCGCCCGTCGGGATCGGAAGCGTGCGATCCCCGGTCCCGTCCGCCGCGATGATGTGGGTCTGGACGTCGATGCCGTTGAGACCCGGCCATTCGCCAAACGAGATCAGGGAGCCGTCCGGCGACCACGCAGCATGCCCGCGGTAGCGGCCCGCCGCATCCGCGCCTGCGAGGATGGTGCGGACCTTGCCGTCTTGCACGTTGACCGCATAGATGCCGCTGTCAGAGCCGTTCGAGTCGGTGCCGTTGTCCTGGAACAGGATCTCGGAGCCGTCCGGTGGCCGCCAGGCGACGTCTGTCGCTCGTCCCGGAAGGTCGACTTGGCGAATCCCGCTCCCGTCGGTCGCCGCGATCAGGATGTGGGTGAACCCATCGGGGCTTGCGGAGATCAAGATCTCCTTGCCGTCGGGGGAGAAGGTGTAGGTCTCGATCTCGGCGGCGGGCAGGGGCTGCGGCGTGACCTGGATCAGACCGGACCCGTCGGCCGCCACGACGTACAAGAGACTCGTGCCCGAGACGACGTCTTGTCGCGTGAAGGCAAGCCGCGTGCCGTCCCGTGACCAGCGAGGATCGGCGTCACCATGACCCTTGACGATCGCGGTCGAATCGCCCCTCACGGGGTCGACCGTGTAGATCTCACCGCCGCTGGCGTATGCGACCAGCCCGTTCCGGGCGAGCCCGAACGGAGCCGGCAGGCGGGGAGGCCCGCCCACGACGAGCGCCGCAATCAACCCGAGCAGCAATGCGAGGAGTGCGAGGCCGAGCCCGATCGTGCGCCACGGCAAGCGCGGCACAAGGACGGGCTGACGAGCGATGTCAACCATGGGGAGCCACCTTCCAGGGATTGACCAGGCCGGCCGCTGGCGGGTGCGGGCGGTCTGGTGGAGGACGTGGTCGCGGTAGGGGGGCATGGGGCCCATGTAGAGGTCGTCCAGGAGGCTGGGCAGGTCGTGTTCGAAGCGTCGATCGGACTTCATGCCGGTTCGCCTCCCGGAATCGTCGTCGGAGCCTGGTAGGCCCCGACCTGTGCGCCCATCCGCATCGCGGTGAGCGCGTGATGCAGTCGCGATTTGGCCGTTCCATACGGGATGCCCAGAGACGCCGCCACTTCAGGCAGCGGCATCCCCAGGAGGTAGTGCAGGGCCACGACGGCCCGATGGCCCGGATCGAGACGCCGCAGCGCCGCGTCCAGGAGTTCGCGCTCGGCGAACGCACTCGCGTGGTCGGGCACGCTGGGGGAGTCGATCGGAGACAGCTCGACCTCCATCGGGCGCCGCCGGCGGCGTCGAGCAAGATCGAGGCAGGCGTTGACGGTCAGTCGATACAGCCAGGCATCGAAGCGATCCGGATCACGCAGCCCTGGCAGGTCGCGCCAGGCACGGATCAGGGCTTCCTGAACCGCATCCTGGGCCAAGTGAGGGTCGCGGAGGATCAGCCGGGCGGCTGCGTCCAGCCGCCGAAGTGCGCCATCGACGAGCACAGCAAAGGCGTCATGATCGCCTCGCCTCGCCCGCTCGATGAGCCCTCGTTGATCCACGATCGCCTCGCCTGGGGCACGGCCAGAGTGGTCGTACTCAACAGGGTATGGCGTCGGTATCCTTCGAAACGTTCATTCGAACTCCGGCTTCATCGAACCGAGGCAGACCGATTAGCAGGCCGCCCGACAGTCGTCGAAGCTTGGTCGGCCCCCGGACCAACGGACGGTTCGAACCGAGCGCCTTCCGATCAGGCGTGACTGGCGTGCGCCGGCCGTCACAATGCCTGACATCGATCCCCGGATCGTGAGCGTCGAGCGATCGGCCCACCGATGCCCTGGATGGAGCCGCCAAGCCGAAGGGCGGTCGCGGGCAGGCGTGTCGGTCAGAATGGCATCCGCGACCGGAGCTGCATCCCGTCCGGGCGGGACGCGCCGGAGGAGGAGAGGGGGATTCCGTGCCAGGACCGTACCCGGAGATCGAGCCGTATGCGACGGGCATGCTTGATGTCGGTGATGGGCAGCGCATCTACTGGGAGACATCGGGCAACCCCAACGGCAAGCCGGCCGTCGCGCTTCACGGTGGGCCGGGGAGCGGCAGCCGACCCGGCCGCCGTCGCGACTTCAATCCCTCTGCCTACCGCATCGTCCAGTTCGACCAGCGCGGGTGCGGGCGCAGCACGCCGCATGCCAGTGACCTCGCGACCGACCTCTCCACCAACACGACACGGCACCTGGTCGCGGACATCGAGCGGCTCCGCGAGCACCTGGGCGTGGACCGCTGGCTCGTGTGGGGTGCGTCCTGGGGTGTCACGTTGGGCCTTGCCTATGCCGAGCGCCATCCCGAGCGCGTGAGCGAGATGGTCCTCACCTCGATTACCGTGAGCCGCCCCGCGGACTTTCACTGGCTCGCCGATGAGGCCGGCCGGTTCTTCCCCGCGCAGTGGGCCCGGTTCCGCGCCGGCGTTCCCGAGTCGGAGCGCGACGGCGACTTGGTCGCCGCCTACAACCGGCTGCTCAACGAGCAATCCGACCCGGCCGTGACCGAACAGGCTGCCCGCGACTGGACCGCCTGGGAGGACGCGCTCCTCTCGCTCGACGACGGCTATGCGGTGCCGAACCCCCGCTGGGAGGAGCCGGGTCATCGCCTGGCGTTCGCGAGACTCGTCACGCACTACTTCCACCACGCCGGGTTCCTCGAGCCCGACGAGCTGCTGCGGGGTGCCGGCCGTCTGGCGGGCATCCCCGGGGTGTTGATCCATGGGCGATTCGACATCCAGGGACCGCCCGACGTCGCGTGGCTCCTGGCCCAAGCCTGGCCCGAGGCCGAGCTTCACTTCGTGGAAGCCGGGCACACCGGTGGCGACGAGATGCGATCGTTGATCATCGAGGCGACGGACCGCTTCGCCGTGCGCCCTGCGCAGCAGCCCGACGCCGCCGACGGGAGGCGGTCATAGGAAAAGGGCTGGCCCGGCTAGACCTCGCCTTCGAGGCGGCCATCGTCGACTCGCCTGACCGCAAGGCGACCCGGGTGGGCGTCAACAGAGTGGCCGTACCAGAGATGCGTGAGGGTCCGCCAGGCGACCAGGACGATCGGTTGGCTGGTACGCCTCGCGCATCTTTCGGCCGCTTGCTTCGGAGCCCAGTTGAGCACCGGCTGCAAAGCCACGTCTGAGTCGGACTACATCGCGAGCACCGACATCGCGTCACGGGCCGCAGAAGCCGTAAGCCACCTTCTGGACGCCCGCCAGCCCGATCACGGTCCGGCTGCAGCACCCGCCAGATGATATGGGGTGAAGGCCGGTCCCGACCATGAGCGCGACCCGGGTAGGCTGCGCGACTAGGGCTTGGCCATGCCCGCCATCATCTCCTGG
>JARLIH010000346.1 GCA_031291845.1 Isosphaeraceae bacterium | reverse complement strand
GGGCATGATCGCAACCTGCCGGTCGCCCGCCTTGCCCGCCAGCTTCGGTTTGCCGCTCTTCCCCCCGAAAGAGAGGAGCGTCTTGCTGACGGGCGCGCGGATGTCCTTCCGCGCTGCGCCCCGGAGGACGAGAACGACGCTGCTCGGCTGCTCCTCACCCTTTTTGACGTTCATCCCGAAGGCGAATCCGGAGTGGAGCGCGCGCTTGACGAGCGTTACGACCTCACCGCCGGTCAGCTTCCTGCCTGGGGCCTTCGCCAGCGTCTGGTCGACCAGTTGCGTGCCCACGTCCTCCAGCATCGCGCCCAGCGTTGTCTCATTGAGCATTTTGTAGGCCGCGGTCTTCTTCCAGGCCTCGGCGTGGGCGTCGAGACCGGCGAACTCGGCGTAGGCCACGAGGTCATCGCCCGGGATATAGCGGGCCAAGGGGGCGGCGTCGGCCGCTGTTTCTTGCGCTGGGGTACTCGCCGAAAACACCAGCGTCAGGGCTAACCCGGCACACCAGGCACAACCGCGGGCCAGGCGCAGACCAAAGGGCGTATGTCGCACGGGGAACTTCCTTTCGCGGTCGGCGGAATGCCGAGACGACGGGGAACGCGAAGGCCTAGGACACTCCGCATCGTAAAGCCCGCCGAACGCCGCGCCAACTACCAAGAACGACGAAGCGGTCCCACCGCAGAGATCGCAGTGAGCACAGACGAAGAAGCAGAAAAGGACAAAAGGTTCGTCACACGCGGGACACCGATGGGCGAAGAACAAGACGGCCGCGCGCTCGCTCTCCCTGGGGTATGTGATCCATCATTATTAGGTCATCAGTGCCTGTCTGGGATAAAAACTCTCCTGTTTCTCGGTCTTCCTCTCTGTGTTCTTCGCGTTCTCGGCGGTGAGATCTTCCTCAGTAAGCACGGCCGATCTTGAGGCTCAGCGGCATTTCGAGGCCGTGTGCCTCGAGGAGGTTCGGGTCTCCCAGGACGTGGCGCGAGAGGCCGTTGGCGACCACGAGGCCGGCGTCGAGCAGTACCGCGCGGTTGCACAACTCGAGGACCATTTCCAGGTCGTGGGTGGCAATCAGCTTCGTCGCGTCGAGCCCGCGGATCAGTTGGATGAAGCGACGGCGGCCCCTGGGGTCGAGGTTCGCCGTCGGCTCGTCGAGCACGAGGATCGAGGGGCGGCAGGCCAGGACGCCGGCCAGGCAAACCCGCTTGCGCTCGCCGAAGCTGAGGTGGTGCGGGGGACGGTCGGCCGCGTCCACCAAGTCGACGCGCGCGAGACACTCCAGGGCGAGCCGCCGGGCGTCGGCCGGGCGCTCGCCGAGGTTCAAGGGTCCGAAGGCGACGTCGTCGAGAACGGTCGTGCTGAAAAGCTGGTCATCCGGATCCTGAAAGAGCAGGCCCACCCGTCGGCGCACGGTGGGGGCATTTCGAGCGTTCAGCTCGAGTCCGTCGATCCAGACATGGGGTGCCTTGTCGCGGGGTGCGGCCCCCGTGCCGTCGCCGTGGGCGTGGACCGCGGCGTTCCGTTCTTTCCCCGGAAGAAGGCCGTTCAGATGGAGCAGGAACGTGCTCTTGCCCGCGCCGTTGGGGCCGACGAGCGCGACGGTCTCACCCGGCATGATGGTCAGGTCCACTCCGCGCAGGGCTGCGCGGCCGTCGGGGTAGCGGTACTCCAGGTCGGACACCCGAACCGCGGGCGTGACGGTGACGGGGACGGTCGACGTTGATCCGGCGTGGCTCATGGCGGTCCCGGCTCGTCGAGGGTGCGGAGAGTGCCGTCCCAGCCGCGCGAAACCATCGCCGCGTGCACGCGCTCTCCCCTTTCGAATGCGCGGAGGAACAGAACGCCGATCAGACCGGTAAGCAACCCCCAGTCGAGCCCGCCGGTGCCGCGAAACGTGCGGGCGCGGCGCGCCAGGACCATCCGGTCCAGCTCCTCGGTCAAAACGTGCAGGTAGCGGTACATGAATTGGAGCGTGGCCACCAGGGTGGGCGGGACCCCAAGCCGCCGCAGGGCTGACAGGAGCTTGTAGAACGGGGTCACGTTGACGAGAGTCAGCATGGCCAGGAAGGCCAGACTGTTCTTGGCGAGGATCGAGAGCACGACCACGCGGACGCCCAGTTCCGCGCGCCTGGGGTGCGTGGGCGCAACCATCAAGGCGAGGAAAAGGAGGAGGACCAGGAAGCCCAGCCAGCGCCGGACTAACTCGCGGATCGGCGCGCCTGACAGGCCGATGAGGAATACCAGGACCAGCCCTTGGGCCGCGAAGAGCCGCCAGGCACCGGCTGGGGTGGCGACGGCCGTGACGACGAACGCAATCGCTGCGAGCAATTTCACTCGGGCGTCGAGCCGGTGCAGCGGGCCGTTCCCCTGGGCGTGCCGCTCGCGGAGCTCAAGCCGCATGCGGCGACACCTCGGCCGGCCGCTCCGCCGTCCCCCGGTCGCGTCCGCGTCCGCTGAAGACCCGGGCGAGACCCATCCCCGCGGTGAAGACGACGAGCGTACCCAGGACGCCCACCAAGGCGGTCGCGACCCGTGTCTGCTTCAGCCCCGGCAAGGGGAGTTCGTAGTCGGCCAAAGGCGCGGCGACGAGGGGAGCCGCCTCTTCATTCAGAAACCCCAGCTTCGTCCCCACGAACTCCAGTCCGTCGGGGCTAATGCTCGCGAAGGGTGCGAGAAACACCGCGACCGCCAGCGCCACCGCGAGCCCACCGGCGGCCACCTGCCACCCGCGCGCGGCCCGCGAGGGTTCAACGTCCTCGGGCTCGTACACGAGGTCAGGGCGGGTCAGCAGCACGAACCGAAGCACCAGTCCCGTGATCACGGCCTCTCCCACGCCGATGGCCGAATGCACCAGCGTCATCCAGCTCAGAATGCGCAGGAAGTCCGACCGCCGGCCGGACGCAGCGAGCTCGATCGCGAACGCCCCCGAGGCGAGCAAGACCGCGAACCAGGCCGCAACCATCGCTCCCACAAGGACGCCGGTCCGCCCGCCGATCGCCCGCCGCAACGGTGCGTAGATGGCGTAGCCGCCGACCGCCCCGATCAACCCCATGTTGACGAAGTTCGCACCCAGGGCCGTCAGTCCGCCGTCGCCGAAGAGCAGGCACTGGACGATCAGGACGGCCCCAATGACCACCGCCCCCGCCCAGGGGCCGAGCAGCACCGCCGCCAGTACCCCGCCGAGCAGGTGCCCCGAGACCCCCAGCGCCACCGGAAAGTTCACCATCTGCGCCGCAAAGACAAAGGCGGACATCACGCCCATCAGGACAGTCGTGCGCTCGCCCAAGTGCTTCTCCAGCCGCTTTAGCCCGAAGCCCAGGCCCGCCACGGCGACGGCCCCCGCAGCCGCGGCCACCTTCGGATCGAGCACGCCGTCAGGGATGTGCATGCGTGTGCCTCGCTGGCCCCGGGGCCATGTTGCGGTGGGTCGTTTGCGAACACTATCGTATCCCCGGTGTGCGGGTTCGTCAAAAAGTTCATACCCTGGATTCGAAGGTCGCCGCCGGGTGGGCGTGGAGGGGACCGAGGGCGGACTTTCGGCCCCAACCTCAGGATGTGCCCGGTTTGAGAGCCGACCGGATGGAGGTGGGTTCCGGACTGGTCGCGGTCGGGAACTTGGTCCGGTTGGGGAGCGTGTTGACGGCCCCGCCGAATCGCTCGAGAACGATCTCGCGCGCGTTCTTGTACAAGATGCGTTCGTATTCGGGCACAGGGGCGTCGCCGAACCCGATGCGGGCGGCCTGGTAGGCCGGGATCTTGGGGACGGGGACTTGCGTCCGCGCGGTCGCCAACTGTTCCCAGAGGGTCGTTTCCCGTTGTCGGAGAGCGACCTTGGCACCAAGCTGACTGATGCGATTGCGCGACTGGAGGTAGTCCTCACTAAGCTGTTCGTTCACCTCGACCGTGACGCGAAACGGGGCCGCGGTTTCCCAAACAGAGCGCCACGGAGAGGTATCCGGGCAGGTCAGGTAGCCGTGTTGCAGGAGCACGTCGACAAGCAACGGACGCAGCACCGTCGTGTAGGATGCGGGAGTGCCGAAGGTGAACTGGCCAGTGACCGGCTCGATGACGACGCCGCCCAGCTCCGCAATCCGCGTGACGATCGCCCGTGCGTCGTCCTTGACTTGCCGTTGGGGGTGCCCATCGATGTGTTCGGCGATCCGCGCGAGGTGCTCGCAGCGGCGGAAGGCCTCGGCCGAGCGACCGGCTTCGAAATGGTCTCGCGCGGCGGCCAGATCGTCCGAAGCGCTCCGAAGGGCCGCGGACTGGAGGCGTTCCCGGATCGTTTCTCCAAACTCCGCCAGCGCGGGCTGCTCGCTCACGCGCGTCAGCAGCGTGATGCACTGGCCGACGACCTCGTCCGGCGGTGCCCCCTCGATCGCCGCGAGCTGCGCGCGCACCTCAACACGAATGAGCGCGTCGCGGCGGGTGCTCAACTCCTCGATTCGGGGCGAAGAGGCCGGCTCGAACGTCCTGAGGAGGGCCAACGCAGCCTCCAGTTCCGCGACGGCGTCCCCCAGGCGGCCCGCCTTTTCGTCCTCCCCGGCCGATTGAAGCAGCCCGCTGATACGCTGCTCATGAATGAGATTGGTGTGCGCATGCATCCACTTGCTGGCCGCGATGCCGAGGATGACCAAGGCCAGCACGCTGATCGCGCTCCACGAGGCGAACAACCAACGAGCGGAACGGCGCGTCCCCCGGCGCTTGCGGTGCGGGTGCGGGACCCGGGGGAGGAAGGGAACCTCGATCCAGCTTTCGCACCAGTCGCAACGAACCTGGCGCCCGGCGAGCAGCCCCTTGGACTTTAGCTCGTAGCCACACTTCGGACAGGCGAACACACCGTCCATCCGGCGACTCCTCGGCCCACCGTCGGGTCGCGTCAAGTTCCGGGACCGCGCCAACGCCGCGATCCCGAAGCTTATCGTACACGATGACCCGTGACCGAGGACAGAGGATGAACGTTCGTATGTCTTATAAGAACAACGAGAGCCTGGCCCCGCGGCCGTCAGACCAGCAAATACCCCGAAATTCGGGGACGCGTTCCGCTATTCGGAGGCCGTGCAGTGGTTGATCAGCCACGTGTCGACGTCGGAGAGCATGGGCGAAGTGATACGGTGGGCACAGGGGTACGCCTGGAAAGCCACGCGAATACCTCCCGCCCGAAGTGCCGCTACATCGCGGCGGGCGGCGTGCACCGAAACCCGGGCGTTCCACTCGCCGTGAACGACCAGGATGCGCAGGTCGCGACATTCCTTCAGCCGCGCGAGCGGTCGGAACCCCCCCGGCAGCCAGCCGTTGATCGCGACCACGCCGGCGAAGCGCTCGGGGTAGCTCAGGCCCAGCCGGTACGCCACTGCCGCGCCCTCGCCGCAACCGACCAGAAAAATGCGCTCCGAGTGCACGTGCAGGGCCCGCCGCGTCTCCCGGATCGCCGAGAACACGCCGTCCTCGAGCGCATCGCACGCGTCGCGCTGGTCTTCGAACAACCTGCGGCGAACGAGCTCTCCTTCGTTCACCAGGGCGCTCGAGCGAGCGGCCATCCGGTCAGGCCGGGCGAAGTCCGGGCCCCAACCAAAGCCGTCGTGGCGGTCGCGGCGGGTGCAGACCTCCGGGCCCCGCAGGCTCAGGCCCACATAGTTCCGCCAGCTCATCGCCGGCATCGAACGGACCATCTGCTGCTCGTCTCCCCCTCTCGGGTGGAACAGCGCGAGCAGGGGGTAGGCATAGTTGGGCTCATAGCGCTGGGGGACGAACCGCGCCTCGACCAACCCGCCGATACCTGTCGTTGCCGACTCGGAGGGGGGAGCGTTCCGCCGGTTGCTCGACATCTCATTGCTCCTCGGTTGCGAAGCCAAGGGGACGCTCAACCTCTTGCCGCCGAGCGGCAAGCCCTGATCCCTCCGGGCTTGCTCAGCCTTCCACACATGGCCAGGCTGGCTCTGCGCAAAGCATAGCCAGGAAATTGCCAATCTTCAATAAATCGCCTAGTTAATTTCGGATTTCTCTCAAGTTGGTATTCTGTGCGGGCCGAAGATAGGCAGTTTGTTTGGGGGGACTCTGGTTGTAACGATTAGTTGTCGTTCTGGCTCAACGTCTGGACACCTACTTCCCGCCATTTCCGGTGGCTGCGGGGGGGGCGCACGGTGCCTCCGCCGGACTATAAGTCATTCTTGATGACACCCTTGACGAACTTGTTGACCTGGTTAGGGAAGGCGGTCAGGCCGTGGACCACTTTATCAGTCGTGCTTTGGTGGGGAACGGGGATGTTGCGCCGGACGATCTTGCCCTGGCCAGTGATTCGGACGCGGCGTGACTTTGCCGTCGGCGCGACCGCCGGCGTGACGCTGGAGTTGGGAGTCGCGCTCACGGCGGGCGTGTTCGGCACCGTGGCGGTTCCGTTGTTGCCCGGGATCCGCACGACAAAAGGAGCCGAGAAGGAGTTGTCGTTGTTCTCGAACGACTCGGCGATGGTGTGCTCGGGGTCGACGATCATCTCGACCCGGGCCACGGTTGGGCTGCCGATCAGGAGACCGGCCGGGAGTCGGTTCGGAAGTTTCAGCGTCTGGGTAAGCTGCTGACTGTAGCCTGCTTTCAGACCGTTGTTGAGCATGGCGTCGCCGAGGAAGAGGGCCTCGCCGGAAGTGCCGCTCGGTCCCATGAGTAGGAAGCGGACGCGGATCGGCGTGGTGACGTCGGCCTGTCCGATGTTCTCGACGGTGCCGGTGACCTGGAACGAATTGCCCCAATTGAGGGGCCCGGCCGGCACCTGGAGCGTGCCAGCGGCAAGGTCGGGAAGTGGGCCCTGGACCGGAGTCGTGGTCGCCGTTGTGTTCGGAACGATCTGGAGCGACAGTTGGTCTTTTCCCAGCCCCTGAGGCGCGGGGAGCGGGATCAGGTTGTTCGTCTGGAAATCGGCGTCGGGGACGAGGGTCAACGTGAAGTTCTGCGAGCCCGCCAGGGTGGGGGGGGGGAGCATGGGCAGGGTGATCGACCCCTGGACGTTGGCTGTCTGCCAGGCGGGGATGGCGGGGACCTCGAGGTTGCCGATGGTGTAGTCCGCCGAGCCGCCGGGCGCCTGGCCGGCGGGGGTCAGGACGAGCCGAGCGCGCGTGGCGGGGGCGTTGCCCTGCGCGTTGTTACGGATCTGCGCGGTGACCTGGATCGTGTCACCCCATTGCACCGAGTTGGAGAGGACGTTGATCGACGCACCTTGCAAGAGCGCCGGCTGCTGAGGCGTGATGGCGATGGCCGACGTGTCGTAGCCAATGCCGAGGCCCTTGTTGTTCTTCGTGTTGGATTCCGTGACGACGCCCTGGGGGTCGATCTGGGTCGCGATGTACACGTTGGCCGTCGAGCCGAACCCCGGAACCGGGGTCGCGGGTAGGCTCACGGTCTCGCTGTAGTTGCTCGAAAGCCCTGGACCCAGCCCGGCCGGAATGCTGACGTCGCCGATCTGGACCGAATTGCGCGTAATCTGGGGGGTGGCCGAGGCGTAGATCGCGACTTGGAACGCGCTGCCGACCGGCGCGTTGCCCTGGTTGAGGATGGTTCCCTCAGCCTGGACCGTGCTGCCCCAGTCCGAATTGTGCGTGCTGGTGGCGAACGAGGACGAGACCAGGTCGGGCAGACCCGAGAGGAGTGCGCGTCCTTCCAGCGGCTCGAAACGCAAAATGATAGGCCCACGCCCCCAGGCGCGACGCCGCCCAGCGGCCCGACGATCACGGGACGACATTGTCGACTCCTCCTCCTTGAGACGGCGACCCACGCTCGTGCCTCGCAAGACGGGCGCACAGCGCGTGACGAACCCTATCCTGGATTCTCCGCGAAACGTACCTGGGATCGCGGAAACGGTCAAGCGGAACCAGGGCCGTTCGGTGCTTGACGTCGGGCAAAGATCCCCCCCTTCGTAAGTGCGTGCCGAAGGGCGACGACCCGTAACGGGTGGGAACCAAGAGTACCTCAAGGGAGACCCGAGCGGCCCTGCGTCGCGCTCCTCGTCCCCTCGACGATCCGGGTGCGTTATGATACGAAGTCTGGGAAGCCGGGACGGGTCGGGGTCGTGCGTTGGAGTCTGCGCGGGAGAGCGGCGGGGAGTCGGGATTGACGGAACAACTGATCGGACAGCTCGGCTATTTGGGGATCGCGCTGCTGTTGGTGCTCGGCGGATTGGGGCTCCCGGTCCCCGAGGAGGCGCCGATCATCCTGGCGGCGGTCCTCTCGAAGAACGAGAAAATGTGGTGGCCGCTCGCGCTGGCCTCGTGCTTCACGGGGGTCTTGCTCGGCGACTTCGTCGTCTATTTCCTCGGCTACTTCTACGGCGAAAAGGTCATGAGCCTGCGCCTGACGCGCAAATTCTTGACCCGCGCGCGCGAGGCGCAGATCAAAGGATATTTTCATCGCCACGGTTTCAAGATCTTGATCCTGGGACGATTTGCCGTGGGGTTCCGGACAGCGGCGTACCTGACCGCGGGGATTCTGAAGCTGCCCGCGTTGAAGCTGTTCTTGACGGACCTGTTCGCGGCGTCGCTGAGCACGCTATTGATGTTCGGGCTGGGGTACTTCTTCGCGCGGCAGATCGAGGCGAGCTTCGACCAGCTCAAGCACTGGCTGACGGCGATTGCCGCGGTGGCGGTGGCCGTCTGGATCTTGCTGCGCTATTACAAGGCTCGCCGGCGCGAGGGGCGTCCGGTGGGTCCCCCGGTCCTCGTCGCCGAGGACGCACCGCTGCCCCCCGATGATTTGCATCGGAGGACCACGCCCGCGCCTGCGCCCGCGAGTCCGGCCGTTCCCGCCGTGGTCCTCGAGCCCTCGCCACCGGTGCCCCCCGGCGATCGCGCTGAGGCGGCCCCCGCCGTCGGTCCGCCGCCCGCCGATGGCGCGACCGCGCACCCTGCCGCGGTCGAGGCGCGGAGCGCGTGAAAGTCCCGAACTTATCCAGTTTTCAAGCTGAGAACCGGGTGCTCGAAACGGCTTGCCGACCCGAAAAAAGTCGGATTGACCCTTTTCGGAGGGGGTGATAATGTCTCGGCGCCTCGGGGCGGGATTGCCCGCGCCGGGGCCGCTCTCTGCGGGGTCGCACACCCCTCGCGTCCGCCAGCGCGGGTGGGAAGGTACGGCCCGGGGCACGCGGTCGCCGACCCTCAAAGCGACCCACGCCCCGCAAACGCTCGGCGCGTCACGGCCTTTGGGGCCCGCCCGGAGACGTTCTCCGGTCGTCGAGTTACGGACCGACTCGCACGAGAGGGATTTCGATCGAGAACCCTCGGGATCAACCTCTGGAAGATCAAGATCATGAAGAAGTTTGCTCTCGCCCTCGCCTTGGGCACTGGCTTGACCGTAACCGGGATCGCCTCGCCCGCCCGTGCCGACACGATTCAGTCGCTCGCCCCAACGAGCCTGTCGGCGTCGACCTTTAACAGCCTATTTCAGCCGATCAGCTCGAGCCCAGAAATGAGCTCGCCCTTTACGTACCTGGGCCTCGCCCCGAACGTGTCGGGGACGATCGAGTCGCAAGTGTTTCAAGGGACCGGCGCCTACGCCGGCCTGTACGCCTACGCGTACCAGGTCGACGTGAACAAGACGACCGACTCGAGCGGCAACCCCGTCAACTTCCAAAGCGCGTCGTTCAAGTTCGATGCGACCCCGGTCGGCAGCGACCTGACGAACCTGGGGCACACGTCTTATGTGTACACGGTCACGAACGGGACCGTGGGGGGCCTGAGCCTGCCGACGGCCGCGCCCGGCCAGTCGATCCTGTCGCCGGCTTCGCTCAACTGGGAGCCGAACACGAGCGGCGGTTCGATCTTGGCCTCGTTCGTCAATTCCGCGACCGGCGTCCCGGCGCTCAACGCGGGCGGTAACAGCGCGACGTTCATCCTGCTGTCGGACAGCCCGCCCTCGCAGCAATTCGTGAACGTGCAAAGCCCGAACCCAGTCGACCCGACCTCGCTGACGTCGGTCTACGCGCCGACCGGTGGTACGCCCCAGCCGGTGCCCATCCCCGAGCCCGCGACCCTGCTGGGCTGGGTCGGTGCACTCGGTATCGCCGCCGCGGTCCGGCGGGTGCGGAAGTCGCGCCCGGCCGCCAAGTGAAGCGCCTCGCGGCGGACCGTCGACATCACGTCTCAAACGGCGCGCCGGCCCATCCCGGCGCGCTCGCGACCCCAACCTCTCCCCGGTGACCGGCTCAGGCCGGGCGCGGCCCCTCGGCCGCGTCCGGGGAGAATGTCCTCGTCGCGACCGTGCCCGTTTCCCCCCCGGAACGTACTCCGCTCGGCCCGCGCGCAGCGCTACACGGCCTTCACGGCCCGCCCGGACGCGTCACGAGTTACGGACAACTCGCACGGGAAGAGGCCCGCGACTAGGGTCTCCGCACCGGATCAACCCTGGAAGATCGAAGAATATGACTACGCTCAATCGCCTTTCCGTCCTCGCGGCCGGCCTCGCTCTCGGCCTGGCCGCACCCGTCGTCAAGGCCGATCCGATCGTGCAGTCGCTCCACCCGACCAACCTGTCGGCAGCCACATTCAACAGCGACTTTCAGCCGATCTCGGGTAGCCCGGCCCAGATGTCGCCCGTCCAGTTCCAGGGCTCCGCGGCGTCGGGCGTCATGGAGTCGCAGGTCTTTCAAGGCACCGGCGCGGAACAGGGACTCTACGCCTACGCCTACCAGATCGCGGTCAACTCCAACGGTCTGACCTCCACCGGCGACCCGGCGCACATTGACAGCGCCTCGTTCCACTTCAACGCCACCCCGGTCGGTACCGACCTCACCGGCAGCGGCACGAATTCGCTGTCCTACGTCGTCACCGACGGTCAGCTCGGCGGCCTGACGCTGCCGACCCAGACCGGGCCCGGCGGCGCCTTCCAGGTGCCGACCGAGCTGTCCTGGCAGGCCCAGGCGAACAGCGGCGTGCTCCGCGCCCAGTTCGAGAACGCCGCTACCGGCGCTCCCACGCTGACCGCCGGCTCGAACAGCGCCACGTTTGTCGTGATCAGCACGCAGCCGCCGACCCAGCAGTTCGTCAACCTCCAGAGCGCCGACCCGCAGACGAACCTGCCGTCGGTCTACGCGCCGACGCCCGGCACGATCCAGGTAATCCCCATCCCCGAGCCGACGACCATTTTGGCCTGGGCCGGGATGGCGGGCGCTGTCGCTCTCGTTCGCCGGGTGCGCAAGCACCGCGCTGTGATGGCCTGACCGACCGGCCCTCGGTCGCGCACGTTGTGATCTTCCAAGCCCCCCGCGTCACGCGGGGGGCTTGGGCGCGCGCAGGGCCTTCGGTATGATCGCCGCATTCCCCGCGTTTCACCCTCGAGCCAGCGCCCCATGAGTCCGACCTTGCCCCCGATCGCCCGCGTGCGTCAGTCGTTCAACCAACCCGAGGTCCGCGACGTCCCCGCCGCAGTCGCCCGCGCGATCAGCCAGAGCCGGATCAAGCACCGGGTCCGCCCCGGGGGCTCTATTGCGCTCACGGTGGGGAGCCGCGGGATCGCTGGGATCGACCGCATCGTCAAGGCTGCCGTAGAAGCGCTGCGGGGCCTCGGTTTCCACCCGTTTGTCGTCGCCGCGATGGGAAGTCACGGCGGCGGCACCGCCGAAGGCCAGGGCGCTCTCCTGGCAGAACTCGGCGTCACCGAGGAGACGGTCGGCTGCCCGGTCCGCACCGAGATGGAGACCGTGGTCCTCGGCACGAACAGCTTCGGCCTGCCGATCCATTTCGACAAAAATGCGTTTCAGGCCGACGGCATCCTCCTGCTCAATCGGATCAAGCCCCACACGTCGTTCACGGGCCGGTACGAGAGCGGGCTCCTGAAGATGCTCGCAATCGGCCTGGGAAAGCGCGAAGGGGCCGCGCAGGTGCACAAGCTCGGCCTGCCCGGGCTCAAGACGCTACTCCCCGAGGTCGGCGCGTTCCTTCTCCAGAAAACACCCGTCGCGCTCGGCGTTGCACTGCTGGAGAACGCCCGCGAGCACACCGCGCGGGTCGCGGCGATCGAGCCGGACGACCTGCTCGAGGTCGAGCCCCGGCTGCTCGACGAGGCGCGCGTCCTCATGGCCCGGCTGCCATTCGATCAGATCGACGTCCTGATCGTCGGCGAGCTCGGCAAGAACTACAGCGGAACCGGCCTCGACCCCAACGTGATCGGCCGCCAGCGCGTCGAGACGATGCCCGACCTGCCGCGCCCCGTCGTGACGCGCCTGGGTGTGCTGGACCTCTCCGTCGAGACCTGCGGCAACGGCCTGGGCGTCGGCCTGGCCGACCTCACGACCGACCGGCTCGTGAGCGGACTCGACCCCACGCCGATGCGCGTCAACAGCCTCACCAGCAACTTCCTCACTCGTGCCAGGGTCCCGCTCTCACTCCCCACCGACCGCGCCTTGATCGCCGCCTGCCTCAACACCTGCTGGCGCATCGACTGGGCCGAGGCGCGCATGGTCATGATTCCCAACACGCTTGAGCTGACCACGCTCTGGGTCACGCCGGCGCTCCAGCGGGATGTTGAGTCGTTGGAACACCTGTCGCGCGAGACGGACTACGGGCCTATCCCTTTCCGCGACGAGACGCTCGACCAGGAAGCGCTGTTCCCGGACAGCGTCCGGGCACGGAGAAGAGGTTTCACCACAGAGCACACAGAGACCACAAAGTGGAAGACCGAGGAAGAGAGAGAAGAGAGGTTTTGAGAGCGAAGACGCGAATTGGACCAACGTTTGAGGGCAAGATTTCATCACAAAGATCGCAGAGGGAAAAACTAACAGGTGAATTCTATGATTCGATATAATTTAATTATTTAACAAAAGAATCGTGTTTTTGTCGAAAGAAGTCCTCTTCTCTTCACCGGTCTTTTTCTCTGCGAGCTCTGCGGTAAAACTCTCCGCTTGCTCTTCTCTCTTCCTCGGTCTTCCTCTCTGTGTGCTCTGTGGTGAAACCTGTTCATTCCCTCGCTTGGTGTTGAGTTCATCCCGATGGACGATGTCGACAAGCTCGCGTTGCCCTATGTCTTGCCGATGGGCGCGTTCCTCGCGCTGACGTCCGTGGAGGGGACCCTTTCGGCCGGACACGTGGCCGCGTGGTATCCGTGGCTTTACGCGCTCAAGGTAGGGCTAGTCGGCGTTGTGGCCTGGGCTTGTCGGTCGACCTGGCGCGATTTGAAGCCCTGGCCAGGTCTCGGCGGGGCATTGGGCGCGGTTGCGCTCGGGTTGGCGGTGGCCGCGGTCTGGGTCGGGCTGGAGGGACATTATCCGAAGTTGTCCTTTCTGGGTGGGCGCACGGCGTTCGACCCCAACGTGTTGGGGAAGGCGGCGAAATGGGCGTTCCTCGCGTTGCGGATGCTCGGCCTGGTGGTCCTGGTCCCGGTGGTGGAGGAGTTGTTCTGGCGGTCGTTCGTGTGGCGCTGGCTGATCGACAGCGACATCCACCGCGTGCCGATCGGGCAACCTTCGGCCCTGTCCGCGGTCGCGACTTCGGCCCTCTTTGGTCTCGCCCATCCCGAGTGGTTGCCGGGTGTATTGACAGGGTTGGTCTGGGCCGGACTGGTTGTGAAGACGAAAAGTATTTCCGCCTGCCTGCTCAGCCATGCCGTCGCGAACCTGGCGCTTGGAATCTATGTGCTCCGCACGGGTGAGTGGAAGTTCTGGTGAGACCAACGATTGCGGTGAGAAAGGGCGGCCGTTCTCCGGTCTTGAATCACCATGGCTTGCATCGACGGGATTGAGTCGAGAGAGCATCCCGCAGGTAAAGGGACGAGGTTGGCGCCGTCGCCGTTCGCCTCCTCTTCCGGACCTGGACCCTCCGGGCCGGCGTCGATACAGTGGGGCCGGAAGTTCGAACGGCCCTGCGGACGGCACGACCGTGGCGTTGACGCTCACTCCTGGCGATGAGGCTCTGCGGGCTGGTGCGCGCGGCCCCGCCGCACGTTTGGCCCTATCGATCGTCGTGCGGATGGCGGACGTGTTCAACGCGCCGGCGCTCATGGACATTACCGGGGCCCATATCGACAGCACCATCTATGTCGGCGACGCCGGGCTGGAGTTCGCCGAGCGGTTGGCCGGGCTCGGGGCGAAGGTCGCCGTGCCGACGACGCTCAACGTGAGCGGCCTCGACGAACACCACTGGCGCGAGTGGGCCGTGCCCGAAGAATGGGCCGGGAAGGCCGCGAGGCAGATGGCCGCGTACCAGGGGATGGGGTGTGTCCCGACCTGGACCTGTGCGCCGTACCAAACAGACTGGCGGCCGCGGTTCGGCCAGCAGATCGCCTGGGGGGAGTCGAACGCCATCGTCTTCGCCAACTCGGTCCTCGGCGCACGCACCGAGCGTTACCCCGACCTGCTCGACATCTGCTGTGCAATTACCGGCCGCGTCCCGGCGTTCGGACTGCACCTCACCGAGAACAGGGCGGGGGACGTCTTGCTTAGACTCACGAACGTTCCTGCGTCCTTGCAAGCCGATGACAGCTTCTATCCCGTTCTCGGGTACTGGGTCGGCAAGGTCGCCGGCGACCGGGTCCCGGTCATCGAGGGGCTGGAGGTGCGACCGGAAGAAGACCAGCTCAAGGCCCTGGGTGCCGCGATGGCCTCGTCGGGGGCCGTGGCTCTGTTTCACCTGGTCGGGGTCACGCCCGAGGCGCCTACGGCGGATGCGGCGTTCCAGCGTCGTAACCCGGTTGAGATCCGCGACATCACGCTTGAGGACCTACGCGTCGCCCGGCGCGAGCTGACGACGGCCGACGGCGAAGCGCTCGACTGGGTCGTCCTGGGCAGCCCCCACTTCTCGCTCGCCGAATTTCGCCGCCTAGCGCCGTTGCTGGCAGGGAAGCGGGCGCACCCGTCCGTGCAATTCCTGGTGACGTCGAGCCGGATCATGACCGAGCTCGCCCGCCACGCCGGCTGTCTCGAGACGCTCGAAGCGTTCGGCGGACGAGTGACGGTCGACACCTGCGTCCTGGCCTCGCCGATGTTTCCGGCCGGGGTCGACCGGCTCATGACGAACTCGGCAAAGTATGCCTACTACGCCCCCGGCCTGCTGAACGCGCGCGTGACGTTCGGCAGCCTGGAGGACTGCGTTCGCTCGGCCGTCGCCGGGCGCGTCGTGCGGGACGACCAGCTATGGAACGCGTGATGCGCGGTCGGGCCTTGATCGCCGGGCGCGCCGCAGGCTTGGCCCTGGTCAGTGCCGAGCCGCTCTCGTTTTGGGGAGGTTACGATCCCCAGACCGGCGAAATCATTGACCGCCGCCACCCGCTCTCGGGAGCGAACGCTGCGGGGCGAGTCCTGGTACTGCCCGCGGCACGAGGGTCGTCGACGACGACCGCGATCTTACTGGAAGCGATCCGCCTCGGAACCGCGCCCAACGCGCTGCTGACGAACGGCCCGGATACGTTTTTCGCCCTCGCCTCGATCGTTGCCGACGAGCTCTACGGGCGGCCGCTCCCGTTGGTGGCACTGACGCCCGAGGACTTTGCGAGCTTGCAATCTGGCGACTCGGTGCGAATCGAGGACGGGAGCGTTGTGGTTACGAAGGTGAATCCGTAGGGCCGGCCATTGCCGGCCCTACTCGAGCCGCAGCCCCGCCAGCAGGCTCGACCGGAACACCACCGTCACCGAGCTGAGCGACATCGCGAGCGCCGCGATCAAGGGCCCATAGTCCCCGAACAGCCCGAACGCGGCGAGCGGAATGCCCAACGTGTTGTACGCGAAGGCCCAGAACAGGTTCTGACGGATTGCTTGCAACGTCGCCCGGCCCAGTTTCAGGGCTCTCGGCAGCGCGCGTAGGTCGTCGGTGGCGATCACGACGTCGGCGACGGCCTTCGCCAGGTCGGTCCCCGTCCCGAGCGCAATGCCGACGTCGGCGGCGGCGAGGGCAGGGGCGTCGTTCAGGCCGTCTCCGACCATCGCGACGCGCGTCCCTCGCGAGCGCAGCTCCACGATCTTCGCCGCCTTCCCCTCGGGAAGCACTCCGGCGAAGACCCGCTCGGGTGGCACCGCAATCGCCTCGGCAATCGCGCGAGCGGTGGCCCGGTTATCGCCCGTGACAAGGTAAACGTCGGCCCCCGCACGTTTCAGGCGGGCGACGACTTCCCGGGCGTGCGGCTTGAGCGCGTCGGCCAGCGCGATCGCTCCGACCGCCTTCCCCGCCGCGGCGACGCGCAGGACCGTCCTCGCCTCCGTCTCCCACCGTCGGGCGGGTTCATCGAGCTCGTGCTGGGCAACCCCCGCATCGCCCAGGAACCGTTCGGAGCCGACAAGCACGGTCGTCCCGTCCACGCGCGCGACGACGCCCCCGCCCCGCACCGCGCGAAAATCGGTCGCGGAGGAGCTGTCGCGGTAGGGCTCGAGCGCACGGGCGAGGGGGTGCTCGCTCCCCGATTCCGCCGCGGCGGCCAGCCGCAAGATGCGATCGCGGTCCCAGCCGTCCACCGCGAACGTGTCCGCGACGCTGGGCCGGCCCTCGGTCACGGTGCCGGTCTTATCGAGTACGATCGCCCGCAGCCGGTCCATCCGCTCGAACGCGGACGCGTTCCGCACGAGTATGCCCGCCCGGGCTCCCCGGCCCGTCGCGACGGCGACCGCCATCGGTGTGGCCAGTCCCAGGGCACAAGGGCACGCGATGATCAGCACGGCGGCCGCGTTCAGGACACCGCTTTGCCAGCGTCCCGCGATCAGGCCGTAGCCAAACAGGGTCGAGAGGGCGATCACGAGGACGACCGGGACGAACCACGCGGCGATCACGTCGACCAGGCGCTGGACGCCCGCCTTGGACCCTTGTGCCTCCCGGACGAGGCGCACGATTCCCTCCAGCGCGCTCTCGCGCCCGAGGCGCTGGGCTTCGATCAGGAGCGTACCATCACCGTTCCAGGTAGCCCCGGTCACGCGGTCGCCGGGACGCTTGTCGACCGGGACCGACTCTCCCGTGAGCATCGACTCATCCACGCTCGAGTCGCCTTCCAGCACCTGGCCGTCGACCGGGACGGTCTCGCCCGGCCGGACCCGCACACGGTCGCCCCGGCGGACCGCGCCCAAGGGCACGTCTTGCTCGGCGCCGTCACGGACGACGCGCGCCTTCTTGGGGGCGAGGTCGAGCAGCCGTTCGATCGCCGCACCCGCCACTCCCTTCGAGCGGACCTCGAGGAACTTGCCTAGCGTGATCAGCGTCAGGATGATCCCCGCATCCATGAAGTAATGAGCATCACGGGAGCGGCCGAGCAGTACCAAGACCACGCTGTAGCCGAACGCCGTCGAAGTGCCCAGCGCAACCAGGGTATCCATGTTCGACGAGCCTTGCTTCAACCGCGTCCAGGCTCCCCGGTAATACGGCCCCCCCAGGAAAATCTGAAGGATCGCGGCCAGGGCGAACATCGTCCAGGGGATCCAGCGCACGTGCCCGACAGCGTGTGGCGCGAGCATCGGAGCGTAGCCGAGCACGATCAGTGGAACCGTCAGAAGAGCGCCGACGATCAGCCGCTTCCGCCAGTACGCGGCTTGCACAGAACGCTCTCGGCGGAGGGACTCCGCCTCCGCGCCCGGCTCCAACTCCGACCGCGCCGCGGAATATCCGGCACGGGCGACGGCGGTCGCGAGCTGCTCGGGCACGACGCGTGTCGGGTCGACAACAACGCTCGCACGCTCGGTTGCCAGGTTCACGCTCGCCTCGCGCACGCCGGGCACGTCCTTGAGCACGCCCTCAACCCGCGCCACGCAACTGGCGCAGTGCATGCCGCCGATCGCAAGGTTCCACTCCTCTTCTTGGAGGGGCGGCGTGACCGGGGACGAAAGCGGGCGGATCGAAACCAGGTTCGGCGCAGAGGGGGCCTCGAGCGCTTTCCCGTCTGGGACTGAGTACCCCGCGGACTCGACCGCGCCTTTGAGGTGAGCCAGATCCGCCTGCTCGGGGTCGAGCGTCACGTCGGCTCGGCCCTCCGCGAGGCTGACTGCGGCCGACCGGACGCCCGGGACCGCCTCGAGTGCCCGCTGGACGCTCGCGACGCAGTGGCCGCAGGTCATGCCGGCGATCGGCAGTTGGACAACTTCGGATGCGGTCGCCATCGTCGGGGCTCCCCTTGCGAGCACGAGGAACGCATTGGCCGTCGTTGGCGTGTTGCACGCGTTCTGTTGAGGATTGTAGCAGGGACGAGCAGCCCCCGGCCGCACTTGCCCGGCCGGCCCCTCGGGGTTATCGTAGCAGCGCTCCCGTTGTTCCGTCCGTCCGCGTACCGTAACCCGAAGGAACCGTGGCGAGATGATCCTCATTGGCACTGATGCAGGCATCTATCGGTGGTTCGACGGCTGCGGCTGGCCGATCTTTCACGCGCTACAGGACCGGTCGATCGTGGACCTGGCGTCACCGGGCGGGGGCGTCCTGGTCGCGCTCGACCGGGAGGGGACGGTTTACGAGAGTGTCAACAACGGACAGGACTGGCGGACGATTCCCTTGGCCGAGGGGGCAGGACGGCCGTCGGCCCTGGGTGTCTGGGGGACGGCCCCGACGGTGATCGTGCTTGCGACCGCCCGTCCCTTGGGACTCTACCGCCGCGTGCTCGGAGCGCCCGTGCCTCGGCTCAAGGCCGAGCGCAAGCCGGCTTCGCCGGCCTTGATCCACCGGGCACAGTCGCTCGCGGCAGGGGCGACCGATCTGCTCGTGCGCCGCCGTAACGTCACGACCGACCCACGTGCCGCGCGTGCAGCGGGGTGGACGGCCTTGGGTGTGCCCAAGGCGGGCACGGAGATCCGCGCCTTGGCCTTTGGCCAGGGGGTTAACGCGCCGTGGTTCGCCTCGGTCCGCGGAGCGGGGCTCTGGCGCAGCACCGATCTGGGGGCGAACTGGCTGCGCTGCGCGGGAATTCCCGATGAGGTTTATGCGCTGCGCCTGCCCCCGCAGCGGCCGGGCACCGTCTGGGCCGGCACGTCCAACGGCTGTTGGCTGAGCACGGACGGCGGGCAGAACTGGGAGGAACGGAGCAACGGCCTCGACAAGGAGCGGTTCGTCGCCGCGCTCGAGGTCAAGCCGGGCACTCCCGATACGCTGCTGGCGGGCGTTGGCCCGTTCGCGCCGGAAGCCGCTGCGTCGAATTCACAGCCGGAGGTCGGCTATGCGCTCTTCGAGAGCAAGGACGGCGGTAAGACGTGGTCCCATGTGACCAAGAAGAACCACCCCGAGGTGATTGAGCGCGACGCGATCGCCGACATTCGCTACGACCCCGCCGCGCCCGACAACATCCTCGACGCACTGGCCTCGGGCGAGGTCCGGGCCAGCCGGAACGACGGTGCCTATTGGGGGCCGATCGCCCGCCAGACGCGCGCGGCACGGGTACTTTGCGCTACGGTCTGACCGCCCGGTCCGCACGGCGAAGGACTCGCGGCATGCCCGCGCTGGGGCTGCAACCCGAGCGCCCCGTTCTGCGTTTGCGCGCAGGAGACGTTCTCGTCGGCTTGATTGAAGCGGTTCAGCTCGACGGCAAGGGATCGAGCACGGCGGCCTTGAGGAACACGGTCGGACATGGGTCGGTGAAGCGCAAGCGTAAACGGAATTTGCGACGCTCGTAAGAGTCAATCCCAAGGACTTCCGCCTCCATCCAGGGAGTCGCATTCTCTCCTTCGAGGCGGAGGAGCAGCTTCCGAGTAATCGGCGGTGGCCCAGGAACGACCAGGGCGACGCCCAGGCGGCTGAGGTTGATTAACTGCCCGTGCGCGTTGAGCGCCTTGCGCCCGTCGGTCCATGACAGCTCGACGGTGGCCGAGGAGTCGTGCCGCGGGTTCGTGCGAAAGTCTCGCCCCGCCGGCTTCGGCGCCGACTGGAGGAAGTGAAGCAAGCCCGTATCGGGTCGCTCGATCATATGCATGGCGGCGGAACTCCAGTGGGGCCATAGGCCCTGCCGTCGCGCAGGGCTTCAGATGGAAGCTTAGGGCGCATTGGCTTGCCGCGCCGCTGAATGTCGCCGCCGGGCAACGCTGACGGGCCGACACGCTTGCCCGCGCCGGCGCAGGAGCTTTCTGATGGCCTCTCCCGGGGGGAGAGGATTCCGATTCAGGCGCAGCGTACGCGCAAGCCGAAGCCCAAATCGTGTCGATCCGTCAGGGGACTGCGGGTGGGAGCGGTCACTGGCTTTCGACGCGCACCCCCGCGGCCTTCAGCGCGTCGATCTGCTCCTTCTTCGCGGCGTCGGACAGCGGGTTCCCCGCGAGGTAGAGCCGCAAGAAGGGGGCAAAGCGATTGGGGCCGGCGGCGTCCGCCTTCGCCGCAGTCGCGAGGGGACCCAGGTCCTTGATCTGGTTTCGCTCCAGGAACAGCATTTTCAGCTCGGTCTGCTTCGCCAGCGGGGCGAGGTCCTCAACCTGGTTTTCCTTCAGGTCCAGGATTGACAGCCGCGTGACCCCCGAGATCGGCCCGACGTCCTTGAGCTGATTGTGCCCCAGGTAGAGCGAAGACAGCTTCGTCAAGGACCCGAGCGGCGCGACGTCAGCGATCTTGTTGCCCGAGAGGTACAGCGCCGAGAGGTTGGTGAGATCCTTCAGCGGCTTGACGTCGACGACCTGGTTGTTGGACAGCTCGAGGTACTGGAGCGCTTTCAGTTGGGCCAGTGGACCGATGTCGGCCACCTTGTTGTCGGCCAGGTCGAGCGACTGGAGGTTCGACAGCTCCTTGAGCGGTTTCAGGTCGGCCACCTGGTTCTTGTTGATCCGGAGCAGGGCGAGGTTCTTGCACTTCTCCAGTCCGGCCAGGTCTTTGATCTCCTTGCCCGGCGCCTCCAGGATGTAGACGTTCAACAGCTTCTCGTCGGTCAGGTCAGCCTTCGGATCGTGCTGGAGCACCGCGCGGACGGCAGCCTCGAGGTTCTTGTCCGCGAACGGACCCGCCGCGGCGGGTCGGGCGCCGGCGAGGGCGGAGAGGGCCGTGATCAGGAACATCGCCAACGAAGTTTCGTGCGTTCGTCGCATCGTGAAATCACCCCGCTTGCACTTCCACCGGAAATCGTCAACGCGGCCGGATGGTTGGCCGTCTTTCAGGCTCGATTATGCCAGGTCGGGACCGGCGGCGACAGCATCCACCTTTTCCTGCGCCGGGCTTCGCTCACGCGCACTCAGCACTCGGCCGTTGCCCGCGGCGGCGGATCGGTCCCAGTTCGACCCGTACGAGGGCGGTCGGGTGAATGTGGGCCCGGGCGGCCCGCCGCGCCTGGCGCGGCGTGACCTGCATGATCCGCTCGGGCCAGCGGACCGGTTCGTCCAGGGCCAATCCCCAGCGCTCCAATTCCAGCAGGCGCTCAGCACGTTGTTCGACGGTCTGGTAGTCGAAGACCCACGAGCCGGCCAGGTAGCGCCGGGCGCGGTCAACCTCCTCGTCCGTGAAATCGCCGTTGTGCATGGCGCGCACCTGGTCGGTGATCGCGGCGACGACCCGTTCCACCTCGTCGGGCATCGTCCCGACGTAAACGCGGAACATGCCGGGGGCCAGGTCGGCCGACTCCGTGATCCCGCCACCGACCGAGTAGGCCAGCCCCAGCTCATCGCGGAGGAGGCGGCTGAGGCGGTCGGTGAAACCTGGCCCGCTGCCGAAGATGTGGTCGAGCACGGCCAGCGCGTCGAAGTCCGGATGCTTGCGCGGGATGCCCACGTGGCCCAAGACGACCTGGACCTGCTCGCCCGGATAGGCAACCCGCCGGACCCTCGGCCGGCCGGTACGGGAGAGCCGCGGGAGCGGACGCGGTTTTTCCCCGGTTGCATTCCAGGTACCGAAATGCTTCTTGATCAGGCTGTGCAGGCGCTTCGGCTCGAAGTCGCCGACGGCCACGACGAACGCGTTGTCGGCCGCGAAGTGGCGCGCGTGGTGGGCGCGGACGTCGTCGAGGGTGAGGCGCCCGACCTCGCGCTTCGAGCCGCGAGGGTCGCGGGAGTAGGGGTGCGTGCCGTAGACGAGCCCTCGAAAGACGAGGTCGGCCCGGAAGGCCGGGTCGTCGAGGTCGCTCTGGAGCTCGGCCACGATCCGTTCTTTCGCCCAGGGGACGGCATCCGGGGGGAACAGCGGCTGGCGCACGACCTCGGCCAACGCTTCGAGCGCGAGCGGCAGGTCCTCCGCCCGTACTCGGAGCGACGCCCCGGTCGACCCGACGTCGAAGGTTCCCCCCACGTCCTCGATCGCCTCGTTGAACGCTTCCGCCGAGCGCTTCTCGGTCCCCTCGTCGAGCAAGCGGCCCGTGAGGAAGGCGAGGCCGGGCTTCTCCTCGCGCACGAGCCCTGCATCCACGAACAATTCCAGCGCGACGATACCGGTCCCCGGCCGCCGCTCGGTCACGACTCGCAAACCGTTAGGCAGCTCGACCCGTTGCGGACAAAAATCGTGGAGTTTCGATCCCGGATGCGGAAGGATCAGATTGAGCGGCTGCTCGCGTCCGGGAGGGGCGGCCGGGCGGGGGACTTTCGGGAGCGTCTCCGCCGGGAGCAGCACGGTCATCGCCCGGCCCGGACGGGGGAGCGACCAGCCGATGGTGAGATTGGAGTCGATCAGGTATGTTGACGCGACGCGCCGGATGTCGTCGGCGTGCACTGCCAGCGCTGCGCGGTGCTCGGCCTGCCAGGCGCGCCAGTCTTCCCAGAGAGCGACCTGACCAAGTCCGGCGGCCAGACCGGCGAGGTCTTCCTGCTCCCAGCGCCAGGCCGCCTCGAGCCGGCAGCACGACCGGGCCAGCTCTTCGGCCGTGGGGCCCTCGTGAGCCAGGTGGGCGATCACGGCGGCGATGGACCGCTCGAGCCTCAGGGGCTCGACGCCCGGCGCGGCCTCGACCTGGATGAGGAACTGCCCCGCGCGGCGCGCCCCCTCCTGCGCGGCATCGACCCAGGTGACGAGATGCTCCTGCTCGATCAGCGCATCCCATAAACGGGAGCTGCGGCCGCAGGTGAGCATATCGGAGAGGACGTCGAGCGCCGGTCCGTCCGGATGGCCACGGGGGACCGTGTGCCAGCCGAGCAGGCCGCGGGCGACCGATTCCGACTCGGCCAGCGTGAAGTCGCGGCGGCCGGTCTGTCGCGGTTCGTTCCACGCGGGGGCCGGGCGGGGCCGGTCGCCGCGCGGCAGGTGCTCGAAGTGCGCGGCGACCTGCGCAAGCGCGT
>JARLIH010000345.1 GCA_031291845.1 Isosphaeraceae bacterium | reverse complement strand
CACCTTGGACGGAGCGCCCCCCCCCCGCCCCCCCTACGTAAGGGGGGTTTAATCGCAAACTCCCCCCTTACGAAGGGGGGGCCGGCGGGGGTGCGAACGACCGACCAGTTCTGCCTGTGCGCAATCCGGTTGCACACGTCTCTAGAAAAGGCCTGACGGACGAACTCGCATGTCGACCGAGACCGCCGGTCTCTTGTACGCGTACAACCCGGCCACGGGTCACGCTCTCGGGACCGTACCCGCCACGCCCATCGAGGACATCCCGCTCGTCGTCGAGAGGGCCCGCGCGGCCCAGTCCGCGTGGGCCGAGGTTCCGCTGCGCGAGCGCTTGCGGCGCCTCCGGGGCTGGTACCAGCTCCTCGCGCGCGACGCCGACACGTGGGCCGACCTGATCCGCGACGAGGTCGGCAAGCCGCGCGGCGAGGCGATGGGGGGGGACGTCGTCGCTTCCCTCGACGCCATCCGCTGGACCCTGCGCCGCACGCCTCGCGTCCTCGCCGACCGGCGGATCGGCACCGGCTGGCAGCGCTGGCTGCTCCTGCCCTCGGGGCGCTTGCGCTGGAGGCCTTGGGGCATCATCGGCATGATCGGCACCTGGAACTATCCGCTGCTGCTCAATGCACCGCCGATCGCGCAGGCCCTCGCCACGGGCAACGGCGTCGTGTGGAAGCCCTCCGAGCTATCGCCGATGTGCGGCGAACGCCTCCAGCAGAGCCTCGATGCCGCCGGCTTTCCCCAGGGACTCGTTGCGGCCGTCCAGGGAGGTGCGGACGTCGGACGCGCCTTGACCGAGGCGGCGATCGATAAGGGGATGTTCACCGGCGGCGTCGCGAACGGCCGGCGCGTGCTGGCCGGTCTCGCCGCGCGCGGAGTCCCCGCGCTCGCCGAGCTCTCGGGGTTCGACCCGGCCATCGTGCTGCCCGACGCCCCGTTTGACGGCACGGTGCGCTGCCTGACCTGGGGCGCGTTTTTCGGCTGTGGGCAAACGTGCGTCGCCGTCAAGCGCGTGCTCGTCGTCGGCGATCCCGCCCCCTGGGCGGAGGCGCTCGCCGGCGCGGCCGATGCCCTGCGAGTGGGCGACCCCGGCTCCGAACCGGTCGACATCGGGCCGCTGATCTCGTCGCAGGCCCGTACCCGGTTCGACCAGACAATTCGCGCGGCGGTCGACGCCGGCGGCCGCCTCCTCGCCGGCGGTTTCGCCCTCGACCGCCCCGGCTGGTTCTACCGGCCGACGGTCATCGCGGCCGACGGTCCGGAGCCGGAAGCGGCTCTCGAGGGTGTGTTCGGGCCTGTCGTCGTCGTCCGAGGGTTGACCGACCCGGACGCCGCAATCGCCGCCGCGAACAGCTCCTCGTTCGCCCTCTCGGCCAGCGTGTGGGGACGCGACCGAACGGTCGCGCGCCGCGTGGCCCGGCGTATCGACGCGGGGATGGTGGCAATCAACGACGCCGTCGCTCCGACCGCGCATGCGGCCGTCCCCTTTGGAGGCACCAAAGCAAGCGGCTTCGGGCGGACCAAGGGCGCGTGGGGACTCTTCGAGTTCGTTCAGACGCAGACCCTATACGAACGCGGGCCGGGAGGGTTCCGGCCGTGGCTCTTCCCGTACTCGTCGCTTCTGGAGCGGCTCATGACCATTTACCGCCGCCTCTTCCATCGGACGCAGTAGGGCCGGCAATGGCCGGCCCGACAATCGCCGGTCCGCGCCCGGCGTTGCAATCGTCCGGGTTCCCGCCCGAGGCCCGTTTCCTTTCCATCTGGGAGGGCGAGGCTGGGCTGTTGAAACGTTGGGGTTGCAGCGGCTCTTGAGCCGCGTCGGCGAACCCGATTTTGTTGCACCTCGGGCACTTTTCCCACCCCTCCCCTTGCGGGAGAGGGAGTTTCGCGCAACACTTCCGGCCAGAACGCTTTCGACCACCAAGCCCAACTTTTCAACGGCCCAGCCTCGCCCTCCCAAGCGCTCCGCCTGCAACCCCGAAAAGGAAACGGCCCTGGTTCCCGCCCTTTCCGATTGGCCTCCGAACCGGCTTGCGGCTACAATACGGAGCAAGCCATCACCCCCATGACGGGCTTGCCCGAACGATGGATGACCGCAGTCCGAACGGAGTGCACACTCATGTCCAAACTGCGCTTGCTGAAGACCGGCCACGGCGACCTCTGCCTGGCCGAATGGGATAAAGACCGCCCCGAAACGATCCAGACCGCCGAAGCCGCGTTCGCCGAGCATTTCACCCCCGGCCGGCTCGCCTTCCGGCTGGACGGACCGGGCCAGACGCGTCCGATCAAGCGGTTCGACGCCACAGCGCCGGAGATCCTGCTCGTGCCGGCCATCCAGGGGGGATGACGGCGCCTTCATCATGATTCGCACGGGATACCTCCGCTGGGAAATCGAAGTCGACGACCGCCGGTGTGCCTCGGACCCGACCGCGCGCGAGGTCGTCTTCCAGGCGCGGCCGAGCTTCCGGACTGTGCGCGTGAAGTGCTCGGGACACGCGGAAGCGGCTGAGAAGTTCGTCCGCGGTGAGGAGAACTACGACACGGTCCTGCGCACGCTCCGGCGCGACGGCGCCGAGATCGACGTCGTGATTCCGGACGTCGGCCCGCGCCCCTTTCGCTACTCCGAGAGCGATCGCAACCAGACGCCCCGCTTCTGGATGGCGAAGCTCCAGCGCGAGGCGAACGCGTTCGCTCACGAAGTCGTGCGCAGCGCGGCGGCCTTTCCCCAGATGGTCATCGCGAGCCCAGCACTCCGCGCGGGCTACGCGCGGCTCGTCGAGTGGGAGATTTTCCGCGTCATCGAAGGGCGGAGCCAGCCTCAGCCGACCCGAGACGATGAGCCGATGAAGCTCGACGCCACCGCCTACCAGACCGGCGTACCGGAGCTGGTCGCCGCCGAGCTCGTGCGCGACGTGGTCGACGCGAAGGAGTTTGACGAATTCT
>JARLIH010000344.1 GCA_031291845.1 Isosphaeraceae bacterium | reverse complement strand
TTCGACGTGGCGGGCGGCGGCGCGGGTCCGTTCACCACCTTCGGCGGAGACGGCCCCGTGGGGACACCCGACGACTTCTCGAGAAAGTCGGCCAGTTCATTCGTCGGCCGCGAAAGGGCCATGGCGGCCTCTTGCGCAGCCACGGTGCGGGGGTAGGACCGGTTGATCTTCTCGAGAAAGGCGACGGTCAGCTTCACGTTCCCCCGCTTCACCACTTCACGCGCGCGGTTGAACATGAACCTCGCTTCGCGCTCGGCCTGCGCAGGCTCCTGCGAAGGCATCTGGGCGAGCAGCGCCTCGTCCTTCGCGGCCTCTTCGTCCTTGGTTCCCGACACCATCCAGTAGATCACGAACACGAAAAGCAAGCCGATACCGGCAATGGCCACTCCGGAAATGATCCGGGCCGTCTGGCGCGCCTGGTAGGTGTCGAGGGTGGGTGTCTCCTCGACCAGTGCGCCCTTCGACGTCCCCAAACCATCGTCGTCCTTGCCCTGCCTGCCCTTGGGTCGCTTGCCGGCTTTCTTCGACCCCTCCCCCGCGCGCGCGGACAGGTCGCCGCCTTCGCCCGTCGTCTTCTTTTTCTTCTTCACCGGCGCATCGGGCTCCGGCTCGGGCTGGGCCTTCCACGTACGGGGCAAGTATTTCGGCACGTTCTTCGGGGGGCGTTCCGCGTCCTGAGATTCGTCCATGCCATCGCTCCCGAGGAACGGCCCGATGGAACCGAGAGACAACGCCAGAGAGGTGAGCCGCCTGAACTGTTTCCAGCCTAACTCCCCTGCACTTCCCGGACAAGTCCCCACGGAGTCGCGGAAGACGACGTGGTTCCGACGAAGGTCACGCCCAGCGCAGGGGTTCGGCCGGCAATGGCCGGCCCTATAAGTTACAGGAACGTGTTCACCAGATCAGCGTACCTCTGTATCGGGCTCAGATGACCGCGTTCCTCCGGCAAAACGTTTGGCTTCCGCGTCGCGACGTTGTTAGACTTCGCGCAAGCATCCAAAACGTCATGCCCTCGATCATCGGGAGGTCGAACACCCATGCCCGCACGAGCTGCTCTGGCCGTTGCGCTTTCCGGCCTGTTCGCCGTCGTCGTCGCGACGGGAGCCGAACAGGGCTTCACGCCGCTGGTCTCCGGCGACTCGCCGGACCAGTTTCAACTGGTTGGGATCGGGCCGGACGCGATCAAAGTGGTTGACGGCGAAGTCGAGCTTTCGGGCAAGCCGAACGGCTACTTCGCGACGAAGGGGACGTACAAAAACTACGTCCTTCAGTTCGACTGGATGTACGACCGGCCCGAGGGGCTCGTGTCCGACGCGAAATTCGCCGGCAACAGCGGGCTTCTGATTCATATCACGGGCAAGCCCAAGGTCTGGCCGAAGTGCACCGAGGTGCAGCTTGCCAACTCGGACGCGGGCAACATCTTCGCGATCCAGGGGGCCAAGTTCCAAGGGAAGAAAGACCCCGCTGCGCAGCGGAAAGCGGTCAAACCTGTCGGCCAGTGGAACGTCGAGGAAGTGACGTGCCGCGACGGTGCGATCGCCTGCAAGATCAACGGGATCGAGGTTGCTTCCGGGATCGGCGCGGACCCGGACAGCGGCGCCATCGGATGGCAGTCGGAGGGAACGAAGATCCATCTCCGCAAGATCCGGATCAAGGTCCTGGATTGAGGCGGACCGCACGCCCGCCGCGTGGCGACTCAGGCCCCGGCGGGCTTCTGGAACTGGCCGATCTTGTCGAGAAAGGCCGCGTTGTTCGGAAACTTCGCGATCTGCCGGACGAGCGACTCCATCGCCTCGACCGGCTTGAGGGAGGAGAGGCTCCTGCGCAGAAACGTGACCCGCGCGAGCGTCTCGGCCTCGAGCAGTCGCTCCTCCTTACGCGTCCCCGACTGCTGGAGGTCGATCGCGGGCCAGACCCGCCGGTCGGCCAGGCGCCGATCGAGCACGACCTCCATGTTGCCGGTCCCCTTGAACTCCTGAAAGATGACCTCGTCCATTCGGCTGCCCGTCTCGACCAGGGCCGTGGCCAGGACCGTCAATGAGCCCCCCTCGTCGAACGTGCGTGCAGCGCCGAAGAGGCGTTTCGGGACGTCGAGGGCCCGGACGTCGATCCCGCCCGACATCGTCCTGCCGGAATTCGACTCCTTGTTGTAAGCGCGCGCCAGGCGGGTCAGGCTATCGAGCAAGATGAGGACCTCGCCCCCCGACTCCGCAATGCGCTTGGCGCGGTCGACCGTGAGCTGCGCGAGGCGGATGTGATCCTCCGCATTGTGGTCGGACGAGGAGGCGATGACCTCCCCCTTGATGCTCCTGCGCATCTCGGTGACCTCTTCCGGCCGCTCGTCGACCAGAAGGACGAGCAGCCGCATCTCCGGATGGTTCTCCGCCACGGCCGCGGCGACCTGCTGGAGCAGGATCGTCTTCCCCGTTCGCGGCGGCGCCACGATCAAGCCGCGCTGGCCTTTGCCGATCGGAGTGAGCAAGTCCATCACGCGCGTGCCGAGCGGCTCGGTCCCGGTCTCAAGCCGGATTCGCTCGTACGGGTCGATGGCGGTGAGGTCGTCGAAGCTGCGGTTCGAGGCGTACAGTTCCGGCGGCTTCCCCTCGACTTCGGTAAGCTCGGCGAGGCGTAAGCCACCCCCCGGCGCGGCGCCGCTCGTCCGTCCACTGATTCGCAGCCCCTGCCGCAGGGCGAACTGCGCGAGCAGCGGCGCCGCGACGAACGGGTCGTGCGGCCCCGCCCGAAAGTTGCGCGCGGGGTCCCTCAGGTACCCGTGGCCCTTCGGATGCAATTCGAGCACGCCAGAACAGAGACTATCGGCTACGCTCATGGCTTTCGCTCGACAACAGGGACAGGACGATCACGGGCCCACACGGACCAACGATCGGGAAAGGGAGGAAGCCGGCTGACCGAAGTTGCGTGCGCAACGGCTGCTTGACCACGCGAGGGGGAACGTAGGCGGGATCGAGGCGAGGGCGTCTAGCCTGGGACGCGTGGGAACCTTCCAAATGTGAGTTTACGGCGCCCGGGCAACGGCGTCCATCCAAAGAACAGAAAAAAGCAATGATCTGCCGTTGGACTAGAAACTACGAACGACCACTCGCTTGCGCTTCGTGCGAGTCGCGGGCACGGATACCGAGCACCTGGACCCAGAAACCGTAGGGCCGGCCATTGCCGGCCGAACCACGGCGGCAATGGCCCGCCCTACCGATTGTAAGAATCGTGTGTCCACCCGTCGCGTATTGGAACCACGCCAAAAAAGGATGCCGAGACCGCGTCACACCTTATGGTGTGGCGTGGTTGCCGACTGCCCCCCCTCGCTGAGGTCGACGACCGTGTAGTCGCCGAACAGGTTCGGGCTCTCGGCCTGGAGCAGCTTCAGCACCGCGACGGCGACCTTGCGGATTTCGACGTCGGCCGCCGGATCGGCCCGCATTTCAATGAAATGCCGCAGCGCGCGGGCGTTCGCCGTCACGAAGATCTTCGTCTCGGTGGCATTCGGTAGCACGCTTCGGGCTGCTTCACGCGCTTTCTTGCGTCTGAGGGTCTTGTCCTCGAGCGTGGCGAATTTCGCCGTGAGCCCGTCCGCGAGGGCCCGGTACGCGCGCTGGCTCGTCTCGACGGCCTCGAGCCAGATCCGGTGCAGCTCAGGGTCCTCGGCGATCGCGTCCGGCTCGACGAACTCGCACTCGCTCTCGTCGACGAACCGCTGGCTGAGCTGCGAGTACCCGAACCCCGCGCGGTGGCGAATCAACTCGTGAGTGAACGACCGGCTCACTCCCGCGATGATGAAGTTGAACACCGCGTGCTCGAGCACCGAACCGTGCCCGACGCCGAGCAGGTGTTCGATGTAGGCGTGGTTCCCCCCTGGCCGCGGCCGGGCGAAGCTCATGTAGCAGAGCCGTCCCGCCACCTCGACCAGTTTTTCGCCAGCCTCCTCCGTGTCCGTCGTCCACCGTTCGACCTTGTGGTCACCGAGAAAGGCGCCGAGGGCCTCGTCATCGACCATCTGCCGGCCAACGAGGTAAACGCGCGGCTCGCGAAGCACGGTGGTCGTTTGGGTCGTCTGCGCGTTCGCGGGGGTCGTCGCCATGCTCGGGCCTTCGGGTTCCAAGAAGTTCGGTGCGGACGTCGCGTGTCTGAACGAGGCACAGCGTGTTTTGCAGGTGCGTGGACGGCAGTATAATACGTCGTCGCTCCCCTTCGCGAAACGCCAAAGCCGCCGGACCGAGACCTCGAATGCAGGCGCAGGATCCGGCCGAGGTACAGACGGTGAATTACGTCCCCCGTAGCGTTCGGCCTGCGCGGCCGGGCCGGGTGGGCGCGTCTACCCGGCAACGGGGTGGCCTGGTAATCTAACTCCTCGCCGCGAACAAGATCGCGGCAGGCGCTCGGCAGATGATGCAACAGTTCAAGGCGGCATCGTTGTGTGGGCGTGCGATCCCGTTGAACGCTCAGGCGGCGACCCCGCACCGACGGAACGTCCTCCCCTCTCGCCTTATCTTGGTGGGCACGCCCCCATGCGTCTGGGTCTCTTGTCCGACATCCACGAAGACACGGCTCGTCTGAGCAGCGCGCTCGCGCTCTGCCAGCGCGAGGGGGCCGATCGTATCCTTTTGCTGGGAGACGTCTTCCAGTCGGGCGATCGTTTTCAGGAAACGGTCAGCCTGTTGTGCGACGCCAGCGTGGCGGGCGTCTGGGGAAATCACGAGTTTGGGATTTGCCACCAACCCGACGCCGTGATCGAGGCCCATTATGGGGGGCCGGTTCTCGACTACATGCTGCGCTTGCGGCCACGAATGGAAGTCGAGGGGGCACTCTTCGGGCACGTGCTCCCGAGCCTCGACCCGACCGATCTGACGCAACCGTGGTACGTCGTGAGCTTTCCCGAGACCCCGGAAGCCGCCGCGGCCGAGTTTTCCGCGTTCCCCCACGCACGAATGTTTCTCGGTCACTATCATCGATGGGCCATCGCCACACCGGAAGGCCTATTGGATTGGAGCGGCGAACGGCCGTTCCGATTCGAACCGAGCCAGCGCTATCTCGTGGTGGTCGCCGCCGTCTGTGACGGCTTTTGCGCGGTTTATGACACCACGGCGGACGTCTTGACTCCGCTCCGCACCGGTTGAGGCCGGGGGGGCGATCGGGCCTCCGCATTGTCGAGCAGCGCTTGGAGCCCTTGGGCCAATTCGCGTGGTAGAGCGGGCAGCCAGCCCGCGTCGATCAATTCCACGTCGATCAAGTCGTGCAGATGGACCCGCTCCTTCAAGCCGAACGATGTGAACTTGATGCGCGCCGGGGCCGGCAGCGCCAGTACGCGCAACGGACCGGCTTGCTCGCTCTCGGTCGTGTCGTTGGCAGGCCAGACGTATTCCGGACAAACTTTCTCCCCCGCAGACCGCACTTGTCGCCGCCAGTACCATGTGTCAGCCTGTACCGCCAAAGGAGGGTACGTAGAGCGTATGCCACCGGCTGAACCCGAAGAGACGACCGGCCCGGGATGGGACTCGCCGGAAGCGATCTTGGACGCGCTCCGCGATCATCCGGAGTGGACCGCCGACCAGCGCGACGACGCGCTCGATGCCCTGGTCGCACGCTTTCCGCCCGAAGCGCTGGCCGTTGCGTTACGCCCGCGCCTGTGGAGCCTCGGCGGAGGCGACGCGGAGGCGATGCTGCGGATCGTCGAGGCCGACGGTTCCGCCGAGGTCCTCGCGGCCCTGGCGCACGCCCTGATCGCGCAACCCGCGCTCCCGCCCGACCGTGCCTGGGACGCACTGGCCGTGCTCGACGCGCACGGTCGTCTCGACGACCACCCGGAGCTGGCCGAGCGGTGGCACGACCTGAACGAGGCCCTGGGCGATGATGCGGGCACGCTGGAGGAACTCGCCGCACAGCTCGAGGGGGACCCTGAAGAGGCATGGATGGCACTCCAGGGTTTGGGGACGGTCGAGCCGGACGTCCGTGCGGCGATCGTCCAGGGCCTGTCAGGGCTCGCGCTCGGGCCTGGGCTCATCGAGTTCCTGCGCCTTCTCGCCCACGCTTCGGACACGGCCACGCGCGACGCCGCGCTCGCGGCGCTGGACCGAACGGGCGCGGACCGCGAGAACCCGCGGCTTGCCGCCGCGTGGTCGTCGCTCGCCCACGATCATCCGTCGCCCGACGTTGCCGAAAAGGCCCGGCGCTGGCTTGCGGCGGGAACCGCGGTCGCCGTCGCTGGATCGCGAGAGCTCGGCCGCGCCGTCCCCGTTCTGGTCAGGTCCCTGGTCACCGCCTTGAATGGTGCGGGGCAAGGATCCGTCGTCCTCGCGTCCCGCTCGGGCCATCGTTGCGTGACGGCTGCTTTCTTGTGTGACGTGCAGAACGGCGTGCTGGACGCCTTCGGCCAGGTCGACGATTCGGGCCAGGAAGACGATTCCGTCTTCGAGGAGGTGGCCACGCAATCGGAGCTGGAGCAGCTCACCGGAGCCCATGAGCTGGCTCTCGGCTTCCTTGCCGGGGCGCTGATGCTTTCGGTCGCCGAGGCCCCCCCTGCCCTCCGGTTCTGGCTGGAAGGGACCGTAGGCGCGAGTTTTCGCCCCCGGCCCCTCGCGGCGCCCTTTCCGGGGTGGGACCCCTCTTCGGTCCCGCTCTCCGAAATGCCGTCCCGCGTCGACGCCTTGCTCTCGGCGTGTCCGTCGTGGATCGACGATTCGCCGCTGACTTACTCGCTCGCGGAGGAGCTACTCCTGCGCAATGGGCGCGTTCCGGCCGACCCGGTGCGCGACGCCGGTGCGTTTCGCTACCTCTTCGAGCACCGGCTGTCCGCCCAGCTCGAGCTCTACCGCCGGATGCTCCTCGGCATGGCCTCGTTCTGGCAGGCCGCCGGCGATTCGGAATTAGGCCACACTGCCCTGGCGCTGGCCTGGCAGCTCACTGACCCGCAGCATGCGGTGCCGTCGCACCCGTTCCACGTCGCACTCTCGGCGCGCAGCCTCGCCGCCGCCCAGGACAACCTGGAGCGACGGCGCTAGCCTTGGCTCGCGTTACTTCGAGCGCGGCGCCGGGGGAATGATGCTCGGCAGCTCCAGCGGCGCGCCCGGCCCTCGGAGCAACTGGTGCTTGGCCTGCGTCGTCTGGGCCAGGCCGTGGATCTTGATGAAGCCCTGCGCGGCGGAGGAGTCGTACTGGTCCCCCTCCTCGTAGGTGGCCAGCTCATGCCGGTAGAGGCTGTTCTCGCTCTTCCGGCCGACGATCATGGCGTGGCCCTTGTAGAGCTTGAGACGGGCCACTCCAGACACGTATTGCTGGTTCGACACCACGAACGCCATCAAGTCCTGGTGCAATGCGCTGAACCAGAGGCCGTTGTAGATGAGGTCGGCGTACTGCTGGCTGACCAGCGTCTTGAACCGAAGCGCGTCTTTCGAGAGCGTGAGGAATTCGATCTCGCGGTGCGCCTCGTGGAGCACGACCGCGGCGGGCGCCTCGTAGATCTCGCGCGACTTGATGCCGACGAGCCGGTTCTCGATGTGGTCGACGCGCCCGACCCCGTGTCGCCCCGCGATCTGGTTCAGGCGCTCGATGATCGTGGTCCCGTCCAGGTTTTCCCCGTTCAGCGCGACGGGGCAACCGCGTTCGAACGTGATCTCGACCTCTTCCGGCTGGTCAGGCGCCGTGCGCGGGTCGGCCGTCCACTGGAACGTCTCGGGCGGGGGCTCGACCCAGGGGTCCTCGAGGATGCCGGCTTCGATGGAGCGGCCCCAGAGGTTCTGGTCGGTGCTGAAGATCGACTTCTTGGTCGCCTCGACCTCGATGTTGTGCTTGGCCGCGTATTCCAGCTCCTGGGTGCGGGTCCACTTCCATTCCCGCACCGGCGCGATGATCTTGAGCTCGGGCGCGAGCGTCTGGAAGGTCACGTCGAAACGGACCTGGTCGTTCCCCTTGCCGGTGCACCCGTGCGCCACGGCGACAGCGCCGTGCTCGCGAGCGACGCGTACCATGAGCTGCGCGATCAGCGGCCGGCCGAGCGCGGTCGCCAGCGGGTACTTCCCTTCGTAAAGGGCGCCGGCCATCAAGGATGGGAACGCGAAGAAGTCGACGAAGAGGTTACGGACGTCCTCGGCGATGGCCTCCACGGCCCCGGTCCGCAGGGCTTTTTCGCGGATCGCCTGGATGTCCTGTCCCTGGCCGAGGTCACAGGTGTACGCGATCACATCGAGGCCGTACGTTTCGTTGATCCATTTGACGGCGACCGACGTGTCGAGTCCGCCACTGTAAGCGAGCACCACCTTGTCGCGTGCCACGGGTTTCGTCTCTTCCTCGTGCAAAAAGGGCATCTTTAGGGGTAGGCCGAAGCGCGATGACCCATAACGGTAATGCGCCCCGGTGCGGGGCGTCAAGCGTTGCGGAAACTGGAGCAGGACGATTGCAAAGTCCGAATCGCGAGAGCCCTCGGCACATCGGGTGGCACACCCGGAGTCTGCGACGGGCTTGGCGCATGCATTGAGGGTCTCGCGCGCCCGAGTCCGCGGAGTGGCGGAGTTGCACTCCTGTAGGGGCGGGTTTCAAACCCGCCCAGCTTCACCGATTCCGTTCGACCCGCCACGTGAGCGGTGGTGGGAACAGTCTCCGACTTCCCCACCCACCGAAATCTTCCGAATCTGCGCACTCTTTGCTTGATTCCGATATTGTGAAGTGTTAAAGTATAACTGTTGTGACTGGGATCGATTGCGGGACTGTATGATGAATGTCGTGTCGAGGCAAAAGCTCCACCGGTTCCGCGAAGATCACCCCAACGCCGGAGACACCGACGAACCGCTGGATGCCTGGTTCCGCCTCGCCCGGAAATCGAAGTGGACGAAGTTCGCCGACCTAAGTAGGTTGCAGAAAGTTCTTTGACAGATCGGCTATTTCGTCAGCCAGAATTTGCCCGAGAGTACCCCCGCCTGCCGCAGCCGATCCCGCGGGTGCACGTCGATGATGTACTGGCACGCGCCGAGGTCGAGACCGTCTTGGTCGCCCGACTCCCCACCGTCTCTCGCTTCGTGTGCCTCCACACCTGGTCCATGGCGTTCAACTCCGGTGTGGCCCTCGGCAGCAGCCGGACCTCGATCCCAACCGTGCGGCCCATCCCAGGCTCTCAGGCGACTTGTGCTGCGACGCTCGGTCCTCAAACAGCACGATGTTCCAGCCCCGCCAGTGCGATCGGATCATCGACAAGAACGCCTGGTGGGTCTCGTTGACCCACTCATTGGTGCTCAGCAGCGAGACGTTGCCGCTGCCGACGTTGATCGCCCCATGAAGGATCCGCTTGGAGCGGTTGCCGGTGATCGGGACGCGGACCTGTTCGCCGACGTGGCCGTAACAGGAGTAAAGCGGTGGAGTCTCGGTGAAGATCGTCTCGTCGAGCATCAGCGACACAGTCCGCGAGCGTCCCTTCAGGCCGCGCTTCAGCCCCCTTTTGACTGTCGCCACGTCTCCGGGCGGAGCGCTAGCTCGTGGCGAGGCCGTTTCCATCGGATCCCCAGGCGATCGAGCGCCAGGCCGACGCTCCTGCGAGCGACCTCAATGCCGTGGGCCCGCTTCAGGTATCGCACGAGGAGTACCGCGGTCCCGTTGGTCGAGCGATCGCCCAGCTCGCGGGGGTCCTTGTCGATGACCTCGGCGATCAGCGGGTCGGCGGGCGGCCCGAGCGCGGCGCGTCGAGTAGGCGGTCGCGGAGGTCCTGGCCGTCGCGGCGCTCGAAGCGATCGACCCAGTTGTAGACCGACTGTCGGCTGACGCGGAGCAGCTCGGCGACCTCGGCGACGGGGTGGCCGTCGGCGAGCCAGAGCAAGGCCAGGGCGCGGGCGTGCTCCTTGGCCAGGAGTGTCCGGGCCAGGAGGCCCTCCAACTCGCCGCGCATTCGGTCGCTAAGGATGATGGGAAACATCGGGCCACCTCTCTGCTTCCAGGCCCGTAAGTCGCAGCGGAACAGAAACCGGCGTATGGGATTCGGAGCCTCCCGGCGTCAGAGAGGGCATGACCTTCCTGGCAGGGCGGTTCACCACGTCGGATCTTTGATATCATCGACCGGTCCGGCATGCCGGTCCACTGGGGTCGGGCGTGCGGCGCGGAGAATCGTGATGGAGGAGATCGAGGCCAAGTTCTGGCGATTATGCGACCGGGCCAGCCCGCACGCAGACGCATGTATCCCACCAGAATGGGAGGATTGCGATGGCCGTCCAAACTGATCGCTTCCCAGCATTCATCACATGGCTGATCTTTGTTGCCGTCGTTTGCCACAACGAAGCAACCGCGGCGCAGGGACCGCATGACCTCGCAGTCGGCCCGGCCGTGGAGCAACAGTTGTCCAGCTTCCTTCTGCCGATCGAGCGCGCATTGCAGGGCATCCAGCGTCGTGCCGCCGGAGATCGCGCGCTCAAGCAATTGGCAAATGAACCGATCGTTCCCGTGGACTACACCAACGCCAAGGGGGAACCCAAGGCTTATCGGCGAGCCTTCGCCTCGCCTACCGATGAACAGATCGAGATCGCGACAAAGGGCGACGCGGCATCGATACGGTTCCCAGGACACGTTTCGGTTCATATTGAAGTCAGCAGAGAGGATCCTCAAGAGGTGACCTTGGGCGGCCTCTATAACGGGTCCGTTACTTGGAGGACCAACAATCCGCATGTTTTCGTGAAGTTATTCTGGTGCAGCAAAGATCCCGGCGTACCCGATCGGCTGCTGGCCATCGTCCGCGAGGAACTGGAGCGCGAGGGCCTCCGCCTGCTCCCGATGCACAAGCTGGATTGGCCGGTCGCCACGACGTCGGAACGGCTCTCTCAACTCCTGCCGCCCGACAGTCTGCCCCCCGTTGCTCCACCGCCCAAAACAGAGGGTGCTTTGCCTCAGAGTCCTACGAGAGTCTTCGCATCCCCATACGACGTCGTGGCCGCACACAATCGGGCCGTGGCCAAGAAGGATTGGCAGGCGTACGCCCTTTGCCTGACGCCGGCCTCAGTAGGCCCCGGCAAGCCGATCGAATGCGAGGGGATCCGGATCGAGGGCGACAAGGCGTCGGGGTATTGGATCGATCGGCGTCCCGCGCCCGATTTCAGAGAAGCCGAGAAGCGTGACGTCCTTCATTACCTGCCACGATATTTTCCTATACGTTTTCGACGAATCAAAGACAGTTGGCTCATCGAATGGTAGTGGCCCTATCGCAGTGATGCAATGTAATGGCGGACGAAGTACCTCAAGGCACCGATGTGGTTCGTGTCGCACCGGGGGAATGTCAACGTCTTGCGGACAAACCGCTTGCTGGGAAGGGGAATCCCGCAGTTCCGGACGCCCAGGACAAAACCGCCGACAGTGCCCACTGCTACTCACGCCCCTTCCATGTGACTCGATAGCCGGTCTGTCAAAGAACTTTCTGCAACCTGCTTAAAGGCGATGTGTAAGAGCGCCGACGTCGTCGGTAAGTACACGATTATCAACGTGGGCGGGAACAAGTACCGCCTGATACTCGAAATCTTCTACGAAAGCTCCCTCATCCTGTTTCGCCACGTCTTGACCCATACCGAATACGAGAAGGGCAATTGGAAGGCGGACGCCTACAAATGAACGGACGGCAAACAGAAAGTGACAACCCCATGGCGCCCCAAACCAAGCAGGCCCGACGCGTTCCCGACAAGTACGTCGATCTCGTCCGCGCCTTTCCGCTCCGCCCGATCCGGACGGAGGAAGAGAACACGGAAGCGATCGAACTTCTTGCATCCCTTGGCCGCCGCGAACCCCTTGAGGCCTCCGGACGGGATTATCTCGATGTGCTCGTGGCCCTGGTCGAGCGCTTCGAGGAAGAACACGGCCCGATGCCCCAAGTGAGCGGGCCGGCAATGGTGCGGTGTTTGATGGACGGGCGTGGCTTGACCCAGGCCGAGACCGCCAAAGCGGCTGGAATCGCGGAATCAGCGTTCTCCGAGATGCTGGCCGGCAAGCGGAAAATGACCGCCAAGCACATTCGCGCGCTGGCGAGATTCTTCGGCATGTCGGCCGACGTGATCATAGGGGATTGCGAGTAACAGCCGCGAGCTAGCCGCCTACGCCAACTTTGTATGTGCGACTGATGAGGCTTGTGGAGCCCGCCCAACCCCTGGCGATCGGAACGAAGGCGGAGCCGCACGAAGCCTGACTCCGAGGGATGGCTCAAGAGCGGGGATCGAATTCACCATCCCTTCATTTTCCCCTGCCTGTCCGGCTATTGCCTTGGGTCGTACCATATCTCGAACCCGCTATGGATTCCCCGCCGCGCTCTCCCACCGGCTGTCGCGAACCGAGACCTCGTAATGCTCCTCCAAGACCAGCCGACTTCCCCGCGCCGCGAGGCGGCGAGACCCGCGTTCCGTTTCATCCTCCTGCTGGGCCTGCTCGACGCCTTCGGGCCGCTCGGCATCGACATGTACCTGCCGGCGTTCCCGCAGATCGAGCGCGACCTCAAGGCCCAGGCCGGCGCGATGCAGCTCACGCTCTCGCTCTTCCTGGCGGGGCTGGCGGTCGGCCAGCTCATCTGCGGGCCGATCTCCGACCGCGTCGGCCGGCGCAGGCCGTTGCTCTTCGGCTCGGCCGCCTTCGCCGTCGCTTGCGTCGTCTGCGCGTTCGCGCGTTCGATCGAGGCCTTGATCCTCGCCCGGTTCATCATGGGACTGGCCGGCGCCACCGGCATGGTGATCGCGCGGGCGGTCGTCCGTGACTCCTTCGAGGAGGCGGAATCGGCGCGGGTCTACTCGATGCTCATGCTCGTCATCGGCATCGCGCCGATCATCTCGCCGTCGGTCGGCGGGTGGCTGATGGGCTTCGGGGGCTGGGGGTTGATCTTCTGGGCCCTGGCCGGCTTCGCCTGCCTTTGCGGTCTGGCGGTCGCCGTCGGCTTGCCCGAGACGCACCCGGCGGAGCGTCGGACGAGAGACTCGGCCGCGGAGCTGGCCAGCCGCTACGCGGGGATGATCGTCGACCGACGGTTCATGGGCTATGCCGCCCCGGTCAGCCTGGCCCTGGGGATGATCTTCGCCTATGTCGCCTCGGCCCCGTCACTGTTCATGCAGATTTTCGGACTGTCGCCGAACGCCTTCAGCCTGATCTTCGCCAGCAACGCCATCGGCCTGATCGGGGCAGCCCAGGTCAACCGGTGGCTGACGCGACGCTACGACACGCACGTCATTCTGCGGGTTGCTTCGCTGGTGAACGCGGCGTCGTGCCTGCTGCTGCCGCTGCTCGCCTGGACCGGGGCTGGAGGATTCCCCGCCTTCTTCGCGAACATCTTCGTCTGCCTCACGACGGTCGGGCTGATCCTGCCCAACGCCACCGCGGCGGCAATGGCGCCGTTCCCGCACCAGGCCGGCGTGGCGTCTGCCTTGCTCGGGACGCTTCAGTTCGCCGTCGGCGCAGTCACGGGGGCCATCGTCGGCGTCTTCCACAACGGGACCAGCCTGCCGATGGCATTGACCATCGCCGCGTGCGGCACCTGCTCGCTGGCGATCACCGTCGCGAGCGAACGCCGGAAAGCGCAGGCCGTGGCCGTGGCGGCGTGAGGGCGGACCGGCGGAATCAGCCTCGCGGTCACCGCGCCCCGGCCAGCGAGTCGGGGCCGGATCGCCACCGTGAGCGTCCAGATCGGCAAACTCTTACGGCGTCGACGGCTTTAACTGGAACTGCTTGGGCGCGATTGCAACGTTGACCCGCGGTCGATACGTGGTCGTCTGCTGAATCGCCGACCCGGGCACCGTGTACGCGGTGAAGATCTTCCTCACGAGGGAGGTCGCCCGGTCGATCCAGACGGTCTGAGTATCGCCCCGGATGTTCTTACCCTCGATCTTGTCGCAGGGAGTCTCGTCCACGGCCTCCTCGCCGATCAGCTCGAGATCTCGGAGGCCGGTCAGCGGGAGTCCGGGGATCGACTCGGGCATCAACAGGTTAGGGACAGTGAATGACGAACCTCCGGAGATCCCTGTACCGCTCCCGATGGCCATCGCCAGCGGCCCTTCCTTGATCTCGGGCTGGAGGGTCCACCAGGTTTTGGACCGCTCGGGAGCCGCGTTGCTCCAGATGACGAAGCGATTTCGCTCATCGTCGCCATCGCCGCTGCGCTCGCTGAATTCGTAGCGGTAAAGCTTCGGCCGAACGAACTTCGTGAGGAAAGGCCGCTTCACGGTACGCTTACCGTTCGGGCCCGTGAAGACGATGGTGACCTCTCCTTCGTCCTCGTACGATCGGGCGGTGGCGTACGTCTTGACCATCTTGGCGATGATCTGTTCGGGCGATTCGGTTGCACGCCCGTTCGGGGGTTCTTCCTTGGTCGCCGCGGGCGGGGCCTTGGGCTCCTGGGCGGCACCGAGCGAGAGGACGGCCACTCCCGCGATCGCCATCGCGGCGAACGCGGCAACGGATCTCAGTTGAGTCGAGAGCATGGCTTTCCACATTCCTTTCGAAAACGCAGACACGTTCGCAGTGACCAACGCCGCTTCACCCGCCGCAACTCGTACCGCCGCCCGGGCCGTGGCGTGCAGCAGCGCTGAGGGCGCCGCCGCTGAGGCCGTTTCCGCCGAGAGCCCTGCCCCCAGCAGTCCCGTCAGAGACACCAGGCCGCGGCGGGTCAGCCGTTCCCGCAGACGTTCTCGTCCCCGTGCCAGGCGGCTCCCCACGGTCCCTACCGCGCAACCGAGTTGACGCGCTGCTTCTTCGTGCGTCGCGCCCCCAAGGTCACACAGCACAACCGCCGCACGGTATTTCTGCGGCAGCCGCCCAATCTCGACGTCGAGCTCCACGAGCAGCTCGGATTGGTCCGAAGCAGGGCCTGATCCCGCGACCGTCTCGACCCTCTCGGTCTCGCGGGCCGAGCGCCGGGCGGTGCTGATCTTGGCCCGTTGCGCGACCTTCCGGCTCACCCCGTAGAGCCAACGGCCCAGCGAGTCCTCGACCCGGACCGTGGCGGCCTTGCGGACCAGCACCAGGAAGGTGGCCTGAAAGGCATCGGCGGCGGCGTGCGGGTCATTGAGGGTGCGACGGCAGACGCCCCAGACCATTCGGCCGTGCCGCTGGACCAGGGCCGCGAACGCCGCCTCGGCCGCGGCGTCGCGCCGGGCGACGAACCGCTCCAGCAGTTGCCCGTCGGTCAACCCGCCGGCGGCCCCAAGGCTGAACACCATCTGGACGTCGCGGATCACGGCAGACGGATCGTTCCCGGTCATGGCACCTGGCTCCCGGTGAAGGTTTCTACCCTCACCATGCACAGACCGGGGGGAAACTTTCCAACTTTTTGCGAAAATCCCGAGCGACCGGCGTGCTCAGGACGGTGAGCCCAGGTGGCCTGGGCCGGCGAGCACAGCCACGACGAACAACCCACCTCTCACTTTTCGTATCTCTCGTCGGGACGACGCGATGCGACGGTGCCGAGGTGGGTTCTTTACCCACTTGGTGCAGCATTATAGGGGTAGGGAGAGTGCGTGGTGTCGTCGCGAGAGAGGGGTCGTCAACCGTGTGTGGCTCATCGTCGGATGGATTTCATGCACCGCACGCAGAGAAGACGGCGCATTTCATGCACTCCTACGGAAGCCGCACGAGGGCTGAAATAATACAGGAAATACAAGATAATCGCAAGTGCGAGGCCTGATAAGACGTTATGCTTTACGCAAAAGCACGAGAAATGCCGAGAAAACCGATCGGCTCTCGTGGTACCGGCGGTCCCTCACGCGGACTGTTCCACTGGGAGCGTTTCCGGCCCCCTTCGGTTTCGAGATACCAACGAACGGTGCGCCCGATGCTCTCCCGGTAACTGAGTGCCGGCCGCCAGCCCAGGCGGGACTCGGCCTTCGCGGTGCTGTACTCGAGGTAGCGGCCGAGCAGCCAGGTGCCGTACCGCGTGATCAGTGGCGGCCGGGCGCTGTGGGCGAGGCGGCCGGAGGCTTCGAGCAGGAACGAGGCGGCGTAAGCGATCCGGTAGGGGACGTGCCGGCGCACGTGGGGGACGCCGGCGGCCTCGGCGAAGAGGTTCATGAACTCGCGCTGCGTGATCCGGCCCTGGTTCGTGATGTTGTAGGCCTCGCCGGCCGAGTGCGGATCGCGGGCGGCGAGCAAGGCGGACTCGGCGACTGTCCCGACGTACACAGCGCTGAGGGGATTGTCACCCGGTCCGATGATTCGGACTTGGCCCCGTTTCAGCCGTTCCACGATGCGGGCGGTGGTCGTCCGGTCGCGCTCGCCGTAGAGCCAGCTCGGACGGATGATGGTGACCCCGAGCTGTCCGCGGTCGCTCATTGCCCAGAGGACGCGTTCCGACTCAACCTTGCTGCGGGTGTAGGGGTCCCAGACCCAGACGTTCTGCCCCATGGGGGCGGTCTCATCGATGGGCGGACCGCCGTCGGCGGGGTGTCCGTAGGCGCTGGTCGAGCTGATGTGGAGGAACCGGCCGACGCCGGCCAGGGCCGCGGCCTCGGCGAGATTTTTCGTGGCGTCGATGCAGCAGGTCTGGAACTCGTGCCACGCACCCCAGTCACCGACCTTGGCGGCGGCGTGATAGACGACGTCGACCCCCTCGACGGCTCGCGCGCAGGAGCCCGGGTCGGTCAGGTCCCCTTCGACGAGCTCGACGCCCAGTCCTTTGAGAAAGTCCGTTCGCGAATTCGGTCGGACGAGCGCACGCACGTGGCGGCCGGCGGCCACCAGTCGCTCGGCAATGTGGCTGCCGAGCATGCCCGTCCCACCGGTGACCAGATCGCACGACGCCTGAGACATAAATCCGCTCGCGTTGACTCGACAGGGGGATCGTTCCGACCAGCGTGCGCCGTGTTGGGGACGATCTTACCAGCCGGACGGTCCCGTGAGAAACCCGCGGATCGAGCTCGGGCTTGACGCGCGAACGAGCGCGCGGTTCCCATGTCGAGTGTCGAGAACCGCCGACTTCCCCACGAATGGATCGGAAGGACCGCCTCCCGCGATGAGACCGATTCCCCACGGCGGAAATTCCGCAGGCGTTCGTCGTCGGCTGGGTCTCGGCGAGGCCCCCCTGCTCGACTTCTCGACCAGCCTCAACCCGCTCGGTCCCCCGCCGCGGGCCCTGGCTGCGGCCCGCGATGCCCTGAACGGTGCGGACCGCTACCCCGAGCTGGGCGCTCCGCGTCTGACGGAGCGGCTGGCCGAACGGCACGGAGTGCCGGTCGACCGGGTCATCGTGGGGGCGGGGACGACCGAGCTGATCGGGCTGATCGCCCAGTCGCTGCGGGAGGTCCTGGCCCTCCACGCGCTCCAGCGGGGCGACCCGATGATGCCCGTGTCACACCTCGTCGAGCCCACTTACGGCGAATACCGCCGCGTCTCCGTCCTCAACGAGCTCCGGACCGAGGCGTGGGGGGGGCACGTGCTCGGCTGGACGCAGGAAGGGTTTCCCTCGAACGCGGCCGGCGTGTTCTGGACCGGGCACCCGAACAATCCGACGGGGCGGGTCTGGGAGCGCAAGGCGCTTTTGGAGTCGATCGACGCTTCGCTCGGTCTGCTGACGGTCGTCGACGAAGCGTTCCTGCCGTTCCTGCCGGACGAGGAACAGCAGAGTCTCGTGTCCGCCGTTCCGGAGCGCGAAAACCTGCTTGTTCTACGGTCCCTGACGAAGATTCATGCCTTGCCGGGCCTTCGGGTCGGCTACGCGGTGGCATCGGCGGACATGGTCACGCGGCTCCGGCAATACCAGGATCCCTGGACGATCACGGGAGCGGCGGAAGCGGCCGCGCTGGAAGCACTCGACGACCGTGAACACGGGGATCGGACGGTCAGGTTTGTGGCCGAGGAGGCGACGCGCGTCGAGGAGCGTCTGTGGGACATCCCGGGCCTTCGCCCCGCCTGGCCCGAACGGGACCGGCCGGGCGATGCGCACCCGCTGCCGAATTTCCTGCTGGTCAGCCTCATCGAGACCGCGTGGACCGCCCCCCAGGTGCACGATGCGCTCGCGCTGCGGGGAATCTTGGTGCGTGAGTGTTCCGATTTCGCGGGTCTCGAGGTCGGAGCGCTGCTGACCGGTCCGGACCAGCTCGTGGCGACCCAGGGCCACCTGCGCATTGGGTTGCGCGGGCGAGCCGACAACGACCGGCTGCTCGCCGCGCTGCGGGACGTCCTCGCGTCCGAGCCCCCCGGCGCGAGTCCGCTCACGTGAGCACTCGCAAGGCGCTCATGATCCTGGGGACGGCGAGCCACGTGGGCAAAAGCCTGATCACGGCTGCGTTCTGCCGTTTGCTGGCCGAGGAAGGGTTTCGGGTCGCGCCGTTCAAGGCGCAGAACATGGCGCTCAACAGCTACGTGACCGCGGACGGGGGCGAGATCGGTCGCGCGCAGGTCTCCCAGGCCGAGGCGGCGGGGATCGAGCCGACGGTCGACATGAACCCGATCCTGCTCAAGCCGATGGGGGGCGTCTCCCAGGTTGTCGTCGAGGGGACGGCCATCGGTGTGATGTCGGCCAGGGACTATTACGGGGCGAAGGACGAGCTCTGGCCGAGGGTCACCGCAGCCTACGACCGTCTGGCGCGCGAGTACCAGTACGTCGTGCTGGAAGGGGCGGGAAGCCCGGTCGAGATCAACCTGGCCGAACACGACCTCACGAACCTCCGTATGGCGCGCCATGCCGATGCCGCGGTGGTGCTCGTCGCTGACATCGAGCGCGGGGGGGTGTTCGCGCAGATTGTGGGCACATGGGAGCTCCTCGAGCCGGAAGATCGCGAGCGCGTGGTCGGCTTCGTGATCAACAAGTTCCGGGGCGACGCGACGCTCTTGGATTCGGGGCTCGACATGATCCGCGAGCGGACCGGCGTGCCGGTGCTCGGCGTTCTGCCGTACCGGCAGGATGTGCAGATCGATCAGGAGGATTCACTCGGGATCGACGAGACGGCGAGCGTCTTCGAGGAGGAGGCCGAGATCGACGTGGCGGTGGCCAGGCTGCCGGGCCTGAGTAACTTTACGGACTTCTGGCCCCTCTCCCGCTGCCCGGGCGTGCGCGTGCGCTACGTCGAGCGCGGCGCCGAGCTCGGGCGGCCCGACCTGGTGATCCTGCCGGGGACGAAGACGACCGTTCGTGACCTCGAATGGCTCCGGTCGGTCGGTCTGGCCGGCCGGCTTATCGAGGCCGCCGCCGATCCTTCAGGTCCCGTCGTGCTCGGGGTCTGCGGAGGTTTTCAGATGCTCGGCCGCCGGATCGACGACCCGCTCGGGGTCGAGTCGAACGAGCGCTCCGTCGCGGGTCTCGGGCTGCTGGACGTACAAACGACGTTCCTTGTCTCGAAGACCCGACACCGCGTCGAAGGCCGGCTGGAAGAGGGAGACGTTTCCCTGAGCGGTTACGAGATTCACATGGGAGAAACCGAGCGCGACGGAGACACCAGACCGTTCGCGCGGTTGACCCGGCTCCGGGACGGGGTGGGCGTCTGGGATGGCGCGAAGGACTCTCGTGGCCAGGTCTTTGGGACTTATGTCCACGGGCTGTTCGACAGCCTTCCCTTCACGATTTCGCTGGTCAACTCGCTCCGCGGGCGGCGCGGGCTTGCGCCGCTCGACACGGAGCTTTGGACCGAGCACCGTCAGCGGCTGGCTGCGCGTTACGGAATGCTCGGCGACTTTCTCCGGGCCCACGTCGATCTGACGCCGGTGTGGAGCGTGCTCGGGGCCGAGACTCGGGAGCGGCGGTCATGACGGACGGGGCCCTCTCGCTGTGGGCGCTGCCATTAGGGGCCTTGCTCGACGCGCTCCTCGGAGACCCGCGGGGGTGGCCGCATCCCGTGCGCGCGATTGGTCGTTTCATCAGCGTGTTGGAGCGGCCGCTTCGATCCGTCGCGCGGGCCCGTCCCGCGTGGGAGCGAGGTTCGGGTGTGATCCTCGCGCTAGTCGTTGTGACCGTGGCGGGGACACTCACCTGGCTCGTCGTCAACGCGTGTGACCGGGCCGGCCCTTTGGCTTCGTTGTTGGGGCGAAGCGCCCTGATTTACTGGGGCCTGGCGGCTCGAAGCCTGGGCGACGAGGCTCGGCTGGCGTCCGATGCCCCTGACCTGGCCACGGCGCGGCGGGAGCTGTCAATGATCGTCGGGCGCGATACCGCGGAACTCGACACTTCCGAGGTCTGCCGGGCCTGCGTCGAGACCGTGGCGGAGAACTACAGCGATGCCGTCGTTTCTCCCTTGTTTTGGTACGCCGTCGGCGGCCCCGTGGGGCTCTGGGGATTCAAGGCGGTGAGCACGCTCGACAGTATGGTCGGCTACCGCGACGAGCGTTACGGTAACCTCGGCTGGGCCTCGGCGCGTCTCGACGACCTCGCGAACCTCATACCGGCTCGACTCGGCTGGCTCTTGATCGGGGCGGCGTCCCTTCTGCTCGGGGAGAGGGGGGGGGCGGCCTTGCGGATCGGTTGGCGGGACGGCCGGAAGCACCCGAGCCCGAACGCGGCCTGGTGTGAGGCCGCGATGGCGGGTGCGCTTGGGGTCGAGCTCGGCGGGACGGCCGCTTACGGAGGGGTTCCCAGCGAGAAGCCGAGGCTCGGCGACGTCGGCGAGCCGTTCGTCCCCGGCACCGTGCGCAGGGCCGTCCGGATCATGTGGGTGGCCTCGCTGCTCGCGCTCCTGTTGTCGTGGGTCGTCCGCTACGGGATCACCCGCGCGTCTTGACCCTCGGCGCGGCCGGCAGTAGCCTGCTTAGATTGTTTCCAACCGGCGGGGGCCAAGCCTCAATGTCAGATGCCTTGTTGATTGCCGCCCATGGCAGTCGCGACGAAGCCGGGATTGCCGAGTTCTGGGCTTTGGCCGAGACCTGGCAGCGCCTGCGCCCCGATCGGCTCCAGGCCGCTGGTTTCCTGGAGTTCGCGAGCCCGACGATCGGCGAAGCGGTCGACGAACTCGTCTCTCGGGGCGCGAAGCGAATCACGGTGACCCCCGCGATGCTGATGGCCGCCGGCCACGTCAAGAACGACGTGCCGAGCGAGATCCACGAGGCTCGCGTCCGGCACCCGAACGTGACGTTCCACATGGCGCGCGCCCTCGACGTGCACCCCGCCGTTCTCGAACTCTGCCAGGTGCGTTTTCGTGAGGCGCTGGTGGATCGTCCAATGGTGCCGGACGAGCGGACGCTCCTCCTCCTCGTCGGCCGAGGCACGTCGGACCCGGACGCCAATGCCAACGTCTCCCGCGTCGCGCGTTTCCTCTGGGAGGCCTATCGGGTCGGCTTCGCGACCGTGGCGTTTTCCGGACTCGCGAGTCCGAGCGTCGACGAAGCGCTCACGCTCTGTCGCCGCCTGGGATTCGCGCGGATCGTCGTCCAGCCCTACTTCCTCTTCGACGGCGTCCTGCTCAAGCGCATTCACGAAGCCGCGGCTCGCCACGCGGAGGCCGAGCCCGGGATCGATATCTGCGCAGCCTCCCACTTGTGCAACCATCCGCTTCTGCTCCAGGCGTTCGAGGAGCGCGCCCACGAGGCCGTCCACGGCTCGCCGAACATGAATTGCGAGCTCTGTAAGTACCGCGTGCGGCTTTCCGGGCGCGAAGAGGACTGGGGCGCACCGCAGGCTGGCCACCACCACCATGTCCGCGCCGTTCTCGACTCGGAAGACACGCACGTTCATCCTCTGCGCGATCATCGTCGGGCTCGAAGCATGCAGACCGAGCCGGCAGCGGATAGTCTCGCGCACGCGTGGGACATGCGTCTGCTCCGGCGGCTGCATTTGTCGAATTAGGAATCCCGGGCCGGCATTTCCGCTTCCAGACGCCATGAACCGAACCGACGGCGAGCCCACGCGGATTTACCTGATCGGCGTCGGCCCGGGCGACCCCGAGTTGCTCACGCTCCGCGCAGCGCGGTTGATCGAACGTTGCGACGTGCTGCTGCACGCCGGACCGAGTGACCGCTCGGGCTTTGCCGTCGAGGTGATCGGTCCCCTGCTCCGCTCCGGTCAGAGGACCCAGGGGATGGCCCTGTCCATGAAACGTGGCCCGGACGACGGGTCCGTCGGCTACGACCGCGTCGCCCGGGCGCTCCTCGAGCACGCCAGCGAAGGTCGCACGGTGGCCTTCTTGACCGAGGGGGATCCCCTGCTCTTTGGCACGAGCTCCTATGTCCTGGAGCACTTGCAGGCGATCGCTCCGTGTGTCGCGGTCGAGGTCGTCCCCGGTGTCAGCGCGATCAGCGCGGCGGCCGCGCGGCTGGGTTGGCCGCTGGCCCAGAAGGCGGAGGTCCTCACGATCTGCCCGGCGACGTATCATGCCGAGCAGCTCGGCACGCTGCTCGAGCGGGGTGGGTCCATCTGCTTGCTGAAGGCCGCCGGCGTGCTCCCCACGATCGTCGCCGAACTGCGCCGGCGCGGGCGTCTGGACCGTGCAGCGCTGATCGAAAAAGTTGGCCGCCCCGACGAGCGGATCTTCCGCAACCTGGAGGAGGCCCTGGGACAAGACCTGTCCTACTTCTCGCTCGTCTTGGTACGCTGAGGAGATGGACGACCAGCAACGAAATTCGGGAACGCTCTTCATCGTCGGTCTCGGTCCCGGCGCACCCGGCCTGCTCGCCCCCGACGCGGCGGCCGCCATCGACCGCGCCGACGCCGTGGTGGGCTATCAGGGGTATCTCGACCAGATCGCCGATCGGTTGGAGGGAAAGGCCCTCTTCGGCCGCGCACTCGGGGAAGAGGTCGAGCGCGCGAGGCTCGCCCTCGGCCTCGCGCACGAGGGACGCCAGGTCGCCCTGGTGTCGAGCGGTGATGCCGGCATCTACGGCATGGGAGGCGTCGCCTTCGAGCTGGCCGCCGAGCGGGGCACGGACGTCGAGATCGTGGTCGTACCCGGCATTACCGCAGCTTGCGCCGCCGCCGCGAGGCTCGGCGCACCGCTCGCCCACGACTGGGCCTGCGTGAGCCTGAGCGACCTCCTGACCCCTTGGGAGGTGATCCTCGATCGCGTCGACGCCGCGGCCCGCGCGGATTTCGTGCTGGTCTTCTACAACCCTGCGAGCCGCGCACGCACGAACCAGGTCCGAACGGTCGCCGAGCGGTTGCTCCGCGTCCGCTTGCCCGCGACGCTCGTCGGACTCGTCGAGAACGCGTTTCGGCCCGGCGAACGCATCGAGGTCGTCTCGCTCCAGGACCTCGCCGACGGGCGTGCACACGTCAACATGTTCACCACGGTCGTCGTTGGGAGCTCGCGGACGTTCCTCGACCGAGGACGCATGGTCACGCCGCGGATCTATGCCGCCAAGCATGTCCCGGAAATGGCCCACGAGCCCGTCCAGGAGCCTCCAGGGGACCGGATCATGGCCGAATCGCTCGCGATCATCGAACGAGAACTGGGACCGGAGCCGGTCGATATCCGCGAGCGCGCGGTCCTCCGGCGCGTGATCCACGCCTCGGCCGATTTCGATTTCGCACAGACGCTCCGCTTTAGCCCCACGGCCATCGAGCAAGCGACCACCGCCCTGCGATCCGGCGCCACGGTACTCTGCGACGTGGAAATGCTCCGCGCCGGGGTTCGACGCGACCTCACGGGTCCGCTCGGGGTGGAGGCCGTTTGCGCGCTCCACAATCCCGCCGTTCCTGGCTTGGCCGCGAGTGAGGGGCTGACGCGCTCGGCGGCGGGAATCCGGGTGGCCGAGCGGGCGTGGTCGAACGTTGTGGTCGCGGTCGGAAACGCTCCAACCGCCCTCGATGAGGCCCTGCGGCTTGTCGTTGACGGTCCCTGGAGGCCCGCGTGCTTGATCGGCCTTCCGGTCGGTTTCGTTGGCGTCGAGGCCGCGAAGGCGCGTCTGATCGACGAAGGCACGCGCAGGGGAATCCCGTTCATTACCAACGTCGGCCGCAAAGGAGGGACGGCGGTCACCGCGGCCGTCGTCAACGCCCTGCTGGAACTGGCAGCGCAGGATCGGAGGACCGAGCCACGGGGAGCGCTCGGATGATCGCCACCAAACGCGCTGAGTTCGAGGTCGTCCGGGGCCTGACCGTCCCGCCCCGCAACCCTCAAGGTACCCGCGAGGGATACACCACCGGCGCCTGCGCCGCGGCCGCGGCCCAGGCGGCCTGCCGTCTCCTGGAACGGGACGAAAGGGTGGAAATCGTCGCCGTGCGCTCTCCCCTGGGCTTCGACTTGATGATCCCGATCAACCGCCTCCTTTACCGAGACGGGGTCGCGGCCGCAGGCGTCATCAAAGATGGCGGAGATGACCCCGACGTGACGCACGGAGCCGAGGTCATCGCTTCGGTCCGGCGCGTTGACGAGCCCGGCATCCACCTCCTCGGCGGCGAAGGGGTCGGCACGGTGACCCAGCCGGGCCTGGAATTGCCTCCAGGCTCGCCGGCGATCAACCCGGTCCCCCGTCAGATGATCGTCGCAGGAGTCGGCATCGCACTCGGTACCGAACAGCCCCATCCGGGCATTGAAGTGACTCTCTCCATTCCCGGCGGCGATGCGCTGGCCAGGAAGACGCTCAACGCACGGATCGGGATCATCGGCGGTCTCTCCATCCTCGGCACGACGGGGATCGTGCGGCCGATGAGCACCGCGAGCTGGCGAGCCTCCGTGTTGCAGGCGATCGACGTCGCGGCCGCCAATCATCTACGGCACATCGTGCTCACGACCGGCGGCCGTAGCGATCGGTTCGCCGGTGCCGTTTTCCCCCGGTTGCCCGAGCTGGCGCTCGTCCAGATGGGAATCTTCACGGGCGACGCCCTCCGACGCGCTTTGGATCGGGGGGTAACGCGGGTCACGGTGTGTGGCATGATCGGCAAGCTCGCGAAGCTGGCGACCGGGCAGATGCAGACTCACGTCGCCGGCGGCGGGGTCGACGTCGCGTTCCTCGCCGACCTGGCCCGGGACGCCGGTGCGCCGGGGGCACTAGTCGAGGCGATCGCACGGGCCAACACAGCGCGTCACGTCGAGGAGTTGATCGAAGCCGGGTCGTTCACCGCGTTCTACGACCACGTGGCCGCGCACGCCGCCGCCGCCTGCCGTGCGCACGTGGCAGGGGGCGTCGCCGTCGATGTCATCCTCTTCGACTTCAACGGTCGCGTCCTGGCCCACTCCACTCGTCCCGATTATGACACGGGGGAAAACTAATGGTCCTCACGGTGTGGGTACTGGGGATCGGGGCCGACGGTGCCGGCAGCCTCTCAGCACGCGCACGAACCGCGTTGAGCGCCGCGACGTTCGTGGCGGGAGGAAGGAGGCACCTCGAGCTTGTCGGACCCACTCAGGCAGAGACGTTCGTCATCGGTGACAACATCCCCGCGCTCGTCGACCGTCTCTCCCGGCGTGGCGCAGAGGAGCGTTGTGTCGTTCTGGCTTCCGGGGACCCTCTCTTTTACGGCGTGGGCCGCGCGCTGAGTCAATCCTTGGGGTCCGGCTCGGTGACCGTGGAACCCTCGCTGTCCAGCATGCAGCTCGCATTCGCGCGGGCGGGATTGGCCTGGGACGACGCCGTCATCGCCAGCGTGCACGGGCGCCCCTTGGCCGACACGCTACGGCCCTTGCTCGGCCGCCCCAAGATCGGGCTGTTCACGCATGACGGGCAAAGCCCCGCGATGGTCGCCGCCTTCTTTTTGGAACACGGCCTCGACGACTATGACGCCTGGGTCGCCGAGAACCTGGGAACGCCCGACGAGCGGGTCCATGCATTTGGTCTGCCCGAACTCGTCGGTCGCGACTTCGCCGACCTCAACGTGTTGCTCCTCCAGCGCAACGGAGCCGCCAGCGTCCTCGAAGTCGAAGGGGCGGCCGCCGGGCTCGACGACTCCTACTTCGCCCAGCCCGACACGGGGCCGGTCCTCTTAACACACGCGGACGTCCGGGCCATCGTGCTCGCTCGCTTCCGCGAGCTGCCCGAAGGGCCCATCTGGGACGTGGGCGCGGGGCTTGGCGGGGTCGCTGTCGAGCTGGCCCGTGCGTTTCCGAGGCGTGAGGTCGTCGCCGTCGAACGGTCGGCCGAAAGGCTCTCTTACCTGGGTATCAACCGGGCTCGCTTCGGGGCGTACAACCTGCGGATCGTCGCGGGCGAGGCACCCGAAGCGCTCGCCGGCGAAGCTCGGCCGGCCGCGATCTTCATCGGCGGCTCCGGCGGGCGCTTGAGGGGGGTCCTTGACCAGGCGCAAGAGCACCTCTTACCCTCGGGCAGGCTCGTCGCAAATTTTCTGGGGCTGGAAAACTTGGCCGACGCGCTGGCCATGCTGAGGAGCGCAGCGTGGCGCTTCAGTGTGACCCAGGTCGCCGTCAGCCACGATCAGCCGCTCGCAGGCCTGACGACCCTCGTCCCCGAGCGCCCTGTCTGGGTCGTCCGCGCGGTGCGCCCGGCCGGGTGAACGATGCGATGATCGAACCCAGGGGCTGGAACACCGGGCAACTGGCTCAAGGGATTGCGTTCATCGCGCTGGGGCTCGCGGCTCTCCTGGTTCGAGCCGATGTCGAGGGCCTCGTCAGCGTGACGGCCGTCGGGCACGCACTCTTTGCGCTGGTGCTGATCCGAAGTTCGTCCGGGCGGGGCCGCCACGTCGAGGATCGGGATTGTCGGGTCACGCTCGCGACGCTCGCGATTCTGGGCGCGGGAGAAACCCTCGGCGCCTGGCTGTGTTGGAGAGGCTCCGACCCCGACATGGCGTGTTGGTTTCTCATCGGCGCGGGCTTCGCCGTCGCGGGGTCCATCGCCGCCTGGCGCGAGGAGCCCGGCGACGTCACGTTCGTCGCGCAACTGATGTTTCATGGTTTCGTCCTGCTACCGCTCCTTGCTGGGGCGACCCAGGCTGCCCTGGCGGTCGAGGTGACTCAGAACGTGCCGCACGGGGCAATTTCGACTAACGGACCCTTTTTGCGAACGGGGCTCGTCGTCGGGTCCATCCTGGTGCCCGGACTGCTCGTTACACTCGCATTCGCGATCGCGATGGATCCGGGAGCGGCGAAGGGAGCGAGGAAGACGTTGTGGAATGTGCTCCTGGCCCACGAGATCGTGGCGCTGGTGATCCTCGGCCGCTGGGTTGCCGGGCTCCGATAGCCCGCATGCGGATCAGCGCAAAAGCCGGGCGAGGACGAATCCCGCGGCGAAGACAGTGCCCAGGACCGCAATCACCAGCGCGAGCGCCAATGCAGGCCGGGCCTCGGCGAGCGTGGCGGCCGGTCGAAACCAGCCCGGGTAGGTGGGGCGAACGACTTTGACTGCGGCCACGGCGCTCACTGCCGGCGCGGGGGCCGGTTCCGCGACCGGCTTGTCGGTCACGGGAATGGTCTTACTCTTCGGCCGGATCAGTGCTTGCAGAGCGTCGGCAGCCTCCGCAGCGCTCTGGAAGCGGTCGGCGGGCTTCTGTGCGATCAACCGGTCCATCACCTTCAACAGCCCGGCGGGGACGTTCGGCAGCACGTCGCTGAGCGCCATGGGCCGCCCGCTGATGCGTTTACCGAGCCGGTCGATCGGCGTGTCGCCCGGGAACGGCAGACGGCCGGTCATCAGGTGGAACATCGCACAGCCTAGGCTGTACAGGTCGCTCCGACCGTCGACCTCCTTGCCGCACGCCTGCTCCGGCGACATGTAGTCGATGGTCCCCACGGCGATGCCGTCGGCCGTGGCGAACGTGGCTTCGCTGTCGGCCTCCATCAGCACACCCAGGCCGAGGTCGAGCACCTTGAGCTGGCGGCCTGAGCTCAAGAGCAGGTTCGAGGGCTTGATGTCCCGGTGGACGATTCCCTGCTCGTGCGCGTGCGCCAGCCCCAGCGACGCCTGGGCGGCGTACTCGATCATCTCGGCCACCGGCAGCGGACCTTGCTTGAGCCGCTGTCCGAGGCTCTGGCCCGCCACGTATTCCATCACGATGTAGAGGACGTTCCCCATCTGGTCCGCGTCGAACGCGCGCACGACGTTGGGGTGGTCGAGCCGGCCCACCAGCTTCATTTCCCGTTGAAACCGGGCGACGACCCGCTCGTTGCTCACGATCTCGGGCGCGATGATCTTGAGGGCGACGACCCGGTCCATCAAGAGATGGTGGGCCTTGTAGACCCGCCCCATCGAGCCCGATCCGAGCCGGTCGAGGATCGCGTAGCGCCCGACTAGCAGGCCGTGCGACTTGTTCTTGAGGAACCGGCTCACCTGGTAGGACGTGAGCAGCCCCTCCTTGACCAGCCGCCCCGCGAGCTCGTGGGGGTCGAACGGGTACTCGCCGCTCAGCATCTTGGCCTTGATGTCGGCGAGCTGGCGCTCGTTCAACACCCCGGAGTTGCGGATCACCGGCAAGAGGTCGACCGGAGTGCCTTCCGTAGGCTTGGGCCTGTCATAGGTCGCCACGGCTCCGCTCCTCCGCCCTTGCCAACGCCCGCCGCGGGCCCGCGCGCAGCACACCCGTGCCAGGGCGTTAGGCCCAGCCTTCGACCATACCATACCGGCGGCCGGCACTCAAATTCTCCCTTGCAATCTCTGTCAATCGCGCCGATTCGGTTGCCGCGCAACGGTGCGCGCAGGCGATGCGAATGCTCTGCATCCAGTCGGGAAGCTCACGGAAGATCACGGGGTCAGGTTTGGTATATCCAGATCAGCATGCCGGACGACCCGCGCCCCGACGCACCCGTCTTCCGCGGAGGTGGCGCGCGCGCAAACGCTCGCTTCCAGCCGCTCTGCGAACTCGCCGGCATCAAGCCGAGGCTGGATGTCGAGACCGGCAAGGGGAGCCCTGGGAGTTGGAGGACCTGCGGAAGACGTGCGCGACATACGACGACGAGCAAGTCCAGGAATCATCGATCGAAATCCTCGGTCATTCCGTCGGTGGCATCACGTATCGCCACGATGCGCACCCCGCTCGACCGGCCTTCAAGTCAATCAAGACCCTACCGCAGCCGACCGCATTCCTGGCCCTGCTGATGGGAAGTAGCAGCGAGTGCCCCTGCTGCCGCAGGCGGTTCCCAGACGCCGGCTCATGCGGCGGATCAGATCGAAGCGCGCCTTGGCTTGGCTCTCGACGATCGATTGGGTGATTGGCGCATCACCTCGGCCAGGAACCGGCCGGTGTAGGATGCCTTGCAGGCCGCGACCTCCTCGGGAGTACCAGCGGCGATCAACTCGCCCCCCTTATGGCCTCCCTCCGGGCCAAGGTCGATCACAAAGTCGGCCGTTTTGATCACGTCGAGGTTGTGCTCGATGACCACGACGGAATGTCCGTGGTCGACCAGGCGATTGAGGCTAACGAGCAGCCGATCGATGTCGGCGAAGTGCAATCCGGTCGTCGGCTCATCGAGGATATATAAGTTGTGCTTGCCCCGTTTGAGCTTTGCCAGCTCGCCTGCAAGTTTGACGCGTTGCGCTTCGCCGCCCGAGAGGAGCGTGGACGGATGGCCGATCGTGAGGTATCCCAGTCCGAGCTCATTCAAGACCGCAACCTTGCGGGCGATCGCCGGTTGATCCTCGAAGAACTCGACGCTTTCTTCAATCGACAGATTCAGGACCTCGGCAATGTTCTTCCCTCGGTATTTGACTTCCAGCGTGTCTTGGTTGTAACGCGCACCTTTGCAGGTCGGACACAGAACTTCGACGTCGGGCATGAACGAGAGTTGCGTCGTGATCGTTCCTTCCCCGGTGCATTCCTCGCAGCGTCCGCCTTTGACGTTGAAACTGAATGTCGACGCATTGAACCCGCGATTCCTGGCTTCAACGGTTTCGGAGAAAAGTGCGCGGATTGCATCATAGAAGCCAATGTAAGTTGCCGGATTGGAACGCGATGAGCGGCCAATCGGAGACTGGTCAACATCGATCACGTCATTAATGTGCTCGCTGCCAGTGAGCTCATCGTGCTCGCCGGCGAATACGCGGCTGTCGTAAATTAGCGAATAGAGACGTTTATAGACGATATCGTGAACTAGCGAGCTTTTGCCCGATCCAGACGCGCCGGTGATGCAAACGAACTGCCTTAATGGGATCTCGACGCGAAGATTCTTGAGGTTGTTTTGCCGTGCGCCTTTGACGACGATCGATTTCCCGTTGGTGGGCCGGCGCCGATCCGGGACCTCGATGGTCTTCCTGCCGCTCAGGTACTTGCCCGTAAGCGATTTATCATCGTTGAGGATTTCTGCGACCGTTCCCTGGGCCACGATCTTGCCGCCATGGACCCCTGGACCGGGGCCAAGCTCCACCAGATGATCCGCCGCCCGGATGGTATCGGCGTCGTGTTCGACCACGATCACCGTGTTGCCCAGGTCGCGAAGTCGTTTCAACGTTTCGATCATCTTCACATTGTCTTTGGGATGCAGCCCGATGCTGGGTTCGTCGAGCACGTAGAGCATTCCCAACAAGCCTGAACCGATCTGAGAAGAGAGTCGAATACGCTGGGATTCTCCGCCCGAGAGCGTGGCTGAACGACGATTCAAGTTGAGGTAATCGAGGCCGATCGCGATCAAGAGCTCCAACCTCGTGCTCACTTCGCGCACGATCGTCTCGGCGATCGCTTGGTATCGAGCCGTTGGCTTCAGCGATCGCAGAAAGTCGAGTAACTGGACGAGGTGCATCTCGCCGAGCTCGAACAGATTACGTTCCGCGAGCGTCACGAGCCGGCGCGTGCGTTTGAGTCGGGCGCCGCCGCACTCCGGGCAATCGTATTCAACCATTACCTTCTTGAGGTATTCATCCATGCCGGCATTCGACGTTCCTTGCTTCCGGTACTGGCGGTATGAATGCTCCAGTTGATTCACGATTCCGTTGAATTTGATCCTCTTGCCGACGTGCTGGTGCCCAATTTTCGCCCCCGGAGGTAGTAGGACTTCAAACTGCTCCCCTTTGGTACCGTAAAGAAGCACCTGGACATGTCGCTCGGCCAAATCCTTGAACGGTGTGTCGAGGCTGAATCCGTAATGTGCGGCGAGGCTGTGGAGGATGCGGCCGCCCCAACTCTCACGGCTGTTGCTCATCGCCGCAGTGACAAACGCTCCCTCGTTGAGAGACCGTGTTGGATCGGGTACCAAGAGTGAAGGATGCACCCTCATTGCCGTTCCGATGCCCGAACACGTCGCGCAGGCGCCGGACGGGTCGTTAAACGTGAACTGGGCCTGGTTCATCTCACCGGCGACGAGGTGGTGCCGCGAGCAGCCGAACCCCTTATAGAGCTTTTCGTGCTCGGTGCCGGCCTTTTTCGGTTTCGTGATGTGAAAGCCGAGCAAGCCGTCGCCGAGCTTCAGTCCGTGTTCGAGCGACGTGACGACTTGATGCTCGATTCCCGGGCCGATGACAAACGAGTCGATCACGGCTTCGATCGTGTATGCGCGGTCTTCGTCCAGTTCGATATGGTCGCCCAGGTCGTGAGGCTTGCCGTCAATCCGCGCTCGGCGATAACCGTTAACGCGAATTTGATCGAAGAGGTACTCGTAGTCTTCTCCGTGGATCTTGTACACCGGCGCCCGCACTTCCACTTCCGTGTTTTTGGGCAGAGACAGCAGATGTTCCATCATCTGATGCGGCGTGCGAATCACGAGAGCCTCGCCGCAGGATGGGCAGTGCGGCGTTCCCATCGTCGCGTAGAGCATGCGCAGATAGTCGGAAATATCTGTCATCGTGCCGACGGTTGAACGGGGATTCGACCCGACCGTCTTCTGGTCGATGGACACGACGGGTGAGAGACCGTTGACGAAATCGACGTCCGGCTTCTTCAGTTGGCCGACGAACCGCTTCGCGAACGTCGACATCGACGCCAGCAATCGCCGCTGTCCTTCGGCGTAGATCGTATCGAAGGCGAGGGACGACTTGCCGGAGCCGCTCACACCGGTGACGACAACAAGCCTGTCGCGCGGAATTTCCACGTCAACATTTTGCAGGTTATTCTCGCGTGCTCCGCGAACCTGAATGGTCGTTCGCATGGTTAGACTTCAAGGAAGTACGCTGGTTCTTCCACCCGTTCCACGCTCCGCTTGGTCAGTTTGAACGGCGCAGAGACTTTTTGCAGCCGTCCTTTCCGTTCGAGCCATTCGCAGGCGGCCTCCAGATGCCCGGGGTGCATCTGAGAAAAAGCGAATTGGTCGCTGATCTCCGACAGCGGCACGACTCGGTTCTGTTTCTTGAGAAATCCCAAGAGCGGCTTCAGGTGAGCCTGGTAATGCTGCTCGAGATAGCCGTCGATCGCGTCGAGTGCCGTGGCGAGCACGCGCCGATTCTTGCGCTTGGAGAGCACGTCGATGTAGATCGTCTGAAAGAGATCAGGGTCGCCTTCCATCGCGCGGTAGATCACATCTTGTTCGCAGATTTGACCCCGCCTGATGATTTCGGTGTGCGCGATGCTGTGCGCGGCAGAGACGATTCCCTGGGCCGCGAGTTCAAGGTCACGCTTGATGTCCAGGCGCTTGCGCGCGTGGCGATGCTCATCGATCGTCCAGGTTGAGAACACAAGAAGCTCGCGTTCCTGGTCCTTGATCGCGACCGCGTTCGCCTTCTTGAACCAACTCTCGATCGAGGGATCCTGGCTGTAGACAATTTGACGATGTGCAAAGAAATTGCACGAGAAGGCGGTCCGCGACATCCCTTCAACCATCTTCTTAAAGCGTGCGCGGGGAATCACCTCTGCGTGGATATTGATGCCATTTTCGACGAGGATGCGGAATATGCGTTCGTTCTCACCATCGCTCGGTAGGCGCCGGCTGACGCCATCGGCCTCGATAATCCACAATCCGAGCGTTTCACGCGCCCAGATCGTCTCCGTCGACAAGCTTCTGACCAGCACGACCGCAAGGACGTACCGATCCTCCGCGACCCGGTCAATGAACTGACTCAGCGCGGCTTTGAAACGAGCGACTCCCGCGGCGTCCTCTTCTTGAGTCATACGCGTCTCCTTGGTCCCGGCCGTCTCAGGCAGAACGTGGATTCTACTGCCGAAGGGCCTTGAGGACACTCCGATTCGGCCGGCGGTTCAAAGAGCGGGAATGCTCGTACTCCGATCCAACGGGGTCGGAGTGGGCCGACGAAAACACTCCCGCCTTTTTTTTTGGGCCGGCCCTACATCAATCCTGTTGCGCCCCCACCGCGTTATGACGAGGAACTTTGTAGGGCGGAGTGCAAAGTCCGGTGAGTTCGAGCAGTAAAGCATGAGGCGTGGACGTCGCCGCCTTGCTATCATAGCCAAGTCGTACCGCCACCCTCGCGGTACTCTTCCGGCCCGGCCTTGGCCAGAAAGGTGAGCCGGGCTCGTTTAGCCAGGAAAACCGACCGTGGCCGATGCCCAGGAAGAATTACGTAACTTCAAGCCGACAAAAGACTTCTTCATCGGAATCGACAGCGACGGCTGCGCCTTCGACACGATGGAGGTGAAGCACAAGGAGTGCTTTATACCCAACATCGTCCGGTTCCTGGAGCTGGCGGCCGTCTCGAAGTACGCGCGCGAGGTGGCCGAGTTCGTCAACCTCTATTCGCATTGGCGGGGCATCAACCGCTTCCCGGGGCTGACCCTGACGCTCGAGCTCCTGGCCAAACGCACCGAAGTGCGGAAGCGGCGTTTTGTCGTTCCTCAGTTGCCGGGCTTGAAGCGCTGGGTTGAAAGCGAGTCGATGCTGGCGAACCCCGTTTTGAAGAAGGCCGCCGAGGCGTCGAACGACCCGGACCTGGCGCTCGCGTACGCGTGGAGCGAGGCGGTCAACCAGACGATCGCCGAGGTCGTGTGCGACGTTCCGCCGTTTCCGTTCGTGCTGGAATCGCTGGGGATGATGGACGGCAGGGCCGACGTCATGGTCGTCTCCGCCACGCCGGGCGAGGCCCTGAACCGTGAGTGGGAGGAACACGGGCTGAAGCCCCACGTCGCGCTCATCGCCGGCCAGGAGATGGGTACGAAGAAGGAGCATCTCGCCCTGGCGACGACCGGCCGCTACGATCGCGACAAGGTGCTGATGGTCGGCGACGCGCTCGGAGACATGAAGGCGGCCGAGGCCAACAATGCCCTTTTCTTTCCGATCGACCCGGGGCTGGAGGACGAGTCCTGGGAGCGGTTCGCCAAGGAAGCCTTGCCGCGATTCTTCGCGGGAACTTACGCTGGGGAGTACATGGCCGCCCAGGTCGCCCGGTTTCGGGCGCTGCTGCCGGAACGGCCGCCGTGGCGCGACGCTTGACGCCCCGGGGAACCCGGCCTCGTAGGGGCGGCTCGCCGGGCAACGCACGGGCCACTGCAGAGCCGTGGGGGTGACGTGATGGCGACGATTCAAGAACCCAGGAATGCCGGCTCCCCGGCCCCCGAGGACAGGCGCACATGTCCGCCGTCGAACCGGTTGCGCTGGACGAGCGAGGAGTATTACCGCCTGGCGGAGCTCGGTTTCTTCCGCAACCGTCGCGTGGAACTGGTCCGGGGGCAGATCATCGCGAGGAGCAGCTTCAAGCCCGCGCATGCAATCTCGGTCGAACTGGCGGACAACACGTTTCGTACCGCGTTCGCGCCGGGCCATCGGGTCTGGATCCAGCTCCCTCTCGACCTGGGTCGCCGCAACCAGCCGGAGCCGGACGCCGTTGTGCTCGCGGGGAGTCCGAGGGACTCGGGCGAACACCCGAAGACGGCCTTGCTCGTCGTGGAGATCAGTGACACGACGTTGAGGTACGACCGGCTCGTTAATGGACACCTGTATGCCCGCGCGAAGGTCGCTGACTACTGGATCCTCAACTTGATCGACCGCCAGCTCGAGGTCTACCGCGAGCCCGTCCCCGATCCGGCCCGCAACGGACGATTTGCCTATCACCAGCAGACGATTGTGACCGCCGGCGGCCGGGTGGCCCCGCTTGGGAAACCCGGTGTCGAGGTCGCGGTCGCCGACCTTCTTCCTTGACCCTTGATCCATCAATCCAACCCGTGGGATGAACGAACGCGCGATGAGCACACCGACCGCAGACATCGGCTTGATCGGCCTGGCCGTCATGGGCGAGAACCTCGTCCTCAACATGGAAAGCCACGGCTACACGGTGGCCGTTTTCAACCGCACGACCTCGAAGGTCGACCACTTTCTGGCCGGTCGCGGGGAGGGGAAGAAGCTCGTCGGCGCCCACACCGTCGAGGAGCTCGTGGCTGCGCTCAAACGCCCGCGCAAGATCATGATCATGGTCAAGGCGGGGCCCGCGGTGGACGACGTCATCAATGAGCTCGTTCCGCTGCTCGAGCCGGGCGACATCCTGATCGATGGCGGCAACACGCACTACCCCGACAGCACCCGCCGCACGCGCGACCTGAAAGCGAAGGGGATCCTCTTCGTGGGGACCGGCGTCTCCGGCGGCGAGGAAGGTGCGCTCAAGGGGCCCTCGATCATGCCCGGCGGCAACCCTGACGCCTGGCCGAGCGTCAAGCCGATCTTCCAGGCGATCGCGGCGAAAGTCGCCGACGGCACGCCCTGCTGCGACTGGGTCGGTCCGGAGGGGGCCGGCCATTACGTCAAGATGGTGCACAACGGCATCGAATACGGCGACATGCAGCTCATCTGCGAAGCCTACGACCTCATGCGTTCGCTGCTCGGCATGGAACCCAAGGCCATGCACGAGGTGTTCGCGCGATGGAACACGGGCCCGCTCGACAGCTACCTGATCGAGATCACGCGCGATATCCTGGCGTTCGACGACCCCGACTCGGGCCGCCCGATGGTCGACCTGATTCTCGATGCCGCAGGTCAGAAGGGGACCGGCAAGTGGACCGTTACCTCGGCCCTGGACCTGGGCGTGCCGCTCACCTTGATCGGTGAGGCCGTATTCGCCCGCTGCCTCTCGGCCCAGAAAGAGGAGCGGGTCGAGGCCTCCAAGGTCCTGAGCGGACCCGACGCCAAGTTCGACGGCGATGCCAAGACGTTGATCGACGACATCGAGATGGCCCTCTACGCCAGCAAGCTGATCTCCTATGCGCAGGGCTACGCCCTGATGAACGCGATGGCGAAAGAGTCGGGCTGGGAGATCAATAACGGCGGCGTCGCCCTGATGTGGCGCGGGGGCTGCATCATCCGCAGCGCATTCCTCGGCAAGATCAAGGACGCGTTCGATCGCAATCCCGGGCTCACGAACTTGCTGCTCGACCCCTACTTCAAGGAGCAGATCACCAAGGCCCAGGCCGGCTGGCGGCGGGTCTGCGCGGCCGCCGCGACGTACGGCGTCCCGTTACCGGCCATCGCGTCCGCCCTTGCCTACTTCGACGGTTACCGGTCGGAGCGGCTCCCCGCCAACTTGCTCCAGGCCCAGCGCGACTTCTTCGGCGCACACACTTACGAACGTGTTGATCGGCCGCGCGGCCAGTTCTTCCACACGAACTGGACCGGCCGCGGCGGCACGACGTCGTCGACGTCCTACAACGTCTGACGGGGGGCCTTGACGGCACGCGAACACTTGCAGAAAGGGGCGAGACGCGGGCTGGTCCGTTCGGCCGGCCCGCTTCCCCGGCCCAAGACCAACGGGACACTTCACCCATGCCCCCGGTCACCGACCCTTCCGGCCCAGCGAGCGGTTCCCCGCCGGGCCCCGGGGACAAGCCCCGGGACGAACGGAGAGGGTGGGCGCGCGACTCCTTGAGTGAGACGATCCCCTATCCCCCCGAGCCATCTCGGGCGGATTTCGGGTCCGGCTCCTGGCCCCCGGAAGACGACGGGTTCCCGGAGGTCGACGACTTACCCGATAGCACGCTGGGGCAGTACCGGCTCGAGGAAGCCGTGGGGCGCGGTTCCATGGGCCGCGTCTATCGCGCGGAGCACCTCGGGCTCGGCCGGCCTTGCGCAATCAAGGTGATGAACCCGGGGCTGGTCGCGAACGAGCCGAAGATCCGCGAGCGGTTCTGGGCCGAGGCCCGGGCGGTGGCCCACCTCGTCCATCCCAATATCGTCACGGTGCACAACCTCGGGAGCGACCGCGGCTATCACTTCATCGAAATGGAGTACGTCCCCGGCGGCTTCAGCCTGCGTGAGACGCTCGTCAACCAGGGGCCGTTCGAGCCGATCCGCGCTTCGGAGGTCGTCCGGCAGGTCGTCCAGGGCCTCGGGGCTGCGCACGCGGCGGGGCTGGTCCATCGCGACGTCAAGCCCTCGAACGTCCTGATGACGGCCGAGGGGTCCGCGAAGTTGGCCGACTTCGGTCTCGTCCGGCATCGGACCGAGCTGCACCTCGCCGGAGTCCCAGCGGCCGGTACGCCGACCTTCATGGCACCCGAGCTGTTCGCGGGGGTTCCCGCCAGCCCGCGCTCAGACTTCTACGCGGTCGGAGTGATGTATTATTACCTGCTGTCCGGGATGCTCCCCTTCGCATCGGACCAGATCAGCCAGCTCGTGCAGCTCCACCGCCGCGAGCCCGTCCCGGACATCAGGCGCGTCATCGCCGACGTCCCGGAGGCTGTGAAGGACATCCTCGATCGCTGTCTCGCCAAGCGTCCCGAGCACCGCTATGTGAAGGCGGACGAGCTCGCGGACGACCTCCAGGCGGCCGTCTATCGGTTGCGTGAGACGGAAAGTCTCGTGCGCGAAAGCCTGGAGGGACTCGACTGCTTCGTTCAAGGAGGGCGCGACAATTACCGGATCTTGTTTCAGTTGCCCGGCGACCGCCTGCAGGAAGTCTACCTGGAGGCCGCCGGGGGCAAACAGGGGGAACGGCTGCTCTCAGTCTTCTCGGTCTGCGGGGTCGCGGACCCAGGTTTTTTTGAGACCGCGCTCAAGCTCAACGCCAAGCTGACCTACGGCAGCCTCTCGATCCGGAGCGTGAACGGGCAGCCCATGTTCGTGATGACGCGGACGTTCCCGCGCGACCACGTCTGCGCGGCCGACGTCCGGGCCGCGCTGCTGGAAATCGCCCGCCGTGCCGATCGCGTGGAGCAGCAGCTCAGCAGTGCGGACCTCTATTAAGATAAGACGCGAAAAAGGAATGCCGATGCCGTCCGCCAAGCAAACTCGGAACGCGGGCCTCGCCGTTTCTCTCTTCGTCGCGGTCGCAGCCGCGGGACTGGCCCTGCGGCAGCGCAGCGAACGGCTCAAGCGCAGCGCCGAGCTGGATGACGCCGACTCGCGCCATTTCCGTACCCAGGACCGGCGCCGTGCCTGGGGCGCGGTCCTCATGATCCTGCTCGCGCTCGGCGTGTCCGTTGGCTCCCGAGTCCCCCACCTCGCCGGCGGCCGGTCCAATCCGGCGTTTCTCTTTACCTGGCTGGCCGTTTTCTTGCTCGTCCTCGTGCTGCTCGCCCTCGCGTTCATCGATCTATGGGCCACGCGCATCTACGGCCGGCGCCAGCACCACGCGCTCGTTCGCGAGCGGCTGGCGAGTCTCCGTAAAGTCACTCTCCGACAGCGATTGGGGGGCAGCGGATGGAACCAGTCCCTCCCCCCGGGAAATGGGTTTCCTCACTGACGTCCGCGGCCGTTGAGCGCACCGCTGGGGACCCGTACTATCGGGAAAATGCATGAAATCACAGCGATGTATTGGTTGACGCAATGTTGACCGAGGGTTAAGATTCCAAGGAGGAGGATCCTGGATCGTCGAGCATTCCGTACGACGACGTCACGGAAGGTTGGTGTCTGCCAGCCGTGCTACGACCTTCGGAGGTAAGGGCTACCTCGAACGGGCCGTTCATCTCCTCGCTCCCGGCCTCTGCGATCCCGCGCCTTCACCCGTCTCAACCATCGACGTCGTCGCGTGCCCTGCCCCAGGGAGATCTTCTCAATGCGACTCTCGCGGACTCGTGCGTTGTTCCAGGCTGGGACATTGCTGGCGATACTGCTCAGCGCGGCGACAACACGGGCGGAGCCCGACCCCAAGACGTATTGGGATGTCAAGGACATCCGCCCCGGGATGAAGGGCCGCGGCCAGACCGTGATGGTCGGCACGAAGCTGGATGAGTTTCAGGCCGAAGTCCTGGGCGTCATGCACGACGTCAGCCCGGGGCGCGACATGGTCCTCTGTCGCCTGTCGGGGTGCAACCTGGAGCACGCCGGCATTATCCAGGGGATGAGCGGCAGCCCGATTTACATCGACGGCAAGCTGCTCGGAGCCGTCGCGTTCGCCTGGGAGTTCGGCAAGGATCCGATCGCCGGTGTCACGCCGTTTCAGCAGATGGTCCAGTACGTGCGCGCCAACGACCGGCGCATCGCCGCTGAGTCGAAGGACGCCGCGCACGGGCAAGGGTTTCACGCGTCGCGTCTCGGCGCATCGCTCATCATCGAGGGGCGCGCGGATGAGCCGGCCGAGTCGAGCACGAATACCGCGCCCGTGGCCGTCTCCGGCGGAAACTTGGCCGGCATGCGGCCGATCGCGACCCCGATCGCCGCTTCGGGGTTCACCCCGAGGGCGCTCGCGCTGCTGGGCGAGCGGTTCCGGCCGATCGGTCTCGCACCGATGGCCGGGGGCGCAGCCCCCGAGCGCGTCATCAAGGAAGAGGGGGACCGGCCGCTCGTTCCCGGCGCACCGCTGAGTATTGCGATGATCACGGGTGACTTCGACCTCTCCGGCATCGGCACGGTCACTCACGTCGAGGGGGACCGCGTTTATGGCTTTGGCCACCCCATGTTCAGCCTCGGCGCCTGCGAGTTTCCGATGATGACCGGCTACATCCACACGGTGTACCCTCGCGCCAGCGTCAGCATGAAGATGGGCTCACCGCTTAAAATCGTCGGCGTCATCGACACGGACGTGAGCACCGGCGTTGCCGGCCGGGTCGGGCCCGCGCCCGACTTGCTTCCCTTGAGCGTGCGGGTGAAGACGGGGAACTATTCCGAGCCGCACACCTACCGCGTCAAGATCGTGCGCGAGCCCAACCTGCTTCCCAGTTTGGTCATGGCCGTGCTCACGAACGCGATCGACACCGAAGGGAACCTTCCCGACGAGCTCACGGCGCGGTTCAAAGCCACCATCAAGGTCAAGGACCTCGACCCGATCGAGATCCACGACACCATGAGCGGACCCCGCTATAGCGGTCCGATGGGACCCGCGCTCTTGTTCAGCCCGATCTCGTCGATCGTCAACCTGCTCACCCGCAACTCGATCAAGCGCGCCCGCATCGAGTCGATCGACTGCGACGTCGATATCGAGGCCGGCCGGAACGTGGCCACGATCGAGTCGCTCCGGCTCGCAACGGACCGGCTCGAGCCCGGCCAGGACCTCAAGGTCTTCGTCACGATCAAACCCTTCAAGGCGGAACGCCAAACCTTCGAGGCCGTCTTGCCGATGCCCAAAGAGGTCGAAGAAGGGGCGTTTGAGCTCACCGTTGCCGACATGCCGAACAGTCTACGTCGTCAGTTCCGGAACGACCCGGCCCTGCTCGACCCTCGCGACCTGGCGGGAGTGGCCCGGACCATTCGCGCCCAGACCGAGCCTTCGCGCACCGCGCTTTACCTCCACGTCGCACTCCCCGACCGGGGTGTGTCGGTCGACGGACAGGCACTGCCGGACCTGCCCGGCAGCGTGCGGGCTGTTTTTGCGAGCGGCCGGCATACTCCCGAGACGGCCGTCCGCACGGACCTGGTCAAGGTTGTCGAAACGCGCTGGGTGCTCGATGGGACGCAGTCTTTGCGCTTCACCGTTGTCAAGGACGCGGACCTCTCTTTAAAGTAAGCTCGAACAGGACGGCCACTCGGTGTGTTTGTCCGCTCCCGGATGCCGCGGTCAACGAGCGCACCGCCACCCCGAGGCAGTAATGGACGCGAACACGCCCGAACCCACCACGCATCAGCCGCGACTTGTTCGGGCTGTCGTCGCTCTGGTTCTCGTCGGTCTCACGGGGCGGCCCGCACTCGGCAAGCTCGAGACCTGGCGCGAGGACACGTCCTCCGCGTTCTCGAAGGCGAAGCGCGAACGGCTCGTCGTTACCGAGAGCGGGCACGTCCGCCTCGGCCAGACGTTGACCCGCGCGGGTACGCTCGACGCCGTCCGTATCTGGGACCTCGCGCGCAATGCCGAGGGCGTTCTCTTCGCGGCGACCGGCGACGAGGGGAAAGTGTACCGGCGCGAGGCCAAACCGGACGCACCCTGGACGGCCGAGTACGACGGCGGAGACACGCAGGCGCTATCGCTCGCCGTCCTGCCGGACGGACGTGTCTTCGCGGGTACCGGTCCGACCGGCCAGGTCGTCGAAGTGTCCGACCCCAAACATCCGACGTCTCGCCCGGCTCCCGAAGTGAAATACATCTGGGACCTCGCCACCGACGCGAAGGGAAACCTGTACGCGGCAACCGGGCCAAACGGCCAACTCTGGAAGCGCTCGGCCGAAGGGAAATGGGTGCTCCTGCTCCAGAGCAAGCATCACCACCTCCGTTGTGTCGCCGTGATACCCGACGGGACAATTTTCGCGGGCAGCGACGGAGAGGGGTTGGTTTATCGGATCGCCCCGGACGGCAAGACGTCGATCCTTTTCGATGCGTCGCAGAGTGAGGTCACTGCGTTGCTGCCGGGGCCGCACGGTGTGGTCTATGTCGGGACCGCGACCGAGTCGGACGGAGGGGGAACGGGCCGGACCTCCGTGATGTTCTCGGGCGGAGAGTTTTCCGCCGGTCCGAAGTCGGGTCTGGGGCAGACGGAGACCGCTGCCGCGCCCGAGCCGCCGAGACCGGCGGAGCCCCCGATGTCGCGCTCATCGCCGTCGCGTCCCTCAACAGGTGGCTCATCCCCGCGCAGGGGGGCGGCCGGAGAGAGCGCGGTTTATCGGCTCAACGCGGACGGGGTCGCCCGCGAAGTGTTTCGCGTCAAGGCCCTGATCTTCGCGCTCGCCTGGCAGGACGACCGGCTGCTGGTCGGTACGGGGCCCGAAGGGCAGCTCTACGAGGTGCGTGACGACGGGCGCGAAACCGCGCCGCTGGCTCGGCTCGACACGGGCCAGGTGCTCTCGCTCCTCGCGGAGCCGCAGGGAGAATTGCTGGTCGGAACGGGCGACCCGGGCGCAGTTTTCCGGTTGGCCGCGGGACACGTGCAGGAAGGGTCTCTCGTCTCGGACGTGCACGACGCCAAGCTCGTGAGCCGCTTCGGCGCGCTCTCCTGGCGCGCGGTGGTTCCGCCCGGAACGTCGATCGCCCTGCAAGCACGCTCGGGAAACGTCGGTGAGCCCGACGAAACGTGGTCGGACTGGTCGGCCCCACAGACCGACCCCGAAAACAGCAAAGCACTCGCCCCGCCGGGGCGGTTCGTGCAGTACCGGGCCACCTTGAAGACGTCCGACCCGAAGGTGACGCCGGAGCTGCACGGGGTTTCGCTGCGGTACCAGACGGCGAACCTGCCCCCCGACGTCACGAAAGTTGACGTGCCGGACGTAAGCGCCGGGGACGGCGCAACGCGCCAAACGAGGCTCACGCTTCGGTGGGAGGCGGACGACCCCAACGACGACGACCTCAAGTATTCGCTCCAGATCCGCAAGGAGGGCTGGCCCGAGTGGATCCCGCTCGGCGAAGAGCCGCTGACGGAGAAGTCGTTTTCTTGGGATACGACGACGGTTCCCCCGGGCCTCTATCGCGTGCGCGTCACGGCCAGCGACCGTCCATCCAACAACGCCGAGGACGCGCAATCGCGCGATCGCGAAAGCGAGCCATTCGTCGTCGATCACGAGGCGCCGGTCGTCGCCATCGTCCTCAAGGGGCGAAGTGCGGCCATCACCCTCAAGGACAACCTGACGCGCATTGCGAAAGCGGCCTACGCGGTCGACGGCGGCGAGTGGGTTCCGATCTTCCCGAATGACGGACTGTTCGACACGCCGTCCGAGACGATCACGCTCTCGCTTCCGGAGTTGAAGGAGGGCCCCCATGTCCTCGTCGTCCGGGCAACGGACGCGGCGGGGAACACCGGCACGGGCGACGCGCTCGTTCCTCGACGATAGCGACCGCGGTCGGCTACGCGAGCAGGACGAGGTTGTCCTTGTGCACGACCTCGTCGTCCAGGACCGCCCCGAGGGCCAGTCGCGCCTGTTCGGTGCGCAGGCCCTGGATCTGGCGTGCGTCGGGCGTCGCGAAATTGGTCAGTCCGCGCGCGAACTCATGCCCCTCGGCGTCCCTGATGCCGACGACGTCCCCCTTATCGAAGTCACCGAGGACATCAACGATCCCGATCGCCAGGAGGCTCTTGGTTCCGGTCTCGAGGGCCCGGCGGGCCCCGGCATCCACGACGTAATGCCCGCGCGGCCGCGCTGTCAGGCCGATCCAGCGCTTCCGGGCGCCGTGGGTGCGGCCGCGGGCGAGGAAGAGCGTGCCGACCTGCTCGCCGGCGAGGATGCGCGTGAGAGGCTCGGGTTTCTTGCCCGAGGCAATCACGACCGAGCCGCCGGCCTGCGTGACCAGCCGCGCGGCCTGCAGCTTGCTCTGCATGCCCCCAGTGCCCCCCGCGCTTCGGCTCGAGCCGGCGAGGGCCAGGATCTCCTCGTCGAGATGAGGGACGAGGCGTACGATGTCGCCGCTGCCGCCGGGCCCGGGGTCCGCGCGGTAAAGACCGTCCACGACGCTCAGGATCACGAGCAAAGGGGTCTGAATCAGGTTCGTGACCATCGCGGCGAGCCGATCGTTGTCGCCGAACTTGATCTCATCAACACTGATCGTGTCGTTCTCGTTGATGATCGGCACGGCGTCGTATTCGAACAGAGCCGTGACCGTGTTACGCATGTTGAGGTAGCGGAGACGGCTGTCGAAGTCCTCGTGGGTCAGCAAAAGCTGGGCGGCGTGCCGGCCGTGGCTTTTGAGGCCTTCATCGTACGCGCGGATCAGGTACGCCTGACCGACGGCCGCCGCGGCCTGGAGCTGCCGGAGGTTATCGGGCCGGCGCGTGAGCCCGAGTTGTCCGAGCCCTGCCCCGACCGCGCCCGAGCTCACGAGCGCGACTTTCCGCCCCGAATCCATCACGGCACTGATCTGCTCGGCCAGATGGGCGATTCGAGCCGGGTCGAGGCGGCCATCGGTACCGGTAAGGACGCTCGTGCCCACCTTGACCACCCAGGTCCGCGCGGAGAGGACGATATCGTCTCGAACCAGGTCGCGCGACGGGACCATACAAATCCCCCCAGATTCGCTCGTCGGCCGCGACGAGCGGTGCCTTGTCTTACCCAGACCACACCGTGCGGAGAAGCCGCAGGTCTTCGGGTGCGTAAGTTCGTGTGAAGGTTGTCGGTAGGCTTCCAGAACATTATAATGCTCACTCACGGGCAGCCTAGAGGAACTCGCTGTGTCCCTCGACGCGGACCGTGCTTCCCTTCCTTGTTCAGTCCCCGCTAGAGGCCGAGCGGGGTCGGACCTCCAGGGACCTCCAAAGCTCATGGGCGAACTTCACCACGAGTGT
>JARLIH010000343.1 GCA_031291845.1 Isosphaeraceae bacterium | reverse complement strand
TCTGCTCATCGTGCCGCCTACGAAACGGGCCAGCGATCGCTGCACGGCTCTACCCGTGCCCGCCGTGTCCGTGCGGGCCGCCAGGCGTTCGGGTGGCTGCGGGGTCTGCTTCGCCGCCTCGAAGGCTTCGGCGACTCTGTCCCAGTCGGCCTCCCAGACGGTCGTGCCGAGAGGACCCCACAGCAACTCCAGCGCGTCGCGAGACCTTGGGTCAAGACCCTGGTCCCCCCGCGTCGCCACCATCGTCGTGTCCCACGGCCTGTAGCCGTCGTGCCTCGGAGTGAGCAGCACCCCAACCGAAAGCATCTCGGCGCGCTCGGGCATCAACTCGAGTTGCTGCTGATGCCTCAGGGATACGTAGTCGCGGAAGGTGGCCGCAACGGTGGCACCAAAGCGAGTCGCGACCCCGAACAACAGGTACGGGCGACCGGGCCAAGGGATGTTCCGAAACCTCCACGTTTGCCCAGGTTCCGGCACCGCGGCGACCTCTGCCATCCACCGCAGGATGTCTCTGCCGAGCTCGGCCCGGTAGGCGACTGGGATACTGTCGATGGCTGCGAGGGCGTCAAGCCTCGCGGTCTCATCGGCCGAGCCGGTGGTCGCGATGTCCTCCAGCACGGTGCGCACGACGACGTGGAACTGGTCCTCGCCGTGCCCGGCAGGCGCCTGCGGTAGCTGCGGCACCGACTTGGGCTCGGACCCCAGGGCCGTCAAGCGCGGGTCGCCTTCGCCCGGCGGAGCTACCGCGTCGGCCGCCGCGAATTCGTAGTAGCGGACGGGCTCCTCGCCAAGTGGAACGGGCGGGTCGGAGTTGACGCGGTAGAGGTATTCAAGAACGGCGTAGGTCGACTTGAGCTGTTCGAAGAGGAACTCCCAGTCCCGGCGAAGTAGCACGACTGCGCCGGCGGTCGGCAAATATGCGGTGATTCCGGGATGGTCGACCACGACGACCTTCAGCCAGGTCCTTCTTGCGACCTCGATCGCGACGCTCCGACCACGCTCGTTGACCAGGCTCGTCGTGGGCGTGGAGGAGAGGGTCCGGATCGTACCGGTCGCCTGGCGCGCGCCTTCGCGGATCTTCTTGTCCAGCCACGATCGCTCCCTGCGATCGTCGTTCGATGGCGCGTGCCGAGCCTTGACCTGCACGGATGCCGCCCGATCTCCAACGACCAGGATTGCGTCGCCCAGCTCCCGACTTCCGGAGCCACGGGGTCGCAGCGCCGGACGGAACACAAAGTCGGGCAGTCCCCAGAACGCGGCCGCGTCTCGCGTCGCGTCTTCGGCAGCGGCTCCGTGTACCACGTCCGGCGGCAGGAGAGAGGCAGCCATGATCGGGCGCAGGAACACCCCATCGGGCGTTTCGACTCTGAGGACCAGTGGCGGTTCGGGCATCGCTCGCAGGGTACGTCCGTCGAGCCGGTGATGGCGGGGCCCTCAGGAGGTATTCGACACGACGCTTCAATGGTGTTCGGTTCCCGCCGCGAGGTTGACCTAGTGTCCCGGTTCGCAAGTCGCTCGCGGGTTGCGGACCGCAGGGCTCCGCACCCGTGAGCCATGCCGGTTGATCCGCCTCTGGATCGATCGGTGGTGCCGCGCGCAGACGTGCGATCACGAAGGTCAGGTACGGGGTTGCAGGTCATGCTTGCCGGGCTCACTCCTGAACCGGTGGTGGATCAGCGGCACCACTAGGGCGCCGACCCGCAGCAGCGCGCGCATGATCCCTGCCGGCGCGTCGTGAAGCGATTAGGGATCAGCGAATCGGGACACTAGGCAAGGATGGGCTCTCCACGCCGGGACTCGACCCGTTACCCACTCCTGACCAGGTGTCGAGCCGTGCTCGAAGGAGATCCGAGCCGAACTCACGCTGCCGTCATCTCATCGGCGAACAGCTCGGCCTGCTCGATGACCAAGTCGACCGCCATCTTCTCCTTATCAGGTGGGTAGCCGTGCTTGCGCAGTAGGTGCTTGATCTTCACCCGCATCGCCGCGCGCACCGGCTCGCGGTAGCGCCAGTCGACCTTCGTCTCGCGCCTCATCAGCGCGACGAGTTCCTCGACGATCTGGCGCAGGACCTCGTCGCCGAGTTCCACCACCGCCGAGTCGTTCTGACACACCGCGTCGTAGAAGGCGAGTTCCGCCGGTGTAAGGCCGCTCGCGACCTGCCGCTCGTGCTCGGCCTTAAGGGCATGCGCGAGTTCCACGAGCTCGTTGATGACCTCCGCCACAGAGAGAGAATGGTTCTGGTAGGCGCGGATTGCCGTCGTGAGCCGATCGCTGAACAGGCGGTGCTGTACGACGTTGGTGCGTCCAAGCGAACGGATCTCGTCATTAAGCAGGCGCCGGAGGAGCTCGAGCGCGAGGTTGCGCCGCTGATCCTTTGCGATCTTGGCGAGGAACTCCTCCGACAGCACCGAGACTTCGGGCTTCTCCATCCCGGCGGCGGCAAAGACGTCGATCACCTCGCCGGCCACGATCGCCGACGAGACGAGCTGGCCGATTGCGGTCTCGAGTCCCTCGCGGCGCCCGGCGGCCTCGGTGTCATCCTCGGCTTCGAGCTTCAGGATCCCCGTCCGCACCGCCGAGAAGAACGCGACGTCGTCAGTAAGCGCCCGCACCGCGGGCTCGCTTGCGCACAGCGAAAACGCCCGGACGAGGCGATAGGTCTGCTCGAGGAAGCGTGTCCGGCGATCCTCGGCGCCCAGGACAAAGTCGACGCCGGCGGTGATCTCGGCCAGGCGGTCCGCCTTAGGCAGCGTCGAGTCGACGGTCCACGCGTGTCCGTGGAGGATGTTCGAGACGATCTCGTGCGTCTCGACGACGAGCGCGACAACCTTCCCGATGTCGATCGCGACCGCCGGCTGATTGCCCGATGCGTAGCGGGCCACCGAGCGGGTGATCTGGTCGGTGATGCCGATGTAGTCGACGATCAAGCCTCCCGGCTTGTCGAGATACGGCCGATTGACGCGCGTGATCGCCTGGAAGAGGCCGTGGTCCTTGAGTGGCTTGTCCACATACATTGTGTGGAGCGGTGGGCTGTTGAAGCCGGTCAGCCACAGGTCGCACACGACAACGACCTCGAGTTCGTCATCCGGATTCGAGGCCCGCTTCTTGAGGTCCTCGAGCTGCTCCGTCGTCCGCACGTGCCGTCGGATCTCAGGCCGATCGGCCGCCGATCCCGTGTAGACGACCTTGATCTTGCCCTTCGCGTCGTCGTCGTTGTGCCAACCCGGCCGCAGCTCCGCGATGCGGTCGTAGACCGCTGCGGCGATGCGACGTGATGAGAGGACGACCATCGTCTTCCCGAAGAGCTGTGCCCGCCGGGCCTCCCAGTGCTCTAGGAAGTCGGCCGTCAGCCTCGCGAGGCGCTCGTCGGACCCGAGGATCGATTCCATGCGCGTCCAGCGGCTGCCCAGGCGCTGCTGGTCCTCCTCGGACAGGTCTCCGGTGAGCGCGCCCCACGCCTCGTCGAGCGCAGCCTCGTCGTCGGCCGAGAGCCCGATCTTGATCAGCCGGCTCTCGTAGTAGACCGGCACGGTCGCGCCGTCCTCGATCGCCTGCTGCGGGGTGTAGGTGCTGATGTAGTCGCCGAACACCTGCCGCGTGGAACGGTCGGCCAGCTCGATTGGGGTGCCGGTGAAGCCGATGAACGTCGCATGCGGCAACGCTCGGTGCATGTTGCCGGCGAGTCCCTCGAGGAGACCGTATTGGCTGCGGTGTGCCTCGTCGACGAACACGACCACGTTACGGCGGTCGGTGAGGACCGGGTCACCGCCGTTGTCGTCGCGGCCGAACTTCTGGATCGTCGTGAACACGATGCCGCCCGAGGCGACCGAGAGCATCTCGTTGAGGTTGGTCCGGCTGTCTGCACGCCGCGGCGGCTCGGGGAGCAACCGCGATGGCGCGAACTCCTCGGTGAACAGCTGGTCGTCGAGGTCGTTGCGATCGGTGACGAGCACGACGGTCGGGTTCGCCATCGCCGGGTGTCGCATGAGCTTGTTTACCGTGAGCAGCATCTCGAAGCTCTTGCCGGCGCCCTGCGTATGCCAAACGATCCCGGCCCGCTGGTCGCCCTCGGGCGCCGACGCGGCGACGATGGCCGCAACCGCAGCGTTGACCGCCCAGAACTGGTTGTAACGGGCGACACGCTTCATGAGCCCCGAACGCAGGTCTGACCAGTCGATGTAGTGCTCCAGAATGTCGAGGAACCGGCGCTTCTCGAGGGAACCGCGGGTGAGGACCTCGACTTGGGGGATAGCGGCCGCGGCGGTCGTCGGCGTGTCGATCGCGCGCCAAGGCACGTAGTGCTCGTAACCCGCTGTGACCGAGCCGAGCTTGGCGACGATGCCGTCGGAGATGACGCAGAACGCGTTGGCGAGGAAGAGCGCAGGGACCTCGGACTTGTAGGTGCCGATCTGGTAGAAGGCGCTCTTGACCGTTGCCTTCTCGTCGGACGAGCTCTTGAGTTCGTAGACCACGACCGGCATGCCGTTGAGGAAGACGACCACGTCTGCGCGGCGCGTGTGATCCTCATTGGTGACGACGAACTGGTTGACCGCGAGCCAGTCGTTCGGACCCGGGTCGTCGAAGGCGACGAGGCGGGCGCGCCGCGTCCGCAGACGGCCGTCCCCGAGCCGTGCCTCGACGGGCACACCCTCGCGCATGAGCGCATGGATTCGTGCGTTCTCTCGGACGAGGTTCTGGCTCTCGGGCCTGCGCACAGCGGCGACTACCTGGTCGACCGCCGCAAGATCGAGCTCCGGATTGATCCGCGCCAAGCTCGTCCGCATCCGGTCGACGAGGAAGGCCTCGGAGAATGAAGCGCGTTCGGCACCGGGTGCGCCGGGCGCGATCTGCGGACCGTGTGCTACCGCGTACCCGAGGGACGCGAGGTAGCTGAGGACGATGTCCTCGAGGTCGGCTTCAATGAAGTGGGTCGACATCATGCGGCCTCGTCCGACGCCGGGGATCGGCCCAGCAATCGGCGGAGCAACACGTCCCGTAGCGAGACGAGTACCTCCGACTCGATCGCTGCCGAAGATGCGAGTCGAAGCCACAGACCGGCTACCGCGGAGAATGTCGCGACGTCCTCGATCGCCGGACAGGCAACGTGCGCCTCAAAGGCAGACGACCGCAGATGGAGGACCGTCGTCCCGTTGGCATGGCCGCGGGAGTGTGTTACCCATCCAGGCGTACCGAGCAGTCCATAAAGGAAGGGAGCGGTCACCCACTCGAGCCTCGGGCGAACGACGGCCAAGTCGAGGGACGCGATCAAGGTCTCATGGGCCCGGCTGGGGCGCACGACGGCAGGCCGCCCAACCACATCGCCCGCCTGCGTCAGGTCGGTCCGAGCCACCACGACCTCGCCGGGAAGGACTAGCTGCGTCGGCCTGAACTCACCCGAATACGGCTTGAGGCCGTCCGGGTCATACCCCCCGCCCCGGCGGACCGACCTCAGCGTCACGAGCGCGGCCGGGCTGCCATCTGTCAGGTCCCCACTACGGTACGACACCCCATTGGTGATCGTCACCCAGTCCGTAAGTCGCGCGCCACCAGAAGACGTCAGGAGGTCCCCGAACTGGAGCCAGAACCGCGTACGCACCATCTCGTCCATTTGGCTTGCGAGCCGACGATCGCTCTCGATCAGGCCTTCTATGCCGAAAAGACGCCCAACGATATGGCGTTGCACATCCATGGGCGGCAGGTTGATCTCGACACGGCGCAGCTCAGATTGACGGATGCCCTGCGCTGTTGTGCCCGTTGCCCGCGCGACTAATCGCTTTTGGATCAGTGGCGAGCGAAGGCTGTAGTAGAGGTAGCGAGGGTCGATGACGTCGGGGTTGGCACGAAGAGCGAACAACCGCTGGCCGAGCACAAGATCAGCACTGTCCGTGAGGAAGGCGACCTCGCCGAGCGGGGCCTCAGACGTGAGCAGGACGTCCCCGGCTTCGAGCTGCACCGGCATCCAGCGCCGATACATCTCGGGCGTCACGAACCGGACACCCTCGCGCGTGTTAAGCCTTCCACCTTTGACATTGCGAGCGGAAACCACGGGAACGCCGGTCTCGGCGAAATCGCCATCTAGCTTCTTCGGCGTCCTGCCGCGGTGGTCAATGATGCAGGTGGTGACAGAATCGAGAGGGACAACGCGCCAACTAGCCACGTTGGACCTCGTCGAGCGTCGCGCGAACGAGCCCACGAAGCGCTTCGCCGTTGTCGAGCTCGACGAGCGCCTCGGCGACGAGGTCGGTGAAGCGGGCGGCCAACCGCCGTGACTCGTCCTCGTCAGCGCTCTCTGACCCGACGTAGCGTGCCGGGTTGAGCACCCAGTCATTGGCCTTGAGCCGGTCGAGCGCCACCGACTGGCAAAAACCCGGCACATCAACGTAGCCGCCCGACTCGCTTCGCCAACCGTGGTACGCGGTCACGATCCGTTGGATGTCGGTCTCATCGAACGTTCGCACCGTCCGTGTTGCCATGCGACCGATGTTGTGCGCGTCAACGAAGAGCACCTCATTTCGGCGCTCGCGCAGCCCACGACCGCCCGCCCGCGCCTTGGCGACGAACCAGAGTGAGACAGGGATCGAGGTCTTATAGAAGAGCTGCGTGGGCAGCGAAACGATGGAGTCAACGAGGCCAGCCTCGATGATCCGCCGGCGAATGTCCCCTTCACCGTTCTGCCAGCTCGACAGGGCGCCATTCGCGAGGACGAAGCCGGCAATGCCGTCCGGCGCAAGGTGGTAGATGAAGTGCTGGACCCACGCGTAGTTCGCGTTCGTGGCCGGTGGAACTCCGTAGACCCAGCGGGGGTCGTCCCTCAGAAGCTCGCCGTCCCAGTCGGAGTCGTTGAACGGCGGGTTCGCCAGAAGGAAGTCTGCTCGCAGATCCGGCTGGAGATCTTCGTGGAAGGAATCCGCGTTGCGGTCGCCCAGGTTGGCGTCGATGCCGCGGATCGCGAGATTCATCTTCGCGAGGCGCCACGTGTCGAGGACAGCCTCCTGGCCGAACACCGACATGTCGGTGTTCGAGCCGCCATGCTCTTCGACGAACCGACGCGACTGGACGAACATCCCACCCGAGCCGCAGCACGGATCGTAGACGCGTCCCTTGAAGGGCTCGATCATCGACACGAGGAGCCGTACGATCGGACGGGGTGTGTAGTGCTCGCCGCCGTAGTTGATGCCGAAGCGGTTGAGAAAGTACTCGTATACGCGCCCGAGGACGTCATGGGCGCGTGAGCCGGCGTCGAACTCGATGCCAGAGAACGTGTCGATCAGCCCGCCCAGAACGCGGGGCGGGATTCCTGCTGACGCATAGATCTTCGGCAGGACGCCTCTGAGCGACGGGTTCTCGCGCTCGACCGCGTCCATCGCGTTGTCGATGAGCTCGCCGATGTACGCGAGCTTAGCGCTCGACTGGAGCTTCTCCCATCGGGCGTCGGCGGGGACCCACGGTACGTTGTCCATCGCATACTCGTCACGATCCTCGAGCACGAGCTCGCGCATGGCGGCGTCGCTCGTGTGGTAGTCGCTCGCCGGGTCATCGAGCTTCGCGTGTAGGCCCCGCCGCCGCTCGGTGAAGGCATCGGACACGTATTTCAGGAACACGAGACCCAGTACGACGTCCTGGTAGCGCGACGGCGGGATCTTGCCCCGGAGCTTGTCGGCTGCGGCCCAGAGCTTATCCTCGAGGGTTACCGGGTCCCCGGCTGTCCGCGGCTTCCGGGCGCGGCCCGCGGCGCCGCCGGTCGTCTTCGTGTCGTGCTCGGTCGTCATGCGCCGCTACGTTCCGAAGGGGGCGACGCACTGGGATGGAGCCGAATGTGGGTGTCGGAAGCGCGCAGTCAAGAACATGTCCTCCGGAGAGGCTCCCATTGTCGACGCCTCTCACGATACCGAGCACCTGCGCGCTACGCGAGCCGAATCGCGTGGCGCTGGTGAGCACCGACCGATGCCGGGCATCAAGCCGGGCCAGATCGGCACGATTTGGACATCGTGCCGATCTGGCGCATCGTGAATCGTGGTCCATACGCCAGCGATTCCCCGTCGCGCGTCCTACAAAGCCCGCGGCCGTCGGGCCGGTGGCGGAGCGGGCGCCCGAGCCGCCGGCGTCGTCCAGCCCAGCAGCTCGGGGACGGTCACGAAGCGAAAGCCCATGTCCCGGTAGAGCGAGATGACGGTGGGCAGGATCAGCGGGGTGAGGGTGGGGCCCCCGTGGGTCAGGAGCACGGAGCCGTTCGTCCCCCGCATGGCAGCCCGGACGAGCTGGGCCGGCGTT
>JARLIH010000342.1 GCA_031291845.1 Isosphaeraceae bacterium | reverse complement strand
GCAGCCAGCGTGGAGCCCTGCGCGTAGAGGATGGGCGTGCCGCGGAACTGGCGCAGCATTCCGTCGAGCGGTGTGACCGGAGCGACCGGCGTTCCCACGTAGTTTCCCAAGATCGACGGCAACTATTGGGACATGGTTCAGACCGTCTCAGGTGGGGGCGTGGGCTACAACTTCACCTCGATGTGCAAGGAGGCCTCGAGCGCCGCCGACCTCGACGCGATCATGGCCAAGGTGCCCTCCTACGCGCAGGGCTTCGTCGCCCTGGCGTCGGCCGTGTGTGGCGCCGAGGACGGGCAGTATCTCAGCCTGACAGGGGGCGGCGTGCAGGCGCAGCTCGCGGCCCCGAATCCGATCCTCCAAGCGATGCAGGTGCACATCGCGGTCACTGCTCCCGCAAAGCCGACCGGCCCGCCGCTGAGCCCGTACCTCTCCGGGCAAAAGCAAGTCCTGAACCCCTTGCTCGAGGGCGGCACGCCCGGAACGTTGTCGCCCGTCGTGGTCGCCGTCGCGGGCCTCGGGATCGCGTACGTGCTCGGCTGGCTCAAGTTCTTGCTGTAGGCTTCTCGCATGCCGAGCCTGAGCGTCGCCCCCGGTCTCACCTCTCTTTCGTCGGCCATGTCGGAAGCGCCGCTTTCCCCTGGCCAGTACGCCACGACTTCGAACGTCCCTCTCCGATCGGCGCCGAGCACGGGCGCGGGCGTCTTGGAAAACGTGCCTCCGGGGGCGCCGGTTCTCGTGATGGGGCCCGTGAGCAACTTCTTCGCCGATTGCATCGTTCACGGGCCGGGCGACCTTCCGACCGGCGCGCGCGGCTGGATCTCGGTCGCGGCGCTGACCGCGAGCACGGGCGACGTGAGTAACTCCGCCCCGAACCCGACGCCCCCGCCGAGCTCGGGCATGGGAACCGTGGAGCTGCTCGCGATCGGGGTGGGAGCCATCGTCCTGGCCAAGGTGCTTCGCCTCGCCTGAGACCGTGGTAGCCTTGGGGCATGTTCGCCCCCGCCGCCGTCGTCCGAGAAGTTGCGCGGCGCTCGCCTCGCATCCAAAACTTGCCTGTCGCGACCCAGCGTCAGATCGCGAGCACCTACGGCGCCGGAGCGGCGACGATGGCCACGGCCGCAAGCCCCGCGGGGACCGATGTCCCGGCCGGAAACTACCTCGTCACGAACACGCCGAACGGCTCCGGGGCTCCGCTGCTCGCCTCGGCCACGAACGCCGCGGCCGCCGTCGATACGGTTCCAGAGGGCGGCATGGTCGCGGCCACGGGGGAAAACTCGAACTTCTTTGCGCGCGTCTCCCCCTCGGGCGCGGCGTCAGTGACCGGGTGGATCTCGGTCATGTACCTGACGCCCGCGCTCCCCGCGGGGTTCGTGCTGACGTTCGCGGAAAAGCTGCAGCTACGCACCATCCTGGCGGCGTGGTCGCACGCGACGGCGGGCGCTCCCGTCTACGGGGTCAACTCCGCTGACTTCGCGCAAACGGCGCTCGCCGACGGGCGCCAGGCCACGATCGTGGCGGCGTTTCAGCGGTGGCGCGGCGGTCTTCGCACCGACGGGATCGTCGATCCGGCGACCCAGGCGGCGATTACCGGATGGGCACAACAGGCGCTCACGGGCCAGGCGAACACGCCCCCGGGCGCCGTCCCGGGCCCGAACCCTCCCGCTCCCCCCGGCGGTCTCTCCCTGAACGAGCCCCCGGCAGGCTCCGCGCCGAGCTCGGGCGTGGGCTTCGCGCTCGCGGCGGCCGCGGCGGCGCTCCTCGCGCTCTTGCTGCTAGAGCAGAAGAAAAAGGGCGGCAAGCGGTGATTACGCCCTTCGCGATCGGCGGCGCCTTGATCGAGCTCGACGGCCAAGCCGCGGAGAACCAAGCGGCCTTCGCCGCGTGCGGCGGGCTCGACAAGGTCACCTCGGCGCAGTGGAAAGCCTTCTATGGCGCCTACGAGGATTGGTCGGCCAGCGTGCACGACTATCTCTCTCACACGCTCGCGATCGTGGCCGCGCCGCTCCTGGCTGCGCAAGACTTGGCCGCGATCGGCGATCAAATGCTGTCCTATCAGACCCAAATGAACGAGTGGACCGACACCGCGAACGCCTCCTGCGGCGGCCGCGGGACGAAGAACGTTCTGGGTAAGGGCCTGGGGCTCTCGACGGCCGAGGACGTCATCAAGGATTTGACCATCCTGGCCGGCGTTGTGGGAGTCGTCTACGTCGCGGTTACCCTTCTTCCCAAGCGAAGATGACAGCCCCCGGGCTCTGAGGTAGCCTCGGAGCATGGCAAACAAGGTCATGGCTACTCGCGGGCGCCGGATGCCCTGGCTTCTCATCGGGATGGGTGTGCTCGGCGCGCTCGTGGTCTTCGGGGGCGTGGCGAGCGCCTCCCCGAACCCCCCGGCACCGGGCCCGACCCCGGGGCCGACGCCCGGACCGACCCCTTCGCCCGCGCCGAGTGATTACGTGCTCGGCACGAGCGGCGGCGCGCTCACGACGGCCCAGGCGCAAGGCATGTTGAAGGTCTTCGGAGCCTGGGGCGTCGCCCATCCCGATTCGGCGATTTCCGCCTACGCGCAGATGGCAGGCCTCGCGGTCGATGGCGTGTGGGGCCCGAACACGGCTCTGGCCACGAAGAATTACCAGATCATTGCGGGTCTGACGGCAGACAGCATTCTCGGGCCCGCGACGGCCAAGTCGCTCATCACGGACTACAACGGGATCTCGGCCGGTACGGGTCCCGGCTGACGCTCAAACGAGTGTCGTGCTCGAGATGGTGTGGCCGTCTAGTTTTTTCTGTTGAGGGTTTCGGGATCAGACGAGCGTGGTGGAG
>JARLIH010000341.1 GCA_031291845.1 Isosphaeraceae bacterium | reverse complement strand
GGACGGTACGGTCGACGACAACGGGGCGGGCATTTTGGCGTTGGACTACGCGCCAGCCCAGTCCGGTCAGGACTTCAGCGGGGGGGACATGAACGGCGACGGTTACGTTGACGACACCGACGCCGGACTCTTCGCGCTGCAGTACGGCGATGGAACTCATGGTGACCGCCTTTGATAGAACCCATCGCGGCGGTCCCTACGCTTTCGACAAAAAGGTACGCAACCGTTCGGCTGTGATCTTTAAGGAACAGGAAATGATGACACGACTGTCAAGGACCACTTCTCGGCATGCCTTCACGCTGATCGAGTTGCTGGTGGTTATTGCGATCATCGCCGTTTTGATCGGCCTGCTGCTCCCCGCCGTCCAGGCGGCACGCGAGGCGGCGCGCAGGGCCTATTGCACCAACAACCTGAAGCAAATTGGGCTGGGGCTCCACAACTACAACAGCGCGCACAATTGCTTCCCCCCCGGCCGAATGAAACCCGACTTCGTCCTCAACGGCGTTCTGCAGACGAACTACACAAACTACAACGCGGCCGACAACCCCGGAATCCGCGCGGGGACGTGGCTCGGACATTGGTCCGTCCATTGCCACATCTTGAACTACATGGAACAGGTCAACGCTTACAACGCCATGAACTTCGCGTCCCCGGACCATGCGCTGTTGACTGTGACATCGCCCTCGGGTCAGGTGGTCGTCGTCAGTGCCAGCTACACGGCGTTTAACCTGACGCAGGGTGCCTTCCTCTGTCCCTCCGACCCGAACACGTCGGCCAACGGCGGCATCAGCGAGAACAATTACCGCTACAATTTCGGCGGCTCGACCGTGGCCGCGGGTGCCGGCGGAACGGGTGCTCAGACGTCTTCGCCGTCCATCCTCGACAATGGCGCGTTCACGATCGGGCCGGGCCTCTCCGCGGCCGCCTTCACGGATGGGCTGTCCGGTACCGTCTTCTTCTCCGAGCGCAGCAAGGGTTCGGGGACGTACGACGGGTCGGCCACCTCGGCGAGCCAGGTGACGATCAACGACGAGATCGAGACCGACCGCGGCACCTTCTCTGGCTATGCGACGTCTGTTCCACCGTCTGACGCCGCTTTGAGCTATTGTGCGCAGGCCAACCTCAACGTTGCCGGCGATCTCAGCTACGTCTTCGGCAATCACGGGCGCTTCAGCCCCTCCGGTGGAGGTTATTCCAGCGGTTGGCCGTTCGCGTGGTACATCTCGTCGCTGTACAACCACGCAGCTCCGCCCAACTGGGTCAACATCGATTGCGGCATCGGCTACAACATCAACGACACTCCCGGCGAGAACGCGATCATTTCGGCCAGGAGCCACCACCCCGGAGGAGTGAACTCTCTCTTCGGCGATGGGTCGGTCAAGTTCATCAAGAACAGTGTCAACCTGACCGTCTGGCGATCGCTGGGAACACGGAACGGATCGGAGGTCGTTAGCGGCGACGGCTATTGACCCGCGGACGAAAGAGGGTCGCAGACTCAATGAATCAGTTGTCAGTATTGCGTCCCGAGAGGATTCAAACGCCCTGACCTGAGTGACCGACCGACGGCGAACATCGCCTTGGTCGTTGATCCATGACCCGGCGTGTGTCATTTCCAGCAATGGGCCTCCCCTGCGTTTCATGGGACGGATCGCCCCCCTTTTTGCAGCGGATAATGAACGAGTTATGATAGCAAGAACATCACGGGTCATAGTTGGCCTCTGGCTAATCACCGGTTGCGGCGGCTCGCAGATGGCAACGCCAAGGCCCGAGGTCGGACCGCACGGCGGTCCAGCCGTGCCGCTTGCGGAAGGCCGGGGCTTCGCGGAAGTAATTCTCGAGGCGGCCAAGCCGGGCGTCTCCGGCCGCCAGCAACGGGTCGCCGTGTATTTCTTCGGGCCCGACCTAAAGACGGCGTTGGACGCCTTGCCGACGCGAGTTGGGGTCGACCTCAAGGTACGCGGCAAAGAGGAGCCGATACGGCTTGCGCTTAAGCCCGATCCCGATCGCCAAACGACCGATTCCAATAGCCGCTTCGCCTCCGAGGCACGGGTTCTTCCGATCGAACAGTTGATCGGCGATCTGAAGGTTGCCTTCGGCGGCGAGGAGTCCACGATTCCGTTCGCCGGCCGGCGTTGAACGCATAAGCATCCCGGGCGAATCTTTGGACCGCGCGACGGGGGCCGACCGGCCGTCGTTGCCTGTGCGGCTGCCTGGAGATCGCAGCCGAGTTTGGATGATTACAGGAGAGCACCATGGCACGCGATATCCGGGTAGGGCCGCTGTTTGCGACTCCTCTCGTCACGACGACCTTGGACAATGTCGATCCGCGCAAGATCGCAACGGTGGTCTGCGCCCTGCGCGACGCAGGCTTCATGTATTCCGGGCCGATGGTGGCGGGACTCCAGACGCAGGGAAACTTTCTCCTCATCGATCACCCCGAGGTGCGAAAGCTTCGCGATGCGTTCGTCGACGTGATAGCGGCAGTGACGAACGCCCAGGATCATGTGCTGAGCACGCGAGGCTGGGCCAACATTCTGCGGAAAGGGGACGCGAGCGCCGATACGCCGCACAACCACCTGCCGAACCACTGGAGCGCGGTCTACTATCCGCAGGTGCCGGCGCTGACGGGACACGAAGGCCATCTGCTCGTCATCGATCCGCGGGAAGTCTTTGCTCCCGGCCAACCGGTCGCGGTGCCTCCGCAAACCGGGATGTTCGTCATGTTCCCGTCGTGGCTCCGGCACTCAGTCGTCCCCATGCGCCAGGCGGACGGGGAACGGATCAGCGTGAGCCTGAACGCGATCATCGGCCCACGTCCCGACGCGCCCGCCGCATGCTACCCTCCCCACCGCTTGAAGAAGCGAGCTCCCGGCCAGTCGCCCGACCAGGAGTTCGACCCGGCCTCGCCGGCCAGTTTTCCGTATCCTGCATAACAGGCTCGCCGCATCCGCTTTGGCTCGCCGTCGCGTGGCGGGAGCCACGAGGCCGCGTAGCCAGGGATCGGCTCGGTCGCGCGTGCTAGCCTCGCGTGCTCTCACTGCGGCCAGGTCAGGTTCGCCCGCGCAGCCGTCGTCCGCCGTGGGGTGCTTCAACTTGGCGGTGAATCGATCGCGAGCGGCCTCGGCGCCGAATTGGTCACGGGCGCGCAGGCGGCGCTGGTTGCCTTCCCACGAAATCGCTGCTTTCCCACCAGTCTCGTGCGACCAGACGCCCCAAAAAACTGACGAATGGACGGGGGGCATTCCGCTGTCCCTGGGCCGGTTTCGACCGGCTCACGCCCCCCGGGCAATTCACAGCGGGTATGGAAAATCGACCGGGGCCGTCGGGTCGAACTCCTGCTCCGGCGACTCTCCCGGAGGCCATTTCTTCATCCGGTGAGGCAATTGCATGTTCGGCGCCTCGGGCGGCAGTCCGCAGACTGCGTTGAGGCTGATTGCGATCCGATCGGAGCCGGTCTCGCGCAACGGCAGAACCGTATGCCGCAGCCACGACGGGAACATCACGAAAAAGCCCGTGTGC
>JARLIH010000340.1 GCA_031291845.1 Isosphaeraceae bacterium | reverse complement strand
GCCCGGACCCCTCGCCCTCGCCCTCGCCGGTCGACACGGCTTCGCCGGCCCCCACCGACGCGCTCACGCCTGCCCCGACCGACACCCCGGCGCCCACCGACGCGCCGTCGCCATCACCCGCAGGGGGCTGAGCACCCGGGCCAAGAAGCGGCTCTGGACCCCCGATGCGCGTCCTGTCCCCGAGGAGAGGGGAGCGCCTATCGGTCCCGCATCCCGATCGCCCCAACGGCGCTCGTCCTAGCGGCGGAAGCGGAACCTTCCACGTGGTTGCGCCGGTTCAGACCGCGCTGGGTTGCCCCGGAGACCCCGCCGGCGGAGGAGGCTGTCGATCTCTGTGAGGTACGGGCGGCCCTTGCGCGCGTCCGAGCTACCGTCCGGCGTGTCGCGCTCACGCTCGAGCCACTGGAGGTAGCCGGGGTCTGTCCGCGCGATCTCGCCGAGCGACCAGCCCGCGAAGACGCCGAAGGTCAGGACACTTCCCGATGGGTTACCTGGCGGCGGACCGGCACGCCCCGTCCAGGGCGGCCCGGTCGGCCCGGCCGGGGCAGGAGCCGGCCGGTTCGCCTGTCGCTCCGCGTCATATGCAGCGCGGCGCTGCGGGTCGCCGAGCACTTCCCACGCGGCGTTGAGTTCGCGCATCCGATTCTCGCCGGCGGCCCCCGCGTGGTCGGGGTGGGAGACCGCTGCCAGCGCGCGGTACGCGACCCGGATCGTGGCGTCATCGGCCGACGCATCCACCTGAAGCACACGGTATAGGTCGTCGACCATGCCGGACCCCCGTACTCGGTGACACGCACAGTATGAACGGAGAACGTCAGCCTGAACGTACCGGGTCGTTCGGCGTCGCGATGCAACCTATGTCCCGATCTCGTCGAACGGTCGAGCAACCCGAACCTGCGTCGGTCTCTACCGCCGGCGATGTCGGGTCGACAGACAAGCGGGAGTCCACGCGGAGTACGATCGGCCGGACGCGAAGAGGTTCTCGATGGGCGCGATCGAATCGGTTGGCTCCCATGTCGCACGGCTGCTTCCAGGCGCCGCCCCCAGCACGCTGAGGCGCCTCGAGTGGGCAGCCCGGACGCAGACCTTCTGCCGCCGCGACATCCTGCATGCACGGGGGATCGCGCTTCCTCCCTTCGTCGTGCTCGACGGCCATGTCATGGATCGCCGCGTCGCGGAGACCGGACAGGTGTACGCCGCCCTGATCGCGGGGCCCGGCTACCTTGGCGGACTTCGCTCGATCAGCGACCCGAACGCCGAGGCGTTCTACGAGCTGGTCGCCCTGACCGACGGTTCGTGGGCGACGTGGGACCCGGGATTCGTCCGAGGGCTCGCGCAAGAGGACGGCAGGCTGGCCGTGGGCCTGCTCGACCAAGCATCGGATTTCGGGGCGGTTCTCAACCTGCGGCTCGACGAACGGTCGTTCGAGACGGCGCGCCAGCGGATGGCTGCCATCCTCATCCGGTACGGGAAGGCGATCTTCGACACGCCGCGCCCGGTTGCGCGCCGGGCGGACCTGGCAGCCATGATCGGTGCCAGCCGCGTGATGATGGGCCGCGCACTGCGCGAACTGGAGGCGGACGGTCTCGTGCAACGCGAACATGGCGGCGGCATCCGCATCCTCGACAAGGAACGGTTGGCGGGACTGGTCACGGTGGCGTCCCCGGACGGTGCTCCGGCCCTCTGACCACTGGGGGGGCGGTGCCGTTCGGCCCGCTCGATCCAGGCGAGCAGCACCGAGCGCCACTCCCGCCCGTGCAGCGTCTTCGCGAAATGGGCCGATGGCCAGACGAGCACCAGGTTGTCCGGCGTGCTGCGACTCCGCAGCCCGAGCCCGCCCGATGCGCACGTGGTCGAGCTCGAGCGGACTGAAACACTCGTGCGGAACCCCCAGGCGCGAGAAGACGCAGACCCGGCCGCGGGCCCGTCAGGATTCGACCGGTACAACTGCCCGGGCGGCCTTGCCGAGATTGCACTCGTCGCACGCCGTGAGCAGGTTGTCCTCCGTCGTGGCGCCGCCAGCAGCGACCGGCACGACGTGGTCGACGTGCAGGACGACGCCGGGAGCGTTGCCCGGACGACCGCAGTAGCGGCAGCGGAAGCCGTCCCGCTGCAGGATCCCGAAGCGCAGCTGCGCGGGCAGGGGATCGCGGGCTCTCCTGACGCCGTAGCCTGCCGGCGTGCCCGCCCGGTTGGCCGGAGCGTCGGCACGCACCCGGTTCCATCGCTCACTCGACACGCTAGCGGGGAGGGGGCCGCGGAGGGGGTCCTGAACGGCCCGCAGGCCCGTCGGCCGACACATCCGGTTCAGGTGCCGTTCGCGGGCCGTGCCAGGCGCTTGGCCTTCGCGGCGCCGGGCTGCCTCCGCGGGACCCATCTCGCACGCGCATCCGAGACGCCCGCGCGTCGTCTCGGATGCGGTTCGCACGGAGCCACGCTCTCGAACGGCTGCACCGACCGCCAGCAACCCACACCAGGCGAGTTCTAGGCGACTGGTCTCGGTGTCCGACCAGCCGAAGACAGGCTGCAATTGCTGGATCGGCCACGCCAGCAGCGCCACGACGACGAGCTCACCGAAACACCCAAGGTTGCCCGTTCTGCGCTGCCGCCCCAATCGGATCAGTCGTCCTCCCGCTCGGCGATCTCGATCCACGCG
>JARLIH010000339.1 GCA_031291845.1 Isosphaeraceae bacterium | reverse complement strand
GAGGGACCTTCCAGGAAACTCGTGAGCGGCACGACCGTCCCCAGCTCGCTCTCGATGGCGCCCCGGAGCTCCATGGCCATGAGCGAGTCGAGGCCCATCGCCGTGAGCGGCCGCTCCGTGTCGACGCGGCCCGGGTCGTGCCCCAGCACGCGTGCGACGCGGTCCCGGAGGAACCCGGCGAGCTTCTCGCGCTGGGCTTCGGTGGGGAGGTCGAGCCACTCCCGTTTCACGGCGGAAGTGTGCGCGGGGACGTTCGGTCCGGCCTGGACCAGGTCGAGAAAGTGCCGGCGCCCATGCTGGCCGTGCAAGACCTTGAACGTGTGCCAGTCGACGTCTGCGACCGTCACCTGCCGCGCGGGGCCGGCGGCGAGCCGATCGAGCGCCTCGAATGCGTGATCGGCCTTCAGGGCCTTCAGGCCCATTAGCGCGAGCGACCGGCCCCAGTCGGGCGACGCGGCCATGCCGACCTCGGCCCACGGACCCCAGTTGACGCTCAAGGCCGGCAGCCCGAGCGCACGCCTCCGGTGTGCGAACGCGTCGAGGAACGCGTTCGCCGCGGCATAGTCCGCCAGGCGGGCCGAGCCCCAGACCGATGAGACCGACGAGAAGAGCACGAAAAAGTCGAGCGACAGCGCACGCGTCAGTTCGTCCAGGACCTGCGTTCCCGCGACCTTCGGATGCAACGTGGCCAGGAAGTCGTCGTGACTCAGCTCGCGGAGGGCCCGGGGAGTCACGACCCCCGCCGCATGGACAATACCCCGAATCGGGGGGAACATCTGGCTCAATTGATCGAACAGGTCCGACATCTGGACCCGGTCGCTCGCGTCGACGGCGACGGTGAGGACCGTCGCGCCTTCTTCTTCCAGGGCGCGTACGGCCCCGACCTTGGCCCGCGCGGGGTCGTCCGGCGTGAGCGCGTCCCAGGTCAAGCGGTGCGGTAGGCCCCGCCGCCCGAGCAAGACGAGACGCCGTGCGCCCCGATCGACGAGCCAGCGTGCCAACATCAGCCCGAGGTCGCCGAGACCGCCGGTGATTAGGTACGTCCCCTCGGGCCACACCTTGATCGATGACGTCGTCTCAACCGCGCGCTGCGCGGAACGGAGCCTGGGGACGAACCAGCGTCCATGCCGCAGCGCGTATTGATCCTCAGCATCGCTCTGGACCATTCGGCCCAGGAGCTGGTCTACTTCGTCGTCGGACGCATCAGGGCCGAGATCGATCAGGCCGCCCCACGATTCGGGATGCTCGAGTGCCGCACACTTGCCGAGACCCCAGAGGGGCGCCTGTGCCAGCGCGGGCTCGTCGCTGTCGAGGACAGGCTGCGCCTCACGCGTGACGACGTAGAGCCTCGCCCGGCCCTTTTCCGGGAGGGCCCTGATGAGCGCGGCGACGCGTTCACAGTTTTCGGCGACCACGTCTTCAAGCGTCAGAGTCGTCTCGCCGTCGAGGTGGCCGTGCGGGCCGGTGGGCACCGCGAACCCTGCGGATGCATCGCTCTCGATCGCGCGCAGGTCGACGACCTTCCACGGTGCGCTGCCGGGCGCGTGAAGCCACGCGAGGTCGTCGTCCTCGCGACGTTCGCAGTCGGCGCCGGCGGCCAACAAGCGTTCTTCAAGGCGCCCCGCGAGGCCGGCTCCCCGCCCGACGATGAGCCAACGGTTTGCGCGCAGCTCCTGCTCCGCGAGCAAGGTGGCCCTATTGTTCCCGGCAACATCCTCGGCCTGCCAGGACAGGTCGTACAACAGCCCAGTGGGAACGGAGCCGTTGGCGGGCGCGGCCAGGGCCGGAACCGCAAATCGTCCGTCGGCGTGACCATTCGTGCCGTTCTTCGACGCGTGGCCGTTCGTGCCGTTCGCGTGGCTATGGCCGTTCTGGTGCGCAGGGAGGACGTCCGGCCAGAAACGGGTCCGCTGCCACGGATAGGACGGTAGCGGGACAAAGCGCCCGGGCGGATTGACCTGGTCCCAGTTCGGGTCGACCCCGGCCGCATACAGGGTGCCCAGCGACTTCAACATGCCGCCGCGCGAATCATCGCCCCGGCGCAGCGACGGGACGATTGTGACCGTTCGCGGACGGTCTTGAAGCGTGTTGGCGATCGAGGTGCCCAGCACCGGGTGCGGACCGAGCTCGACGAAGACCTCGTGGCCGGCCTTACCCAGCGTTGCCACCGCGGCCGAGAACCGGACGGGCTCGCGTAAGTTGCGGCCCCAGTATTCCGCATCGAGAATTGGACCTGCGACCACCGCGCCCGTCACGGTCGAAACCATCGGGATCGCCGCCGGCGCGTGTACGATATCGCGCAGGCCCGCGACGAATTCGCCCCGTAGCGGATCCATCTGAGGGCCGTGGAAGGCGCAGTCGACGGGGAGGACCCGCGCGAAGATTCCCTCAGCAGCCAGTTGCGCGACGATCCGATCGACCGCCGCGCCCGGCCCGGAAATCGTCGTCGACTGCGGTCCGTTGATGGCGGCGACGGCGATCAGATCGCCGGTCCCGCTCAATCGGCGCTGGACGTCTGCGACGCCGAGCCCGACGGCCGCGGTCTTTCCCTGGCCGGCGACCCGCTGCATGAGCCGGCCGCGGAGGATCGCGACGCGCGTCGCGTCCTCGAGCGTCAAGATCCCCGCCGCGTGCGCTGCGGCGATCTCGACTGGATCAATCGATGCTACACGCCTTT
>JARLIH010000338.1 GCA_031291845.1 Isosphaeraceae bacterium | reverse complement strand
GGCAAAGCGTTTCTCGCCCAGACGATCGGCTGCGCGCGGTGCCACGACCACAAGTTCGACCCCATCCCGACGCGCGACTATTACGCCCTCGCGGGAATCCTCCGGAACGTGAAAACGCTGGAACACGCGAACGTTTCCCAATGGATCGAGCGCCCGCTCCCTGCCGAGCCGGACCAGGAAGCGGTCCTCCAGCGACACGAAAAGGCCCTGGCGACCCTCGAGGCCTCCATCCAGAACGAACGTAAGCGACTGGCGGGACCGACCCTGTCCGCTGGCGCCGTCGCGGTGACCGCGCTTCCCGGAATCGTGGTGGACGACGCCAACGCGAAACGCGTCGGTGCCTGGCAGCCGTCCCGCGCAGTGCCGAGTTTTATCGGTCAAGGTTACCTCCACGACCAGAACACCGATAAGGGCCAGAAGAGCCTGACCTTTCAGCCCGAATTGCCGGAGGCGGGGGCGTACGAAGTCCGCCTAGCCTACACGGCGGCCAAGAACCGCAGTCGATCCGTCCCCGTGACCGTGTTTAGCGCCGACGGCGAGAAAGTTGTCACGGTCGACATGCAGGCGGAGCCGCCGATCGAGGGGCGGTTTTGTTCCCTCGGACAGCACCATTTCGAGCGGAACAACCAGGGCTACGTGCTGATCTCGAACGAAGGGACGGACGGATACGTCAGCGCCGACGCCGTTGTCTTCATTCCGGCGTCGCAGGTGACCGCCCTGCCCGGCGGAGCCCGCGCGACCGGCGGCGAGACCCTCAGAAGACTGGAAGGCGAGCTCAAACGGCTCCGCGACCAGGGGCCCAAGCGGGAAAAGGTCGCCTCCGTCTTGGAGGAGCCGGCGATTGGCGACACTCGCATCCACATTCGGGGGAGTGTCCACACCCTCGGTGCAACCGTCCCTCGCGGGTTTCTGCAGGTCGCTACGGCGTCCAAAACGCCGCAAATGGCGAGCGCTGAGAGCGGCCGCCGCGAACTGGCGGCTTGGCTCGCCGCTGTCGACAACCCCCTGACCGCCCGTGTCTTCGCCAACCGCGCCTGGCACTGGTTGTTCGGGGACGGCCTGGTGCGGACGACGGACAATTTCGGCACGACCGGCGAGGCCCCTTCACACCCCGAACTCCTCGACAACCTGGCGGTCCGCTTCATGGAAGAGGGGTGGTCCGTCAAGGCGCTCGTCAGGCAGATCGTGCTCTCGCGCACCTACCAGCAGTCCACGGACGAGGATCCGAAGGCCGTCTCGGTCGACCCGGAGAACCGGTTTTGCTGGCGTATGAACCGTCGCCGGCTCGACGCCGAATGCATCCGCGACACGATCCTGGCGGTCAGCGGACTACTGCGGCAGGAGATGGGCGGCCCCACCTTTCCCAGCGAGCTCACGAGCGATTATGGCTTCAAGCCCGCTGACGTGCGCCGCAGTGTCTATGCACCGGTCTTTCGCAACGCGCTGCCGGAGCTGTTCGAGGTCCTCGATTTTGCGGACCCGAGCCTCGTGATCGGTCGAAGAAACGTGAGCACGGTTGCCCTGCAGTCCCTCTTTCTGCTGAACCATCCGTTCGTCATCGACCAGGCGCGGCAGGCGGCGAGACGTTTGCTGGCCGAGAACCGCCCCGACGACGAGACGCGACTGGTTCGCATCTACCGGCTGGCCCTCGGCCGGGCGCCGACGGATGGCGAGCGCAGGATCGGCCTCGCGTTCGTCTCGAGCCGGGCGGGGACCGACTCCGAAGAGACCTGGAGTCTGCTCGTCCAGGCCCTCTTCGCATCGATCGATTTTCGTTATTGCCCCTGAGTGAGACACGCGCGTCATCGAGCCGCCGTAGCCTTTTCCGGGAGATTGCCGTGAATCGACCGATCAGTCGAAGGACGCTCCTGCAGGAAACCGGGTGCGGGTTCGGCTACCTCGCGCTCGCGGGGCTGGCCGCAGAGCGTGCGGCGGCAGCGACCGGCAACCCGCTTTCGCCGCGTTCTCCTCATTTCACGCCTCGAGCCAAACGGGTCATCTTCCTCTTCATGCAGGGGGGCGTGAGCCACGTCGACTCCTTCGACTACAAGCCGCGCCTCGAGAAAGACGACGGCAAGATGATGCCGTTCGACGACGCCCGCGTGCTGGCCAATTCGGGCACGCGGGGTTCCACGCAGCGCGCGATGAAGCCGCTCTGGCGGTTCGCCCAGCACGGGCAATCCGGGCGCTGGGCGTCCGAGTTGTTCCCCGAGATCAGCCGGCACGTCGACGACCTCTGCTTCATCCACTCGATGCATACGGAAGGGGTCGCGCACGGGCCGGCGACGCTGTTCCTGCATTGCGGGGCGACCAACGCGATTCGCCCGTCGCTGGGTTCTTGGCTGCTGTACGGACTGGGCAGTGAGAACGAAAACCTGCCGGGGTTCGTGTCCATTGCCCCCTCGGCGGGCAACGGGGGCGCCCGCAACTACGGTAATGCGTTCCTGCCTGCCGTCTACCAGGGGACTCCCCTGGGAAAGGCCGGCGCTCCCGCCGATCAGGCGACGATCCGCAACCTGTCCAACCCCCGCCTCTCGGCCGACGCGCAACGAAGGGCCTTTGGCCTCATCCGCGAGCTGAATGCCGAACAACTCAAGCAAACGCCGGGAGACGCGGAGCTGGAAGCGATCATCGCTTCCTACGAACTCGCATGGCGGATGCAGAACAACGCGCCTGGGGTACTCGACATCTCGGGCGAGGCGGCCGAGACGCTCTCTCTCTACGGCATCGGCGCGCCGGCCACGGACAACTTCGGGCGCCAGTGTCTGCTGGCACGCCGGCTCTGTGAGGCGGGAGTCCGTTTCGTCCAGGTCACCTACGGCGACAATACGGCGAACCCCGCCTGGGACCAGCACTCCAACCTCCCAAAACACGCCGAGCACGCCCGCGCTGTGGACCGGCCGGTCGCGGGGCTGCTCGCCGACCTCAAACAGCGCGGCCTGCTGGAAGACACGCTGGTCTGGTGGGGAAGCGAGTTCGGCAGGACACCCTACGCAGAGAAGAACGGGACCGGACGCGATCACAACCCGGGTGGGTTCACGGTCTGGCTGGCCGGCGCGGGAGTCAAACCGGGCTACTCCCTCGGCGCGACCGACGAATTCGGTCACAAGGCAATCGTAAACAAAGTTCACATGCACGACCTGCACGCGACGATCCTGTACCTGCTCGGGCTCGATCACGAGCGGCTCACGTTTCGCTATAGCGGTCGCCCGTTCCGCCTCACGGACGTGTCGGGAACGGTGGTCAAGGACCTGCTCGCCTGATCGTGCCGTCCAGGAGATTTCGAGCCCCTTCACCCCCCTCGACCCGACCGGATCCAGCTTGTATAGTTGACTATCTCGCCTGAACTCCTCGCACCGATCCAACCAATCGGCGCACGAGCAGACCCGCCAACGACCTGGGAATCGCCGTGATGACGCATCCGGACCCTCAATTCTCCCGCACCGACGTGCGATTTCAGCCATCGTTCGTTCACCGGCTCTACTTCACGGACGATGTCCTCGACCGCGACCACGACGTTCTCGCAAACGTCCTGGAGCCATCCGAAGGCCGGCCGGCCCGCGTCCAGTTCTGGCTTGATGAGCACGTTGCCAACGCGCAACCGGACCTGAAATCGAAGATCCGTGCGTTCGCCGGACGACATGCCGGCCGTATCCATCTCGCCGGCAACGTCCAGGTCGTGGTGGGGGGCGAGGCGGTCAAGAATGACATCCACGTCCTCGAACGGATGCTCAAAGTCTTCAATGCCGCCAATCTGGACCGGCGCAGCTACGTCGTCGTGATCGGCGGCGGCGCAGTGCTCGACGCCGTCGGCTTTGCCGCCGCCATCGCGCACCGGGGCATCCGGCTCGTCCGGCTGCCAACCACCACGCTCGGCCAGGCGGATTCCGGGGTGGGCGTCAAGAACGGCGTGAACCTGTTCAACAAGAAGAACTGGCTGGGGGCGTTCGCCGTGCCCTGGGGCGTGATTAACGACACGGCCTTGCTCGATACGCTCCCCGATCGCGACTTCATTTGCGGCTTCTCGGAGGCGGTCAAGGTCTCGCTGCTCAAGGCCCCGGCCCTGTTCGCCTCGCTGTGCGAGTCGGCGTCGCGGATCCGCGGTCGCGAGCTGGCGGCGGCGTTGCCGGCCATCCGCGCGTCGGCCGAGCTGCACCGGGACCATATCACACTGGGAGGCGACCCGTTCGAGTCGCTCGAGGCACGCCCGCTCGACTTCGGACACTGGTCCGCGCACAAGCTCGAAGCCATGACTGAGTTCCAGCTCCGGCACGGCGAGGCCGTCGCGATCGGTCTGGCGATCGACACGATTTACTCCTCGCTTGCCCTCGGACTGCCGCTGCAAGACGCCGACCGGGTGTTGCGCTGTCTGGTCGACCTGGGGTTCGCTTTGCATCACCCGATTCTGAGCGAGGTCGACGCCCTGTTCGAGGGCCTCGAAGAGTTCCGCCAACACCTGGGTGGGCGGCTGACGCTCACCATGCTGCGAGGGGTGGGGTCACCGGTCGACGTCCACGAGGTGGATGCCGGAGTGATGCGGGCCTCGATCGACCGGCTTTCGGCCTATGCGTCCGCGTCTGCCGCGTGCAAGACGACCGCACGGTCGAAAAGGCTCTTTTCATAGGGTGCATGAAATGCATCGGTGCATTTTATGCACCCTACGATTGATTCAGTGATCCGTGTCGGACGTTGAGAGGCTGACCTTGCCGGCCGTCGGGAAATCACTCGGAATCGGTTGCGTGACTTTGCCTGTTGCCGCCCATTCCGCCCCTCGCGAGACAACCGTCTGAAAGCCGACGCAGCGGATTGCCGGGTCGCCCTTGCCGCTGACATGACCCATGACGGTGGTGAACACTCGGCCCTTGCCGTAGGGGATGACCCAGATCATCGGCTCGTTGGTGCCCGTGCCCCCTTGATCCTTCGCGGAGAACGCGGTGGCGAGGATATGCATATGTTGCGCAGGTCCGCGCTGGCCGTGGTAGAGCTCGTCCTTCGCATGCAGCCACTCGTGGGGCATGCCCTTCGTCACCGGGTGCTCGCTGTCGCGCACGACGACGGTGAAGGCGTGCTGCGGTCCGTGCCCGGCGCCCGGGCCTTCGCCTTTCGGGGTGCGGACGGTCTCGCCCTTGTCATCGATCGTGACACGATCGCCGTAATTGTTCCCTCGCCAGCCGAGGCCGATCATCTTGTCGTACTCAGTCCAGCCCTGAAATGAATTATTCGCGGCGTGGACGATGACGAGCCCACCGCCGTTGTCAACGTACTCCTCGAGGGCCTTTTGCACGCGCTCGGGCCAGGGCTGGCCGTTGTAATTGCTGAGGACGACGTCGTACTTGCTGAACTCAGGGCGGAACGAATCCCACGCATCCTTTGGCGCCTTATTATCGGGCGTCGTCGCGACGTCCACCGTAAACCGGGCGGTCGCCTCCAGCGACTTCTTCATCGGAGGCGTCATCTCCTTCCAGTTGTGGTTGTTCTGCCCGTCGATGATGAGCAATCGGAGCTTGTCAGCGGCGGCCGCCGAACTGCTCGCGCTTGCGCAGATAAGGACCGTGAGGCCCCAGAACGCCGTTCGTCGAATCGTGCTCATGCTGTCGTTTCCTGGTCGTGTCGTTCGGTGGTCGTCAGCCGCCCCGGCACACACACTGCGGGGCGTTCGCCGGGAAGTCAAGTGTCCTGGGCCATTTTGGCCGCCGGCAGCGCTTGGCATAGTGCGGGGGCGTGAATTTAGACTGACGCCTCTTCATTCCGCCTCCCGGTGGGATTCGATGGATTGGCCCGCCCTCTACGCGGAGTGCTTCGATGGCAACGTCCCCGGTTTCGACCAGCCGCCCCAGCGCGTTCTTGACCCTCAGGGACCGGCTCTCCCGCCTCTTCTTCATTGATGCCTGCAAGCTTCTCGGACCCGAGGCCAAGTCGCTGATCCAGCAAGGGGCCAACAAGTGGGACTTCGACCTGACCGAGCACGTTCGCCTTCAGAAGGCGCTCCTGATGTGCCGGATGGTGGCCGACAGCACATTCCTGGTCAACAAAGAGGCGCCAGGGTTCTCGACCAAGCTCGCTCACCTCGAAGAGCTCTTCGACCGGATCTTCGAGGAAGACGAACGGAAGGTGGTCCTGTTCTCGGAGTGGACGACGATGCTCGACCTGATCGAGCCGATGCTGAAGAAGCGGAACCTCGGTTACGTCCGCCTCGACGGCAGCGTGCCGCAGAAGCAGCGCCCGGCCCTGGTCCACCAGTTCCAGACCAATCCCGACTGCAAACTCTTCCTGACGACCAACGCCGGCTCGACGGGGTTGAACCTCCAGGCGGCTAACACGGTCATCAACGTCGACCCGCCGTGAAACCCTGCCGTGCTCGAACAGCGCGTCGCTCGGGCCCACCGGATGGGCCAGCGCCGGCCCGTGCAGGTCTACGTCCTGGTGACCGAGCAGACGATCGAGGAGAACTTGATCGCCATGCTCGCCGCCAAGAAAGACCTGGCGCTCGCGGCGCTCGACGTGGAGTCCGATGTCGACCGCGTCGACCTCGCCAGCGGCATGCAGGAGCTCAAGAGCCGCCTGGAAGTGCTCCTCGGTGCCAAGCCCGACGCGCCGGTGGACGAGACGGTCAAGGAACAAACCGAGAAAGCCACCCGGACCCTCCGTCGCGAGCGCGTCTCGGCCGCCGGAGGCGAGTTGCTCGGGGCCGCGTTCAAGTTCCTCGGCGAGCTCGTTTCGCAGCATGATTCCGTCGCTCCGCCGGAAGCCTTGGTCACCAACCTGAAAGCCTGCGTCGAGCCGGATCCGTCCGGCGAGCCCCGGCTCACCATCACGCTCCCCGAGGCCGGCGCCCTCGAAGGCCCGGCCCAGGCGCTGGCGAAGCTGCTCGCGGCGGGGGGTGTAAGAGCCGTCTAAGCACGGGTCCTGAACAGTGGCGTCAGCGCTCGGCATAGGATGACCGTGGGGCGTTGAGAATTAGGCTCAGCGATCGAACGGGCTCCCGCCCCGGTGTTGCGCTTGCACACCTCTCCCCTTGCGGGAGAGGTCGGCCGCGCGGCGGGCGGGTGAGGTGACGCCCTGCCAGACACGCACGCGTTGGGCTGCCCTTCACCGGGCCGCGGACACGGCTGGCGTCTCCCACAAGTGGACAGCGCCCCGGGGCGCGATACCGAGCGCCTTCACCGGCGGCGGCGACTGCGAATCCGCTCCGGCCGAACGTTTCTTGGGCCGGTCGGAAGCTCGAATGTTCCTGCCGCATTGGCCCGAGAAATGTTTCCCAATTTTCCTATTCGTTATATTCTAATGATCTCTCCGCGTATCTTTTGGGTTTTTGGTGTTTTTGGTGTTTTTGCGCAACTCGGGGCGAGGCGGTCCGCAAGAGGCTACGGTCGGCTTTACCGGGCTCGTCTCGATTTTAGCGCTTCGAACCTGGCTGGCGGCCGCTTGCGGCCGAGGCCAGCCAAGTCGAGCGAAGCGCACGCGCGCCCACTAATAGACGAACGTCGAGACGTGGTTGTTCGATTTTGTACCAGATTTTTCTAGGCGATAAGCAGGTGGTCGAGCCGCCCTCCGTCCTTCGTCGTCCTCCCTTCGCGTTTCGGCGACTCGTCGCTGTCTCACCAAGTCACACTGCCCGCTCCTCGACAAGTCGCACAATCCTCAAGATAGGGAAACGTATCCTCAATGCCTGTCCCCTCGCAATCCTCGCACCAGCGCAAGGGGCCCATCAGGTACGCGTAGTGATTCTCGACATGGCCGTCTTCCCACTTGTGAAAGAGCGGCTCACTGATAAACGTTTCGCCATCGAACCCCACCACATAGCCGTCGTAATCATGGAAAAGGGTATCGAGGAAGGGCTCGAGCGAGTACGGTTCCTTGAGCAGAAGGGACCAGAAGCGGTCGGCAATACGAGCTTTCACCCGCCTCGACGGTCCGCGCCTGCTGAAAAAGAGGCCGACGAGCGGCTCTTCTTGGAGATCATCTTCCGGATGGAAAGCGACAGAACAGACGAAGGGGCACAGGTCCATTTGCCCACATCTTTCGAAGGAGCTCACGGCGACAAAGGCGATGTTGACCAGCGCGCTCACGTTATTCACACAACGAGGCGGAGTGAATTCGAAGAGCCGGGGTATCCTCGCCCGCACCCAGGCGTCGAGCGCGCCCGGCGGCCACTGGTCCTCGCGTTGGCTCAAGTGGTCGTGGAGCCAATGCTCCGGGAGGTCCGTGGGGTCTTCCAGTTCCAGGAGCGCGGGGACGATCAGGGTTTTTCCGCTGACCCTTGGTTTCCCCATGACGCCGAAAAGGCACGCGCAGTCGACAAGTGAAGGTTTCAAGGCATCACTCGCGAGAAACGACTAAGCTTTCAGGCGAACAGCCCCTCATCGACGGTATCATTCACGTCCGTCAGGCGACCGACCGAATGATCACTCGCTCACCGGCAAATCGGATTCCAGCCGATACAGCACTTCACCCGCTCGCTCCACAACCAGCACGCCCTCGGCCTCGCGGCCGCGATAGTCGTCGAGGTTGATCGAGCCCGGATCGCGGTAGCCGAGGTTGATCTTGCGGCATGCCTCCGGCGACAGGGCCGTGGCGAGCGTCACGTTCACGTCGGGCACTTCCACCCCGCCCTCGTAACGGCCGGTCCCCTTGACGTGCGTCGAATGCGCGAGGACGCCCCAGGGGACGTGCCGGAACTTCTCGAACTGGCTCGTGAAGTACGGCAAGACGTGATAGCCGACCTGCTCGATCCAGTGTCCGTGCGTCTTCGAGACCTCGGCGAGGTGGGGACCGTGAATGACCAACGTGCCGCCCTGCGCGACGATGGGCTCGAGCTTGTACATGCACTTGCCGGCGGTCCAGAGCTCGGGGTACATCTCGGGGCAGACCGAGATCACGGTGTGGAACGGCTGAGGCATGTGCTTGATGTGGACCTGCGCCGAATGTCGCGCGGCCTGGTCGTAGGCTTGCTCAGGCGTGCCGAAATAGATCCCGTGCAGGCCGGCCTTGGTGACGACCAGCGAGAAGCAGTGCTTCGGCAGGTCGATCATCGCCGCGCAGTGGTCAACGACCGCGCGCACGGGGGTGTAGTGGGTGCCGATCACGCGGCGATTGGTAATCAATGCACCCAGCCAGTGGAACATGTCGATGATTTCCGGGCCGGCGATGCCCGGGAAGAAGTACTTGTTGCCGCCGGAGAAGCCGACGACCTCGTGCGGGAACGTCGGCCCGACGATGATGAGGTGGTCGTAGTCGAAGATCACGCTGTTGACCTTCACGTCGATCGCGCCGTCGAGACAGCCGGCCGAGAGCTCGCGGAGCGTCAAGGACGGGATCGTGCCCACCGTTTTCAGCCGGGCCGGGTCGTTCCAGGCGTGGTTCAGGAAACGGGTCTTCGGCAGCTTCGCCTGGTGATAAGCCGCGTCGATGCCGAGGTGCCGGTAAATGCGTTCGAGCGACATCGGCTGGTGCGTGCCCAGGGCGATCAGGACGTCGAGCGAAGTGACGGCCGGGCCGATGGCGTCATTGAGCGCCCCGATCATGAGCCCGATGGGGCAGGTCCGCGTGTCGTCGGGAACGATCAGTAAGACCCGCTTGCCCGCGAGGTCGAGGGTTTGTGCGCGCTCGGCGACGATGCGCCGGACGTCGTCGTCAGGAAGCAGGGAGAACGGAGCGTCTGCCGTGGTCATGATCGAATCCTGGAATCCGCATCGAGACGATAGAACCGAGCGGCGGTGCCGCCGAAGATGTGCCCGCGCTCCGTGTCGCTCAAGGGGCCGAGCGCGTCCTGGAGCGCCTCGAACACCTGGGAGTACGTGCCGGCCAATTCGCACACGGGCCAGTCGGAGCCGAACATCAGGCGCTCCGGTCCGAACAGCTCCAGCGCGGCGTGCACGTACGGCTTCAAGTCCTCCGCCGTCCAGCGCGCCCAGTCGCCCTCGGTGATCATGCCGGAGAGCTTGCAGTGGACGTTGGGGCACGCCGCGGCCGCGCGAAAGGCGGGGAGCCAGTCGTCGGTGCGGTGGTCCTTGATGTGCGGCTTGGCCAGGTGGTCGATCACCAGCGGCAAGTCGGGCAGCAGGGCCGCGAGCCGCGGGACGTGGCGGAGGTGCTTGACGTAGAACAGGAGGTCGAACGGAACGCCGTGCTTCTCGAGCACCTTCAGGCCGCGAACGACGTCCGCGCGCACGATGAAATCGTCGTCCGGCTCGTCCTGCGTCACGTGCCGGACGCCGACGAACTTCGGGTGGTCTTTGAACTCCAGGATCTGTTCTTCGCACTGGGGGCTCGCGAGGTCCACCCAACCGACGACGCCCGCGATGAAGTCATGCCGCTCGGCGAGGCCAAGCGCCCAGCGATTCTCGGCGACGTCGTGCTGCGTCTGGACGAAGATCGTCTGGTCCACGCCAACCTTGCGGATCAGGGGTTCGAGGTGCTCCGGCAAGAAGTCGCGCCGAATCGGCGCGTTCAGCGGTGCGTCGAGCCACCCGTAGTTAAACGGCAGGCTCAAGTCCCAGAAGTGCTGGTGGGCGTCGATCGTCAGTGGCATGAGCGCCTCAGTCCATCCGCACGCCAACCGTGAGCAGCACGTTGGCGAAACGCTGTTGGTCGGCCGTCTGAATCGTGAGCACGTGGTCCGCGGTGGCGACAGCCTCGTAGAAGGCCCACTTCTCGATCGACTCCAGCGTCAGGTCGAGGCCGGATTCCCGGATGACCGCTCGGTAGAGGTCCCAGACCGGCGGGTCTTCGTCGAGTGCGTAGGGGCCCTCGGTCTCGTAGCCCATCGTGTTGACGGCTTCAATCGGGACGGCCGACAAAAGGGCCTGGAGCACCTGGGTGCACGAGACGACCCCCGGCATCAGGTTCAAGCTGACCAGCTCGGCGTTCGGCCCCTTCTTAGACGAGGCCGGGTAGTTCCCGTCGGCGACCAGGATCTTCGCGTGGTGCCCCGCGCGAGCGATGATCTCGTTGATCTTCGGGTGAATCAGGGTGTGCTTGAGCATTCAAAACGTTTCCTATCAGGTCACGCCTCGGACGCGCGGAAATAACGGTGGAACGAATCGATCGTCCGGCGCGCGGCGGCGTCCGAGTCCGGGTAGGGGAGGGCCTCAGCCGACGCGTAGCCGTTGTACCCGATGGCATGCAACGCGTTCGCGACCGAAACGAAGTCGACGTGACCGAACCCGGCCGGACGCCGGTTCGAGTCGACGAAATGCACGTGGCCAATCGAACCGGCCCCCGCGCGAATCGCAGCGGCGATGTCGGCTTCCTCGATGTTCATGTGGAACAGGTCGGCGAGCAGCTTCACGTTCCGCGTCGTCAACGTCCCGAGCAGGCCCACGCCGTCGGCCACCGTGTTCACGAAGTTGGTCTCGTAGCGATTCAGAGGCTCGTACAGCAGGGGGACCCCATACTGCGCTGCGTGCTCCCCGAGGGCGTTGAGGGCCTCGCCCAGATAGGCCAGGCCGTCCTCGCGCGTCACGCCGTCGCCCCAACGACCCTGCATCGAGCCGATAATCGCCGACGCACCGAACGGCCCGGCGAAGTCGATGATCGACCGGACGAACTCCTGGGCACGCGCACGCTGGGCCACGTCGGCGTGCGTGAGGGTCAAGCGCTGCACGACCCAGCCGGCGCCGGTGCCGACGGCTGCCAGCTTGAGGCGGTGTTCCGCGAGCAGCCGGCGCAGCTCGCTCGGGTCGACCGCGTCGGGAGACGGCGGAAAGACCTCGACGGCGTCGAAGCCCAGTGCGGCGGCTTTGCGGCAGCCTTCCGCGAGATCGTCCCAGAAAACGAACGGTCCCCCCCGCGCCTGCGGGACGAGGCTGATCGTTACGCAAGACTGAATGGTCATGAACGAGTCCCCATTGCGTGAATTCGCGCCGGTCAGAGCCGCATGGCCGTGAAGCCGCCGTCGACGTAGTACGACGCGCCCGTGATGAAGCTGCCCGCCGTCCGCGAGAGCATGAGTAACGTCGCCCCCACGAGCTCGTGCGGCTCGCCGAAACGAGCCATCGGCGTCTGCGCCATGATTTTTTCGATGCGCGCGGGGTCGAGGATCTTGCGGTTCTGCTCCGCCGGGAAGAAGCCCGGGCACAGCGCGTTGACGCGCACCCCTTGCGGGGCGAGCTCCCGGGCGACGTTCTGTGTCAGGTTCACGACCGCCGCCTTCGACGCCGAGTACGCGAAGACCCGCGAGAGGGGCAGGTGCGACGACACGCTCGCGATGTTCACGATCGCGCCTCCCCCCGCACTCGCCATGTGGCGGCCGAAGATCTGGCAGCCCCAGTGGACGGCCTTCAGGTTGCTGTCGATGACCCGGTCCCAGTCTTCGTCCTTCACGTCGAAGTACGCACTCGCGCTGTTGACTCCGGCGCCGTTGATCAGCATGTCGGCCCGCCCGAGAGCGCCGAGCGTCTCGCTCAGCAACTGTTCGATCGACTCCCGGCGCGTGACGTCGACCGACATGTAGGTTACATTCCCCCCAGCGGCCTCGATCTCGGACACGCGCGCGGCACCCTTTGCCGGGTCGCGCCCGGCGACGACCACGGCCGCCCCCGCTTTCGCGAGCCCCAGGGCCAACGCGCCGCCGAGCACCCCCGTGCCGCCGATCACGACGGCGACCTGGCCGCTCAGCCCAAACAATTCCTCGAGATAACCGTTCGCCATCGACCGAGTTCCTCTGGTGGGGCCGGCCGGCAATGGCCGACCCGACTTACATTCCCAATCGCAGTGCATCCAGGTGACGACTGAAATGGTCGGCGAGCACCTCGGTGTAGGTGCCCGGGTGCTGCTCCAGCACCTGACGGACCGCCGGCCCAAACTCCGGGTGGGTCAACGTTGATCCGAACGTGCAGTGCAGGATCTGCCGCCCTGGATTCGTGAATCCCAATCCCTCGGCCACGTCCGACCAGTTCTCCAGGTACAGTCGCTCGAGCTCGGCCGTGTCGGCGACTTCCGAAGCCGGCGGCGCCGAGCCGAGCGTGGCCGAGACGTGGTACGTCGCTTTGTCCGTGTCGTACCGTCCCCGTGCGAAGTCGACGATCCGGCGAAAGAGCGGCGCGTCGTGACGAGCGACGACACGGAGCGCTTCGAGGTAGCTCGTGCCGGCCGTCTTCACATGGAACCGCCCCTTCGTCGCACGGGCCAGGGCCGCGTACATCGAGAGCTTGTCCGAGCCCGAATGCAGGCTCAGCTTATAGGGTCCGAGGAGCTCGGCGATTGCCGCGTGGTCTCGGAGCGATCGTTCCAGCGCAGCGGCGTCGCCTTTGTAATCGACTCCCTTTTCAAAGTCGCCGATGTACCGAGGCGCCAGGCTCACCAGCTTCATGCCACGGCCCATGCACTGGTCGGCAATGATGTAGTGTTCGCCCAGCGTCGTCGGCTGCTCCGTCTCGTCGACGCTCAACTCGATCTCGTAATCCCTGCCTGCGTCGGCCTGGACCCGTGCGATATGGTCCGCCAGACGCAGTGCGTGGTTTAACGCTCGTCCGTACTTGACCGCGGCCCGCAGGCAAGCCTGCTCGTCGAGCGCGATCGTCGTCCCTGTCTGCAGCGTGACGGACTTGCCGCGGTACTTCTCGAACCAGTCGATTTCCGCCGCGACCGAAGCAAACTTGGCACGAAGTATCGCCTCGTCGTAGTTGTCGGCGTGTGCGTCGACGTGGTCCGACGGGTCAATCGTGAAGAACGTGAATCCGGCGGCAGCCGTCACGTTCACGTCTTCCGGCGTCTTCAAGTGGTCCGCGTCCGCGCCCGTCGTGCCGGTCCAACCCGCCTGGTGCATGCCGCGCAGGGCGTCGTCCATCACGCGTTCCGGCGTGCGCCCGGTGCGAGCCATCTCCCGGATCGATTGCTGGGGGAAGATCGGCGCGATCCCCGCGCCGGACCGGCGCATGGCCTCGACATGACCCGGTGTCGCGAGCCCGATCCGGTCGCCGAACCCGAAGCTCGGTGTCAGCCCCAAGGTGACGCAGGAGGAACGCTCTGCCGAATGCTCTGCCATCGCTCGACGGCTCCCCATTTACGAGACGATTTCGTTCAGTCCAGATCCACTTCGACAATGGCCTTGATCACACCGGTCTCAGGCTTCGTGTACGACGGAAACACGCCGGGCAGGTCGTCGAACGCCGAGCGATGCGTGATCCACGGCCCGGTGTTGATCTGCCCCTCCTCGATCAGGCGGATGATGCGCGTGAAGTCCTCCGGGAGCGCGTTCCGGGAGCAGAGAAGCGTTCCCTCCGGCTTGTGAAACACGGGGTGCCGGAACCGAACCTCCTCCGTGGTGATCCCGACATAGACGAGGCGTCCTCCCCCCGGCGCAACGAGGCCGAAGGCATTCGACATCGAGACGTTGTTGCCCGTGGCGTCGATCACGACGTCCGGAAGGTGGCCGTCGGTCAGGTCGCGGAGGTCCTTTTCGACGGTTTCGGTCAGCGTGACCGTATGCGCCACACCCATCGCGCGACGGCAAAACTCGAGGCGCTGCTCGTTCATGTCGAGCACGATCGTCTTCGCGCCCGTGAGTTTCACGAACTCCAACGTGGCCAGGCCGATTGGACCGGCCCCGATGATGAGGCACGACTCATCGGGCCTCGGCGCTCCCCGGTTGACCGCGTGGCAACCGATCGCCAGCGTCTCGACAAGGGCGAGCTGATCGAACGCGAGCTTGGTCGACGGGTGCAGCTTCCGAGCGGGAAGCACGAAATGCGGCCGCATGCCGCCATCGCGATGGACCCCGAGCACTTCGAGCTTCTCGCAACAGTTCGGGAACCCCCGGCGGCTTGCGTAGCTGTTCGGGTCGTTGATGTACGGCTCGACCGAACAGCGGTCGCCGGGTTTCACATTCGTGACATCAGCGCCGACTTCGACGACTTCCACGCCCAGCTCGTGCCCCGGAATTCGCGGGTAGCTGAAGAACGGCATCTTGCCCAGGTAGCCGCTGATGTCCGTGCCGCAGATCCCGATGCGGTGGACGCGCACCAGGGCCTCGGCCGGCCCGGGCTTGTCGGGGCCTTCCGTGTCGATTTTCTTGAATTGCTTCGGGGCTTCCAGCAGCAGGGCTTTCATCGTCGACTCCCAATCGGTCACGCAGTTTTCGATCGTCGAACCGAAGATCGTCGGCCGGCAATGGCCGGCCCTACGCGGGCAGCGGGTCGTTGTTCTCGGGCCGGCCCTCGACGTAAAACCAGTTGTGGATAGGCTTGAGAATATCAAGCACTTCGCCGAGCAGCACCGGATCGGCGGGCTGCTCTGACCATTCGACCCACTTTCGCACGTTCTCCGGGTTGGCCGAGCCCACGACGCACGTCGTCATGTCCTCGTCGGCCAGCGAAAACTGGAGCGCCAGTTGAGCGATGTCGACGCCCCGCGCGGCACAGTGATCGGCGGCCTTCTTGCAGACGGCACGGACCTCGGGGGTTGCCTTGTGCCAGGGCGGGAGCGGAGCGTTCGTCAGCAGGCGGGCCGAAAACGGGGCGGCGTTCATGATACCGACGCCCTTGGACTTCAGGTAAGGCACCAGGTCGGCGAGCATCGTGTTTTGAAGCGTGTAGTGGTTGTAGGACAGAATCACGTCCAGCTCCGTGCGATCGAGCACGTAGCGGAACATGCTCATCGGGTAGCCGCTGACGCCGACGAACCGCACCTTCCCTTGCTCTTGGATCTTGCGCAGGGCGGGGAGCGTCTCGTTGACGATCTGGCTCATCTCCACGAACTCGATATCGTGGCAGAGGATGATGTCGAGATGCTCGACTCCCATCCGCATAAGACTGACGTCGACGCTCTCGGCCACTCGACGGGCGGAGAAGTCGAAGTGCGCGGGGGCATAGCGACCGAGCTTCGTACCGAGAAGATAGCGCTCCCGCGGGATGCCGCGGAGCGCCACGCCGAGCAGGCACTCGCTCATCCCCCGGCCGTAATAGGGGGACGTGTCGATGAAGTTCATGCCCAGGTCGAGCGCGACGTGGACCGAGCGAATGGCCTCGTTCAGGTCGACCGTCCGAAACTCCTGTCCGAGCGACGAGGCCCCGAAGCTCAGCCAGGGCAGCTCCAGGCCCGTACGACCCAGGGGGCGGAAGCGCATAGCGAGACTCTCCAGCGTGTGGGCCCGATGCAAAACCCGGTTCGGGGATGGCCCCTATCGTAGCGTCTCACGTAGCGTCTGCCACCCGGATGTCGCCGGAAAGCCGCTGGTGGACAAACGCATTTTCTGGTGCCGAAGGGCGAACGTTCCGATCACCTCTCCCGGAAGGAGAGGATGGCGGTGCGGTCGTCCGCCAGGCGAACGCGGGCAGGATTTCCCTGGCATCTTGGAGGGGCGCAAGAGTAATCTTAAACTACGGCAACCCTCCGCGCTGTGCCCTGCCGATGGCCTCGCCGGTTCCCACCCATGAAACCATCATCGGTCCTCGTCGTTGGTTCGTTCCTCTTGGCCGGGACCGTCCGCGCTGGGGAGGCCGTCGACTACACGCGCGACGTCAAGCCGATCCTTACGCGGCAGTGTACGACGTGCCACGGGGCGATCAAGCCGCGCGCCGGGCTGAGGTTGGACACGGCCGAAGCCGCTGTGAAGGGCAACAAGCAAGGTCCCTCAATCGTCCCGGGCCGGAGTGACGAGAGCCCGCTCATCGCGGCCGTGCTCGGCGAGGGGAACGGCGAACGTATGCCGCTCAAGCGGCCTCCCCTCAGCGAAAAGGAAGTCGCGGCGCTCCGCGCCTGGATCGACCAGGGAGCGAAACATCCCGCGGACGAGCAGCCGGCTACCGCCGCGCACTGGGCCTTCGTGCCACCCGTTCGTCCCGTGGAACCCGCCGTGAAGGACACGTCCTGGCCCCGCCAGCCGATCGACCGGTTCATCCTGGACCGGCTCGAGCGGGCCAACCTGACGCGGTCGCCCGAGGCCGACAAGGTCACGCTCATCCGCCGCCTCAGCCTCGACCTGATCGGTCTGCCGCCAACGCCCCG
>JARLIH010000337.1 GCA_031291845.1 Isosphaeraceae bacterium | reverse complement strand
GCATCCGGTTCCGCGAGATCGCCGAAGCCATTGGCAGCCGTCTGGGCCTGCCGGCCGTGAGCATTCCCGCGGACGTGCTGATGCTTCCGGGATACTTCGGGTTCCTCGCGAATCTGGTCACGCTGAACCTCCCGGCGTCCAACCTCATCACCCGCCAGACCCTCGGATGGGAACCCGCTCGGCCCAGCCTGCTCGCCGATTTGGACAACGGCCACTACTTCCCTGGCCGCTGAGCTGAATCAACTACCCCGCGCGACCCAATTCAAGGGAAATGGAAAGATTTCGATGAGCATTCAAGAGAACGTCCAGACCGTCAAGGATTTCTTCGCCGCGATGGGCCGTGTCGACAGAGAGGGTCTACTGGCGCTGGTCGCCGAAGACATCGAGTGGATCATCCCGGGTGCTGACTGGCCGCTGGCCGGCACGCACTGCGGTCACGCGGGATTGGCGGACTTGCTTCAGAAGGCTTCCGAGATGGTGGAAACTTCATACCCAGGACCCCCCGAATTCGTCGCGCAGGGAGACCGGGTTCTGGTCATCGGCGTCGCTACGGGGAAGATCAAGGCCACGAATAAACTGTTCAAGGATGATTGGGTCTTCGACATTACCGTTCGGAATGGCAAACTGACGAAGATCCGGGAGTATATCGACACACAAGCACTGGCGCGGGCCTCCGAGATGGACGCGGGAACCGAAACAAGGACGCAGCTAGATTTTAAGCTCCGCACCCGCAGCCTGTCGCGTCGATCCTAACGCGACACTTTTACGCCAAAATTCCGCCAGCACTGGCCACGCGACCACCCTCTTGATACTCTGTGGATGCCCTGCGATTAGGGCCCGAAATACCCAAGACCAAAGGCTTTTTGCGAGACAGCCCGTTGTCTGCCCGAAGAGTGCCACGGACCCACGGTAAGTTCAGGTCCTAGTGGGCTAACCATGCCCGTGGAGGTTCAAGTCCTCTCTTCGGCATTGTCATCAAAGGATTTACGTCGACCAGGCGTAAGTCCTTTTTTCGTGCTCGCATTGAAAATGGGAGTAGATCGCGAGCGGAACGAGACCGACGTCGGATTCGCGTCGCGACCCACAACGCGTAGAAGTCCGAAGGGCCGAGTGGAACGCCGCGCGACAAGATACCGCCCGTCCTTGCCGTTAAGGCAGCAAGAAACTCGGGCATTCGCTTGGAGAGCGGGGAATCGGTGTCGGCTCTCCGGCGCCGCCGAAATGACAACCGACACGGATATCCCATGCGAAGAATTCGATGGATCGCCACCACCTTATAAGTTGCTGAATCCTCCCTACTCGCAGGAGATGTCCCGTGCTTCTCAGAATCCCCGCCAAAATGCTCGCCCTCGCGTTACTGACGTTTGCGGTCTCCCATGCCAATGCCCAGGAACCGATCCCCTACGGCCCTCCCATCAAGCTCGAAACGGCCCTGAAGCTGGTGGCCGCCGCCGAATCGGAGGCAAAAAAGAACAACTGGCCCGTCGCGATCACGGTCGTCGACAGCGGCGGGCACCTCGTCGCTTTCCATCGGATCGACAACACGCAGCTCGGTAGCATCGAGGTTTCCCTCGAGAAGGCCAAGACCGCAGCCTTGTTCCGCAGGCCGAGCAAGTATTTCGAGGACGCCATCGCCCAAGGCGGGGCCGGCCTCCGGGCACTGCGAACCGGCGTCATGCCCGTCGAAGGCGGGCTGCCGATCATCCAAGACGGCAAGATCATCGGGGCCATCGGCGTGTCGGGTGTCAAGTCCACGGAGGACGGCCAGGTGGCCAAAGCCGCGCTGGCCGCATTGGAAGCCGTCGCCAAGCCTTGAGGTCGCAACGAATAGCCTTCACCTGGTCGGGCGTGTCAAGGTCGAGGCGATGCCCGAGCCGACGGAATCCGTGGGGAAATCGATGTCAGCCGTCACGCCGGCTTGGTCAGGGTGACGGCTAACACCGGTTTTCCTGCATCAAGGTGGCTACGGGTGGCCCCGGCCATTAGCTTGACCGGCTAACACGAGGCCTGGGTCTAAGCCCGCCTATGACAGCGAGCAACGCCGGCCCAGGGAGTCGGCTCGGGGACGGTGAGGATAAGTCGCGCGGGCCATGGGCCTGCCACCGGTGCCCGATCGCTTTTCTGCGGCGCCGAAAAGAGAACGGGCACCGATTTACCGTCCCTCGCTGTCGAAGTCGGCCTCGACAGGTGTGGTGTCGGCACCAGCCGCGCCTTCCGCGGGTGAATCGTGAGGCCGTACTCGGTCATCCGCTTTCGCTGCGCCTCCAGGTCCCGCCGTGCGTCGTCTTCCCGGGACCTTCCGATCACGAAGTTGTCCGCGTAATGGATCAGAAATGCGTTACCTCTCACGCGAGGAACGCGCTGAAAAGGTGTCAAGTACCGCCAACCACCAAGTCAGGCTCCTAAAATATGTCAAACACTAGCAATTATCACGCAGCATTAAAATAAGAATCGTGGATATGACACTGTGTCACATTTTATAATGACACATTTTTAGCACTTATCTCGCCGGAGCCCGGACATCGCCCCCCGGAGGCTCGGCATGGTGCGTTGCTAACTCGCCCAGAAGTCGCTTTTGCAGCGCGGCGTCGAGCCGAAAGAAACCGTCCTTCGACAAGATTACGTGCTTCGGGTTCCGCCAGTAGGACTCAGCCACCACGGCGCCGGCTTTCACTGGGAAAGCACCAAGGATGTCCTCACGTGGGACCTTCCCCCGGGGGTCCGGTGTCCGCGCGTCAATAATGTACACCCAACCGTTTCCGATCCGCACCGCCTCCGCCCGCAGAGCAGCCAACTCCGGCCCATGCCGGGCAATGACCTCATGGAGGAATTCGACGAAGAGGCGATTCCGGGCGAAGTTGTCGGGTGTGATTACCTCACCCTCGCCAGCGGGGCGCATCAGCTTGCCGACGATCGCTTCTGGGGCCAACCCTCGGGCGAAGACCGCTTCGGGGGGCACGATCGACACGACGTCCTGCGGCAGATCGTCCTTACCGCCGATTTGATAGACCCAAACCGAGCCGTTCAGGGCGCGAGGAGCTCGCTGGTCCAGTCCTCGCACGGGTTTTTCCGTCGGCTGCATGGGACGCTGGCCTGCTTGGACGAGAGGGCGGCCTTCTCGGAGTGGTTGAGGCCGGGGCACGGGCTCGGAGCCACATCCCGCAAGCACGGAGGCCATGAGGCCCATCAACGCGAGGCGCCCTGTGCCGACCCGCCTCAGCCGCATGGCCGGTGCTCCGAAGATGCAGAGATCATGACCCCCGATTGTACACTATACCTCGCATCTCACGCTCTGCTTAGCTCTTTTGTCGACGTAGGCCCCGACGCAGGCAAGTCGCCCTACACGAAAACAGATGTTTAGCAAGGTGAAAATACATTTGCGTGATAACAATTAGTTAATAATATATTTTCCGACATCAGGCTCAGTACGTCTTCTCGCTCGTCCCATGACCCGCCGTCTACAGCGGGCCCCGCGGTCGTTCCCGGGGCACTGCGATCCCTCGGCAGGGCCGATGGACGGAGGTTGGATGATGACGCGCAAGGGCTGGCCCCCACGTTAATCTCGAACGGACCGAAGCACGACGAGCCATTGACGCCCGCAACTTGACCCGCGTTGTTCAACAGAGGATCGCGGGTCGTCAACTGCACCTTCCCCAGCCGGAAGTTGTAGCTTCCGTTCGACGCTCGTTGCGCCGACACGATGATGACCTGGTTGGTGTTCAGGTTGAACACCAGCTTCATGTCCAGCGGCACGTTGGTCAGCAACGGGTTGTTGTCCGGCCGCATCGTAGCCGGGCCGAGCATGGCTTGAGTAGGGAAATCGGTGTCAAGTCAGAACTCCGCGTAGACCCGAAATGGTGAGAAATCGGTTTCAGTGCTCATTCCAGCGGCGCCGGAATGAGACCTGAAACCGATTCATAAGAATCCGCAAAGTGAGGGCGACCGCCGGCGTTCCCATCACCACTTCCGAGGAAAGACGTGATTGCAGTAGCGCCTGGGCACTCTGAGGCCTCAACCGCCCCGTTCCCCTGCCCTAAGAGACGCCCGCCTCCACGAGGAGCTTGCGGTACGCCCCTTCCGGTCGAAGGCCGACGAGACGGCCTAACTCCTTGCCGTCACGGAAGGCGATCACGGTCGGGACCGAGGCGACGTGCAGCCCGCTGGCCAGGTCTCGGTCGACCTCCACGTCCACCTTCACGACCTTGGCGCGGCCTTCGTATTCCGAGGCGAGCCGGTCGAGCGTCGGAGCGAGCGCCCGGCACGGCGGGCAGTAGGTGCCGAATACGTCCACGAGGACCGGCACGTTCGACTCGAGGACCTCCGCGTCCCACTCAGCAGACCTGATTTCTTTGGTCATGACCCCCATCCTTTCCGGTTGGGTCTCTTCGTGATCTGTGCTGGGCGGTGATCCCGAGCCACCGTCCTGGAATAGAGTGCGAGAGCCGTTTGCCAAGGTGGACAGGGTGCGGCGAAAAAGATCGCTACCAGAAGGCCGTCGGTAGAGATCTCGGCTTGAAGTGATCGGGCTGTCACCCGTCGTGCGAGCCGGTAAGATGAGGAGGGTTCGCACGTCAGTAGTCCTCGCAAGGCCGAGAGGGGCATGGATCGGACGAACGAAGTCGATGATCTGCTCGAACGCCACCGGGCTGGTGACGCCTCGGCCCGAGAAGGCTTGGTCCGCCTCGCCGGCTTGCGATTCACGGCGCTCGCGCGGGCCATGCTCCGGCGTCATCCCCACCTCCGGCGCTGGGAACAGACCGACGATCTGCTCAACGCCGCCCTGACACGGCTGCATCGGAGCCTGGCGGAAGTCCAGCCCGAGACCGTCCGTCACTTCGACAACCTGGCGGCGACCCAGATCCGCCGGGAGTTGATCGACCTGGCCCGCAGCTACTACGGTCCCGAAGGTCTCGGAGCCAACCATCACACCGACGGCACCGATCCCGGCGTCCGTCTCGCCCAGGTCGGCGACGGCTCGGGTCGGCCCGAAACGCTCGAGGGGTGGATGGCCTTCCACGAGGCGGTGGAACGGTTGCCCACGGAGGAGCGTGAGGTATTTGGCCTGCTCTGGTATCAGGGAATGACCCACGCCCAGGCGGCCGAGGTGCTCGGAGTGACGACCAAGACCGTCCAGCGGCGCTGGGCCTCGGCCCGCCTGCGGCTTCAGGAAGCCTTGAACGGCGAACACCTGCAGGGCGAATGAGGAGGCCGATGACGAGAAGCCGTGAAGAGATCCTCGAACTCCTCGTTCGCTGGGAGGAGGCCAAGGCCCAGGGCCAAGACCCTGCGCCTGAGGAGTTGTGCCGGGACTGCCCGGACCGGCTGGACGAGTTCCGTCGGCAGCTCGTAAAACTGGGCCTGGTCGATTGGCTCAACCAACCTCTCGAAGTGACGACTACCCCAAAGGACGGGCAGGCCGACACGATCCTGCCGGAAACGGGCCTGCCCCGCACGTTGGCGGATCGATACCGCCTCGACGTCCTGATCGGCGTCGGCGGATTCGGGCGCGTCTACAAGGGGTTCGACACCTGGCTCGACCGGCCGGTCGCCGTGAAGGTCCCGAAGGTCGACCGTCCGGTTGGGGCCGAGGAGGTGGACCAATGCCGGATCGAGGCGAAGAAGGTCGCCCGGCTCCGGCACCCGAACATCGTTCCGGTCCATGACGTGGGCAAGGACGGCGGAAGCTGCTTCATCGTGTCCGAGTGGATCGAGGGGATCGATCTGCAGAGCCGGATCAAGGATGAACGACTGTCCTACCGGCAAACTGCGCACGTCATTGCCGAGGTCGCTGACGCGTTGGGGCACGCACACGCTCAAGGGTACGTCCACCGAGACATCAAGCCCGGCAACATCCTGCTGGATGGGTCCGGCCGTGCTTACCTGACCGACTTCGGCATCGCTGTGGTCGAGGAGGAGTTGTTGAAGGATGTGGGCGCCGCCGGGACCCTCGCGTACATGGCTCCCGAGCAACTGGACAGTACGCTCGGGCGTGCCGACCATCGGGCCGACATCTATGCGCTCGGGGTTGTCTTCTTCGAGCTGCTGACCGGCCGCCGGCCCTTCCAAGCGTCATCCCCGATCGAATTGCGAGAGCAGATCGTCGCCGGAGATGTCCCGCCGCCACGGTCGATCGAGACCGGCGTGCCGGAGACTCTGGAGCGGTTCTGCCTGCGTTGCCTGGCTCGACACCCGGAGAACCGTTATCACGAGGCTGACCCCTTGGCGGCCGATCTGCGAGCGTTCCTGGCCTCCTGACCCTCGGGTCGGAACAGAGACTGTTCAGGACTGTACAAATCGGTGCCATCACTTGGGGGCACGTTCACAAGGAAAACGGCTGACGGAGGCATCCGTCATGAGATCGCCGTTGGCAGGACCCTTTGGCGATTCGTAGCCGTGTTCTGCCGCCGGCTTCGGTACGGGGGCAAGGCGCGATGACGAATCCCATCTTTTGTCAGGGTCTCGTCGCGCACGGCGGGCCGTTGGCCGACGGAGGCGAAGGTACGGGAGAAGGCGGGTTTTTCGGCCTGCCGATGAGTTCGAGAAACGTCTCGGAATCGAGGGTTTCGCGGCGGAGCAACTCAGCGGCAATTCGGTCCAGCTCATCGCGGTGCGCAGCGAGGAGTCCTTTGGCGTTCTCCCAACCTTCGGCGAGGATCTTTTTGACCTCCTCGTCGATCGCTCGGGCTGTTTCCTCGCTGCAATCGCGCTGGAAGGGACCTTCGAAGGGCTCGGTGAGAAACGGGGCTGGCTTCTGGCCGCAGTGGACAAGGCCGACCGTGGGGCTCATGCCGTAGAGACAGACCATTTGCCGGGCCATGGCAGTGGCTCGCTCCAGGTCGTTCTCGGCGCCGGTGGTGGCTTCACCGAAGACGAGTTCCTCGGCCGCGCGCCCCCCCATCATTCCGGTGATGCGGTCGATCAACTCGGAGCGAGTCATCAAGTAGCGATCGTTCTCGGGGCGCTGGAGCGTATAGCCGAGCGCGGCGTGCCCGCGCGGGATGATGCTGATTTTCTGAACGGGGTCGCTGGACTTGCTGTGGACGGCGGCCAGGGCGTGGCCGACCTCGTGGTAAGCGACGCGCCGCTTCACGTCCTCCTGGAGCCGCCGGCTGCGCCGCTCGGGGCCGGCGACGACCTTCTCGACGGCCTCGTCGAGGTCGCCCTGGCCGATCACGTGCGCCTGCCGTCGGGCGGCCAAGAGCGCGGCTTCGTTCATTGCGTTGGCCAGATCGGCGCCGGAGAAACCGGGAGTGGCCTGGGCGATGCGGCGGAGGTCGACGTCGCTCGCCAGGGGCTTGTTGCGAGCGTGGATCTTCAGGATCGCCTCCCGGCCGTCGAGGTCGGGCGCGTCGATCACGACCTGCCGGTCGAACCGGCCTGGGCGTAGGAGGGCCTGGTCCAGCACGTCGGGCCGGTTCGTGGCCGACAGGACGATGACCCCCGAGTTCGCCTCGAAGCCGTCCATCTCCACCAGGAGCTGGTTGAGCGTCTGCTCGCGCTCGTCGTTGACCGCGCCGACGTGGACGCCGCGCTGGCGGCCAATGGCGTCGAGCTCGTCGAGAAAGATGATGCAAGGGGCCTGCGCTTTGGCCTGCCGAAACAGGTCGCGGACCCGCGCAGCGCCGACGCCAACGAACATCTCGACGAAGTCGCTGCCGCTGATCAAGAAGAACGGCACGCCCGCTTCGCCCGCCACCGCCCGAGCCAAGAGCGTCTTGCCCGTCCCCGGCGGCCCGACGAGCAGCACCCCCTTCGGGATCTTCGCCCCGAGCGCGCGGTAGTGCTCGGGACGGCGGAGGAAGTCGACGACCTCCCGCAGCTCGGTCTTCGCCTCATCGCACCCCGCCACCTCGTCGAAGTTGACGCGCGTCTCCGTTTCGGCGACG
>JARLIH010000336.1 GCA_031291845.1 Isosphaeraceae bacterium | reverse complement strand
TCCCGTTCGCTCGCCTTCGCCGACGAAGTGCGCGAGCGCACCGGCGGGCGAGGCGTCGACGTGATCCTCAACTCGCTGCCGGGGGACGCCATCGCCGCCGGCATGGCTGCACTCGCCGACTATGGCCGGTTTCTCGAGATCGGCAAGCGGGATATCTATCAGAATTCTCCTCTCGGCCTTCAACCGTTCCGGAACAACCTCGCCTTCTTCGCCATCGACCTCGATCGCGTGATGCGCGAGCGGCCGGCCCTCCTCGGTGCCTTGCTCCGAGACGTCACGCGCCGCGTGCAAGCGGGCGAGCTCCCTCCCCTGCCGCACCGCGACTGGCCGGTCGGCGAGGCGGTCGACGCCTTTCGGTTCATGCAGCACGGCAAACACATCGGCAAGGTCGTACTCTCGCTACGCGACCAATTGGTGCCCGCCGGCCCGCCCGAGAACGAGCCGGTCACGTTCCGCGCCGACGGGACCTACGTCGTCGCCGGCGGCCTCGGCGGCTTCGGCCTGGAGGTAGCCCGCTGGATGGCCGAGCGAGGCGCGGGGACCCTCGTGCTGCTCGGCCGCCGCGGCATCACGACGCCCGAGGCCGGTCACGCTGTCGCCGCGCTCCAACGGCTCGGCGCCCGCGTCCTCGTTCGCGCAGCGGACATCGGCAGGGGCGCGGACGTTGCGGCCGTGCTGGCGGAGATCGACCGCGATCTGCCCCCGCTCCGCGGCGTGATCCACGCGGCGATGGTGCTGGAAGACGCGCTGCTCACCAACCTCGATCGCGACCTCCTGGAGCGCGTACTCGCCCCGAAGGTCCAAGGCGCGTGGAACCTGCACGCTCAGACGGCCGGCCGGCCCCTCGATCTGTTCGTGCTGTTCTCGTCGCTGTCGAGCGTCTTCGGGCATGCGGGACAGGGAAACTACGCAGCGGCGAACGCGTTCCTCGACGCGCTCGCCTGGCACCGCCGCGCTTCGGGCCTGCCCGCGCTGACCGTGAACTGGGGGTACCTCGGCGAGGTCGGTTACCTCGCTCGCCGCGGCGAGCTGGGCGAACGCCTGGAGCGGCAGGGCGTCCTGAGCTTCACCGTGCAGCAAGCGCTCGCGTTGCTCGAAAAAGCGTTGCAGCGCGAGCATGTGCAGGTCAGCGTCATGCGCCTGGAATGGTCGCGGTGGCGCGGTCTTGGTGTGACGGGCCGGGTCTCGCCCCGGTTCGCGCACCTGTGCCGTTCCGGCGACGCCGGGCCGGCGCCCGCGGGAACCTTGCCACGCCTCGACGCCATCCTCGCCGCCGCGCCGGCGGAGCGCCAGAACCTGGTCGGCATGCTCTTGCGCGACAAGGTGGCGCGCGTGCTGGGGACCGAGGCCGGCCGGCTCGACGGCGACCGTCCCCTGCTCCAGCTCGGGCTCGACTCGCTGATGGCCGTCGAGCTGCGCAACTGGATCGAAGGGGAGCTGCGCGTGAACCTGCCGATCGCCGAGCTGATGCGGAGCCCCAGTGTCTCGCGCCTCGCCGTGCTGCTGGCCGAGCAGCTTGCGCCGGGGGACGCACCTGACCGCAACGGAACGGCCCACGCGACGGACCTGGACGCCGCGCCCGCGGAACTGCTGTCCCGGGTCGACGACCTATCGGGCGACCAGGTCGACGCTCTGCTGACCGCGCTGTTGGAGGCCCGAGGCAATGGCGTCAATCGCTAGCCAGAATTTGGCCGGCAATGGCCGGCCTTACAACGAAACCATGGCCCGATACGCCCTCGGTGAGGATCGCGCGTCATGAGCATCCCAACGCAAACCGTCGCCGGTCTCTCGCTCGCCGAGAAGCGGATGCTCCTCGCGCAGCTCCTCCAGGAAAGGGCGAGCCAGCAGGCCGTGTTTCCGCTCTCGCACGGTCAGCGCGGCATGTGGTTCCTCTACCAGATGGACCGCCGGAGCGCGGCGTATAACGTCTGCTATCCGTCGCGCATCCGGTCGCCGCTCGACATCGACGCCTTCCGCCGTACCGTGCGGACGCTGCTCGACCGCCACCCTGCGCTCCGTACGACGTTCGAGGAACGCGACGGAGAGCTCCTCCAGCGCGTCCAGGAGAGCCCTCCCCTGCCCGTCGAGGTGATCGACGCATCCGCCTGGTCCGAGGCGGTGCTGCGCGCTCGGCTCGAAGAGGAGGCCGACCGCCCTTTTGAGCTGGAGCGCGGACCGCTCTTGCGCGTGCATTTGTTCGTGCGAGCGCCCCACGACTATATCCTGTTGATCGGGGTCCATCACATCGTCGGCGATTTCTGGTCGTTGGTGCTAGTGCTCGAGGAGATGCAGGCACTGTACCCGGCGGCCTGCGCGGGGAAGCCGGCCGGCCTGCCGCGACCCGCGAAGCAATACCGCGACTTCGTCCACTGGCAGGCGGAGATGCTCGCCAGTCCCGAGGGGGAGCGGCTCTGGGCCTACTGGGAGCGGAAGTTGGCGGGAGCCCCCCCGGTGCTCGACGTGCCGGCCGACCGGCCGCGTCCCCCGGTGTTCACGCGCAGGGGGGGCGCGGCACCGTGGCAGGTGGAGGACGGCCTCGCGCGCCGGCTCAAGGCGCTCGCGGCGTCGGAGGGAGCCACGCTCTACGCGGTCTTGCTCGCCACGTTCCAGGCGCTGATCGGCCGGTACACGGGGCAGGACGACTTCCTGGTCGGCTCCCCGTTCGCCGGCCGCAGCCGCGCGGGGTTCGAGGGGGTGATTGGCTACTTCATCAACATGCTCCCGCTCCGGGCCGACCTGTCGGACGATCCCCCGTTCCGCGCGCTGCTCCGCCGCACCGGGGCGACCGTACTCGAAGCGTTGGAGCACCAGGACTACCCGTTCTCGCTCATGGTGGAACGGCTGCACGTCGAGCGCGACCTCAGCCGATCACCGCTCGTGCAGGTGTCGTTCACGCTCGAGAAGTCGCACCGCGCCCAGGAGCTCGGCGCCTGGCGCTTCTTCCTGCCGCCGTCCGGGGCCACGCTCAACGTGGGCGGCCTCCAGGTGGAGCAGTACTACGTCGAGCAGCACTCCAGCCAGTGCGACCTTGAGATGGTCTTCGAGGAAGGGGACGGCACGCTCGAAGGCATGCTCCGGTATAACAGCGACCTGTACGACGCCAAGACCGCCGAGCGCCTGGCCCGCCATTTCCTCACCCTGCTGAAGGCCGTCGCCGACGGGCCGGATCGCCGTCTGTCCGAGCTGCCGTGCCTCACGGACGAAGAGCGCAGGCTGGTGCTCGAAGACTGGAACCGGACCGACGTCGCGTTCCCGCGCGACGTCTGTCTCCACCACGTGTTCGAACGGCAGGCCGCGCAAACTCCCAGCGCGATCGCGCTCAGCACCGACGACGGAACGCTGACCTACGCCGAGCTCGAGACCGCCTCGAACCGCCTGGCCCACCGTTTGCGCCGGCGGGGAGTGGGACCCGGGGTCTTCGTCGCTCTGTTCCTGGAACGTTCACCCGCGATGATCGTCGCGATCCTCGGCACGCTCAAAGCCGGGGCCGCGTACGTCCCACTCGAACCGAGCACGCCGGCCGAGCGCGTGAGCCTGGTCCTGGCCGACACCGCCGCGCCGGTGCTGCTCACCCAGCGCTCGCTGCGCGGCCGGCTCCCCGCGACGAGGGCCGCGGTGGTCTGCCTCGACGAGCCGGCCGAGCCGCAGCCGGGCGATGACACGGCCCCGTCCGACACGGGCGTGCAGAGCCACGACCTCGCATACGTGATCTACACGTCCGGCTCGACGGGCCGCCCCAAGGGGGTGATGATCGAGCACCGGGCGATCGTCAACACCGTATTCTGGCGCGACCGCGACCTGACGCTGTTGGCGGCCGACCGCGTCCTGTTCAACCTGTCGTACACGTTCGACCCGTCGCTCTGCATCATCTTCCCCACGCTGGCCGTGGGAGCGCGGCTTGTCCTGGCCGCACCCGGCGAGGAGTACGACCCCCACCGGCTGCTCGAGCGCGTGGCGCGAGAAGGCGTGACGATCCTCGAGGCACCGACGCCGATCCTGCGCTTGATGCTCGACGACCCGCTGCTCGACGCGTGCCGGGCAATCCGGTGGGTCTGCTGCGGCGGTGAGGCGATGCCGCCGGACCTGCCGAAACGGCTGCTCGACCGGCTCGACGTGACGCTTTACAACCTCTACGGACCGACCGAGGCATCGGTCGACGCCACGTGGTGGGCCTGCCGGCTCGACGAGCCCCGACCCTCGGTTCCGATCGGCCGGCCCGTCGCGAACGGTCGGGCCTATGTGCTCGACGGCGCCCTCCGGCCGTTGCCGCCGGGCGTGCCGGGTGAGCTGTACATCGGCGGTGCGGGGTTGGCGCGCGGTTACCTGAACGATCCGGCTCAAACCGCCGAGCGGTTCGTCCCCGACCCGTTCTGCGCCACGCCGGGCGCGCGGCTCTATCGCACGGGCGACCGTTGCCTCTGGTTGTCGGGCGGCACGCTCGAATTCCTGGGGCGGCTCGATCACCAGGTGAAGGTGCGCGGGTTCCGCGTCGAGCTCGGCGAGGTCGAGGCGGCACTCGCGACGCACGCTTGCGTGCGCGAGGCCGCCGTCGCGGCCCAGCCGGCCGGGGGAGAGCACCGGCTGATCGCCTACGTGGTCGGCGAGGGGGAGCCGCCCACGGCCGACGAGCTGCGCCGATATTTGAAGGATCGCTTGCCCGGTTACATGGTGCCATCCGTATTCGTCGTGCTGCCGGCCCTGCCCCGTACGCCCGGGGGCAAGGTGGACCGGCGGGCCCTGCCCGTGCCGCCGCACGAGCGTCCCGCGCTCGACCGCCCGTTCGTGGCCCCGCGCTCGCCCTTGGAGGAATTCCTGGCGGGACTGTGGTGCGACGTGCTGCGCCTGGACCGGGTCGGCGTGGACGACCACTTCTTCGAGCTCGGCGGCAGCTCCATCCAGGGAGCGGTGCTGATCAACCGCATCCAGGAAGCGCTCGGCGCTTCTGTCTACGTTATCGCCCTGTTCGATTCCCCGACCGTTGCCGGCCTGGCCCGTCATCTCTGCGAGATGCATCCCAATGCCGTGCTCGCCCGATTCGGTCCGGGGGCGCTCGCCGACGACGGGCCCTCCGCGGTCGAGCCAAGGCCCGCGCCCGGCGGCTTGATTCTCACGTTGCAGCCGGAGGGAACGCGCCCGCCTTGGTTCATGGTCCACCCGCCGGGGGGGATCGTGGTGTGCTACCAGGCACTGGCCCAGCGCCTGGGGCGAGAGCGGCCGTTCTACGGTATCCGCTCGCATGGCCTGCACGGCGACGGCGAGGCGCTTCCCGACCGGATGGAAACGATGGCAGCGGAATATATAAAGGCGATTCGGGCCGTACAGCCCCACGGGCCCTACCATCTGGGCGGCTGGTCCGTCGGCGGCCTGGTCGCGCTCGAGATGGCCCAGCAGTTCCTCTCCGAGGGTGAGTCCATTGCGCTGCTCGCGCTTCTGGATACGACGCCGCCGGCTGCGCCGGGGGTGCCGTCGGAAGAGGACCCCGGCGGGCGGGAGTACGGGCTCGATGTTTCGCTGGAGGAACTGGCGAAGCTTGGACCCGATGCGCAGCTCCCGTACCTGTGGCAACACGCCCTGAAGCTCGGGCTAATTGGTAGCGACGTTCCCCTGGGGGTCGCGCAGCAGGTCCTCGATGCGCTCAAGCGTCTCTTTCACCACCACATGGTCCTGGCCAGCCGCTACGTCCCCCGCCCCTACCCGGGCCGCATCACATTGCTGCGACCCTCCGACGCACCGTTCGCGGTCGCGACCTCGCGAGACCGGGGCTGGGGCCGGCTCGCGGCCGAGGTCGACGTGCACTTCGTTCCCGGCCAGCATCACAGCATGGTCAAGGAACCCCACGTCCGGGCACTCGCGAAGGTGCTGGAAGCGTGCGTCGAGCGATCACTGGAGAACACAGCCGCGAACGCTCCCTGAGCCGTTGATGCGACGCCTCTCCTTCGCGGTGGTACTCGACGGGGCGACGGCTGGACACGGACCGCCGGCCCGCGTCCAATACGTGCTCGTAGGTCCCGGGTCACACCCTTGGCAAAGCCCCGAGGAAACTCGACGATGAAGCGCCGTCTTGCTGCGGTCTTGCCCCTCTTTTCCGCCTCGTCGCTCGCGCTGATGGTCGCGTCCGCGACAGGCTCGGACGCCCCCCCAGCGATCCGCCACAGCTTCCTGGCGACCGGCGGGAAGACCTATATTCGCGACAGCAACGGGTCGATCACGTGGAGCTATCCGCAGTCGACCCGCGACGGCTGGGTCCTGCCGAACGGACACCGGCTGCTGGCCGTGACCCGGGGCAACACCTACCCCGGCGGCGGCGCCGTGGAAGTCACACCGTCGGGAGAGGTTGTCTTCGAGTACAAGGGGACGCAGTCCGAGGTCAACACGGTCCAGGCCGTCGATCGCGACCGCATTCTCGTCACCGAGGCGGGGGACCGACCACGGTTGCTCGAGCTGGACCGGAAGGGGAACATCGTCGTCGAGGTCGCCTTGAAGGCCCAGACGAAGGACCATCACCTCCAGACCCGGATGACCCGGAAGCTGTCCAACGGGAGCTATCTCGTTCCCCAGTTGCTCGACAGGGTCGTGCGCGAATACACGCCCGCCGGCGCAGTCGTTTGGGAGGTCAACACGCCGAACATGCCGTTCACCGCGATCCGGCTCGAAAACGGCAACACACTCATCGGCTGCACCCTGGGCAACCTCGTGATCGAGGTCGACCCGGCCGGCAAGACCGTCTGGTCGGTGACCAATGACGACCTGCCGGGAAAGCCGATCAACGACGCGTGCGGGGTCCAGCGGCTGCCGAACGGCAACACCGTCATCACGAGCCACCACGCGCAGAAGGACGAGGTCAAGCTCACCGAGATCACGCGTGCCAAGGAGGTCGTCTGGACGCACCGGGACCCGACGACGCCGGGCATCCACCACTTCCAGATCCTCGATACCAACGGCACTCCGGTGGCGGGCACACCGCTGCGCTGAGGACTCGGGGAAGCCCCGGCAACCGCGGGCTACCGCGGCATTCCCGGAGCACCCCTGCGTGGAGTTTTCTAGTTTCGGCAACCGAGGTCAACAACGATGGCCGCGCAACGAGTCACGATCGCAAAAGTCGGCGGGGTCGCGGCCAATTTCATCATGGGGCGGCTTCAAGGATGGGCGGCGGCGCGACTGACTCGCGATCCCCACGAATGGGATGCGGAGCAATGGCCCAAACACGTGCGGCGGGAAGTGGACGCCTTCGCGGACGGGCTGCGGGCGCACGCCCTTGTTCCACCGGTGGTGCACTTCGTCGAGTGGTCGGACCTTTGGTCGATGGGCGACGTGCTCGACCGCTTGGATCACCCCGCCAAGCGGGCCGAGACCGTTCAAGCTTCACGTCGATCGGTTTGAGGTCTCCGGATATGGCCTGCCCGACAGCGATCGCTTGAGACGCCATCTCGCGACGGCGGGCCCCCAGCAGTTCTAGGCCATCGGGAAAGGCTGTTAATAGGGTGGGCACTGCCCACCTCCGTTCCGCACAAATGGCGGGCTGTGCCCACGTTACGAGAAGTCCAGCTTCGATATGCGTGCACCGCGTGCGTCCGGGGAAACGGAGACCGTCGAGCTTGCCGAGCAAGCGTCCGCACCGGATCATGGGCCGCAGGCAGAACCAGGTCTCAGCAATCGCGGCGCTCACCACGAGATGGGCCCGGAACACCCAGAGTTAAGCAAAAGCATGGACACAGCGCGAATATCCGACGAACACACGTCACCCAGCCTGCTCCCCCGCCGCGCGCTGGGGCGCACGGGCCACGAGGCCGCCCTGTTCAGCCTGGGCGGGGAGGGCATCCTGCGGACCCACGGTCGGGGGCCGGAAGCCATCCGCGTGATCCACCGCGCGCTCGACCAGGGGGTCAACTACTGCGACACCGCGCCTGCCTACGCCGGCAGCCTCGACTACTACGGCGAAGCGCTCGGCGAGCGACGGCGAGACATCTTCCTTGCCTCGAAGACCCACGACCGCACCCGCGAGGGCTCGCTAAAGCTGCTTGATGAAAGCTTGCGACGGCTCCGGACCGACCACCTGGACCTGTGGCAGCTCCACGACCTCCGGACGCTCGACGACCTGAACCGCATCTTCGCGAAAGGCGGGGCGATCGAAGCACTCGTGCAGGCCCGTGCCGAGGGCCGCGTGCGGTTCCTCGGACTCACCGGCCACCACGACCCGGCGGTCTTGATGGAGGGAATGCGCCGGTTCGACTTCGATACCGTGCTGGTGGCTCTGAACGCGGCCGACGTCCATCGCCTCTCCTTCATCAAGACCGTGCTGTCCGAGGCGACCCGGCGAGGAATGGGCGTGATCGGGATGAAGTCCTGCGCCCAGGGCGCGCTCCTGGGCCAGGGCAAGCTCGCGATGGGCGAGGCGCTGGGCTACGTCTGGTCGCTCCCCGGCGTGAGCACCGTCGTCGTCGGTTGCAAGACGCCGGCCGAGGTGGACGACAACGCACGAATCGCCCAGCAGTTCACGGCGTTCGAGGAACGCCGGCTGCGCGAGCTGGAGGAACGCACCCGTCCGCAGGCCGCGATTTTCACGTACTACAAAAAGCCGGTTTGACAGACACGGATACTTCCTTCGGACTCGCAACGATGCCGCTCCTTCGACAGATCGCCCAGCTCGGTCATCCCGTGCTGCGCACGCCCTCGAGCCACGTGACGATTCCCGTACCCGACCGGATTCGGGAGCTGGCCGACGACATGCTGGCCACCCTCCGCGAAGCCGCCGGCGTGGGGATCGCCGCCCCGCAGGTCTACGAGCCGTTGAGCCTCTTCATCGTGGCGTCGCGGCCGAACCCGCGCTATCCGGACGCGCCGCTGATGGAACCGGAAGTCGTCTTCAATCCCGACATCATCGAGCGCTCCGACGAGCTTGTGAAGGACTGGGAGGGATGCCTGAGCATCCCGGGGATTCGCGGCCAGGTACCCCGCCATCAGCGCATCCGGGCGCGCTACCAGACCGCGGATGGCCTCGTCGTCGAGCGAGAGTTCGCGGGTTTCGTGGCGCGCATCTTCCAACATGAGTTCGACCACCTCGAAGGACTCATGTTCCTCGACCGGCTCGAGAGCACCCGCGACATCATCACCGAGAAGGAGTACCAGAAGCTCGTGGCGCGGTGACGGCGGCCCCGGACACGTCAGCACGATTACAAAGTCGATCGAAGAGCGATCTGGGTGGCACGCCCGGAGTCTGCGACGGGCGTGGCGCACCTCCAGGGCGGATCGACCACGCCCGTCGCAGACTCGGGGCGCGCCACCCAACGTGCGGAAGACGCTCCCGACGCGATTTTGCAATCCTCTTGCCGGGCACGCAGCAAGACGGGCGTGCACGCACTTCGCGCTGTAGAATGTCGTGCGCCTTGGTTGCCGCCCGGCACGAACAAGGGTTCGTCGCCCGAATCCAGCCGACGTGCCGGGGTTTGCGAACCGCCGTGAGGATCCTCGTGACATGACGCCCGCCAGACCATTCGAGGCCACGCCGGGGGGACAACAGGCCCACTGGTTCCGAGGCCGTTCCCTTGCACTGGCGCGCGGCCGGCCGCTCCCTCTCGGGGTAAGTCGGTCTCCGGGCGGCGTCAACTTCGCCGTAATCGCGCGCCACGCGACGGCGGTCTGGCTCGTGCTCTCGGAGGACGACGACGAGGCGCAGGCCACGGAGATCCTGCTCGATCCGCTCCGCTACCGCACGGGCGACCACTGGCACGTCCATGTGAGCGGCTTGCCGGACGACTTCTGCTACGGTTATCGCGTCGACGGACCGGAGGGTCCCGGCGATCGCTACGACCGGCGCCTCGTCCTGCTCGACCCGGTGGCCCGCGTGCTCTCCGGAGGTAGGCCCTGGGCCGTCCCGGACGGCCGCCCGCGCCGAGGCCTGGTGACCACCGCGTGGCCCGGCGACCCGAACGCCTCCATGCCGAGATTGCCACAGACTCCCCGCGAGGACTCAATCCTTTACGAGCTCCACGTCCGAGGCTTCACTGCGCACGCCTCCTCGGGGGTACGCTCTCCCGGCACCTACGCGGGCCTGATCGAGAAGGTCCCCTACCTGAAGGAGCTCGGTGTCACGGCCGTCGAGCTGCTGCCGATCCACGAGTTCGACGAGCTCGACTGCCCGTTCGTGAACCCACTCAACGGCGAGCGGCTGCGGGACTTCTGGGGCTACAACACGATCGCCTTCAGGACGCCCAAGGCGGCCTACGCGAGCAATCCGGCGGGCTCCGCCCCCTGGAACGAGCTCCGTGCGCTCGTCAGGGCGTTCCATGACGCGCGGATCGAGGTGGTCCTTGACGTCGTGTTCAACCACACGGCCGAGCGCGGTGATGACGGCCCGACCTACAGCTTCCGCGGCTTCGACAACCGCATTTTCTACATGCTCGATGAACAGGGGCGCTACCTCGACTTCACCGGCTGCGGAAACACGGTCAACAGCAATCACCCGGTCGTCCGCGCCTTCCTCCTCTCCTGCCTGCGCGACATGGTGGACGAGGCCGAGGTGGACGGCTTCCGGTTCGACCTCGCGTCGGTATTCGGGCGCAACCGAGTCGGGGACATCCTGGTCGAGCCTCCCGTGGTCGAGATGATCACCGAGGACACGCTGCTCACCAGCGCGAAGCTCGTCGCCGAGCCGTGGGACGCCGCCGGGCTGTACCAGGTCGGCAGCTTCCCCGGCGGGCCCCAGTGGAGCGTCTGGAACGGGAAGTACCGTGATGACGTGCGCAGGTTCTGGCGCGGCGACGCCGGCATGACCTCGGCCCTGGCCACCCGGCTCTGCGGCAGCGACGACCTCTATCACGGCCGAGGGCCGCTCCACTCGATCAACTTCGTCACCTGCCATGACGGCTTCACCCTCGCCGATCTCATCGCCTACGATTACAAGCACAACGAAGCCAACGGCGAAGGCAACCATGACGGCACCGACGCCAACTGGAGTTGGAACTGCGGCGTCGAAGGGCCGACCGACGATCCCGGCGTCTTGCGCCTTCGGCGCAGGCAGGCCCGGAACCTGATCGCGACGCTGATGGTCTCCCAAGGCGTGCCGATGCTGCTGGCCGGCGACGAGTTCCTCCGTACCCAGGGTGGGAACAACAACGCATGGTGCCAGGACAACGCGACGGCCTGGGTCGACTGGACGCTCGCCGACGAGAACGCCGACTTCCTGCGGTTCGTCCGCCAACTGATCATCCTGCGGCAACGGCACCCGGCGTTGCGGCGGCGGACGTTCTTCACCGGCGAATTCGGCGGCCAACCTCCCGACATCATCTGGCACGGCGTCGAGCCCTCGCAGCCGGACTTCTCGTGGGACAGCCGCTCGCTCGCGTTCGCGCTCGACGGCCGGCGGGTCGACCGCCCCGGCATCGTCGATCGCGATCTGTATGTCGTTTTGAACGCATACTGGGAGCCCCTCCTGTTCCGCGTTCCCGGCTCCCCCTCTGGCCGCCCCTGGCGCCGGGCTGTGGACACGGCCCTCCCCGCGCCCGACGACGCGGTAGGTCTGGATGAAGGACCGCCCGTTCTTGCCGGCGAACGCTACCCGATGGAACCGCGGTCGTTGCTGATCCTCGTCTCCGAAGAATGACCACCGGCGAGCGGCGACGGCGCGCCAGGCGCAGGTCGTCCGTGTCGGCGTTGGTCAGGTCGACTCGGATTGCCGGCCCCTCGATCTGCGTCGCCGACCGACGCCTCGACGCATAGCCGCGGACGTCGTCAGACGTCGAGCGCGATGGAGACGATCGGGTCGATGCCGCTGGGCCTGCGGTCGATGGTGAAGTGGTAGTGGTGACAACCTGGACGGCGGCGCTGGCTGTCTCGGCGTCGTTCTCGGACTCGACGCCGAAGGCGCAGATCTTTGAATGGGCGAGATCCTGCGTACCGAGCCCGCCGGGCCGACCACGCCGTCGGGGTCGATCAGGGGTGATCGCGTTCACGAGCTTACTGAACGCGTGCGGCGCGCAGCGTCCGGCGACCTAGCCGCCAGTCGCGTGAAGACCGTTCCGCTTAGCGCCCCCGCGCTGTTAACGGTGCGCGGCGAGGCGCCGCGTGCGCCGGTCTCCGCCCCGAGTCAGCCCTTGCGTTGAGGGCGAACGGGCGAAACACTGGAAGGCGGCTCGACCCGACCCAAACAATCCCGCGCGACCGAGGATTCCCGCCGTGTTCTCGACCCTGGCCTGGCCCGTACTTGCATTGTTGGCCGGACTCCCTGCCGCGGCCGAGCCTCCACCCTCATTACCGATCTTCGACGGTAAGACGCTCAACGGCTGGACCAAAGTGGGGGGAGGCGCAACCTTCCGCGTCGAGGACGGCACATTCGTCGGCGACGTGGGACCGGGGGCGAATACCTTTCTCCGAACCGAGAAGACGTACGGCGACTTCCGCCTGGAACTCGACGCCAGGCTCGACGTTCCCGGCAACTCCGGCATTCAGTTCCGAAGCCATCAAAAGCCCGGCGAGAACGGCCAGGTGTTCGGTTACCAGTGCGAAATCGACCCGTCACCGCGTGCCTGGACGGCAGGGATCTATGACGAAGGCCGGCGCGGCTGGCTCTTCCCCTTGACCGGCCGCCCCGAGGCGCAGAAGGCGTTCCGGCTCGACGATTGGAACCACTTCGTCATCGAAGCACGCGGCCCTTCCTTGCAAACCTGGCTCAACGGCGTCCCTTGTGCAGACCTGATCGACACCGAGGACTGGGAGGGCTTCATCGCGCTGCAGGTCCATGCGGGGAAGTCCGGCCGTATCCGCTGGAAAAACATCACGATCCAGGACTTTGGCCACAGTACGCCGAGCCCGCTCTTCAACGGCAAGACGCTCCAGGGCTGGCAAGCGTCCGGCGGCGGCCACTGGTCCGTGGAAGACGGTGAGATTCACGGGACGTCGGCGACCGCTGAACGCGCCCACGGCCACCTGTTCTCAAACGCGCGGTTTGGCGATTTCGCCCTCCGCTTTCAGGTCAAGCCAGAGCGGGGCGACAGCGGGGTGTATTTCCATGCCGAGGAAGCCGGCAAATCCGGCGTCGCCGGGTTGCAGGTCAACATCGACCCCGAAAAGGACACGGGCGGTATCTACGAGATCGACGGCCGCGGCTGGTTGTTCCGTCCCGAGACCGCAGTCATCCAGAAGGCGCTGAAACCCGGCGCCTGGAACACCGTCGCGATCGTGGCTCTGGCAGACCGTGTCGTCGTGCATGTCAATGGCACGAAGATCGCCGACCTGCGCGACGACAAGGCCGCGCGCGCCGGGCGATTCGCCTTGCAGGTCCACGCCGGGCAGGACGTCGACGTCCGGTTCAAGCAAATCGAAGTCGTCGCGCTCGATCCTCGTTGAGCGAACTCTGTTCCTTGTGAAAGGCGATCCATGAGCTTGCCCCTTCACCCAAACCGCCGCCGCTTCCTCACAACCGCCGCGACGACGCTGGCGATCCCGACGATCTTGCCGCGATCCGTCTTCGGCGCGAATGAGAAGATCGTGACGGGGCACATCGGCGTGCGGAACCAGGGGACATCGAACCTGAAGGCGTTTCTCAAGCTCGCCGCGCCCGCCGCCGTGTGCGACGTCGACGCTGATGTGCTTGCCGCCGCGGTGAAGCTGCTGGAAACGGGGGGAGTCTCCAGGCCCTCCGCCGCGCGCGACTACCGCTCCCTGCTCGACCGCAAGGACATCGACGCCGTGGTCGTGACCACGCCGGATCACTGGCATGCCTTGATGACGATCCATGCGTGCCAGGCCGGCAAGGACGTCTACTGCGAAAAGCCCCTCTCGCTGACGATCGCCGAGGGGCGCCAGATGGTCGACACCGCGCGGAAGTGCGAGCGCGTCGTGCAGACCGGATCGCAACAACGCTCCGACGACCGCTTCCGGCAGGCGTGCGAGTTCATCCGGTCGGGCCGACTGGGCAAGATCAAGACGGTGCTCGTCGGCATTCCCAAGGTCAACTCGGCCGGCGCCCCGGTCCCGGACAGCGACCCGCCGGCGGTGCTTGACTACGACGTCTGGCTCGGCCCCGCCCCCAAGCGGCCCTATAACGAGAAGCGCGTTCACTACAACTTCCGGTTCTTCTGGGATTACTCCGGCGGCCAGATGGCCAATTTCGGTGCTCATCACCTCGACATCGCCCAGTGGGCCCTCGGCCGCGATGAATCCGGACCGGTGCGGACGGAGGGTGTGGCGACGTTTCATCCGGAGCACTGGTATGAAGTCACCTCAACCTGCCGCGTGACCCACACCTATGACGACGGCGTTACCGTGGTGGTCGGCCAGGAACAACCGGATATTCCAGGCGGCGTCACCTTTGTTGGGTCGGAGGGCACGCTGTTCGTCGATCGCTCGAAAATCGTGGCCAAGCCGGCCGAGCTTCTGAAAACACCGCTGTCGGCGTCCGACGTGCATCTGGAGGTGAGCAAGAACCACCACCAGAACTTCCTCGACTGCATCAAGAGCCGACGTCGCCCGATCGCCGACGTCGCGATCGGTCACCGCAGCGCCACGGTCTGCCACCTGGGTAATATCGCGGTCCGCCTCGGCCGGCCGATCCGCTGGGACCCGAAAACCGAAACGATCCTGGGCGATGATCAGGCGGCATCGATGCTCTCGCGTCCCTATCGGTCGCCGTACGGTGTGTGAGAACCAGGGCCGCGCATCGAGCGATTTCCGCCTGTTGGCTTACTGCGGCGTCGGACTTGCAGCAGTGGAGGGCGTTCGGCCCTGGTCCGGCGAGGCGCGCACCTGCGCGCCGGAAAACCCAAGGGGAGCGACGCATGAAGGTCCTGCTCGTCCAGCCCTCCCGCCTGCAGCCCGACGGCTCGGTGTACAAGAACAGAACGCGCTGGCTGCTCGGCATGACGCTGCCCTACCTCGCGGCGCTCTGCCCGCCGGGCGTGGCGGTAACCATCAAGGACGACCTTTATGAGGACGTCGACTTCGATGCGCCGTGCGACCTCGTAGGTCTGACCTGCATGTCACACCAGGCGTCGCGCGCCTACCAGATCGCCGATGAGTTCCGCCGTCGCGGCAAGCAGGTCGTGGTGGGCGGCTTCCACGCGACGCTCGCCCCCGATGAGGCGCTAGAGCACGCCGACGCCGTGGTCGTTGGCGAAGCCGAGGGAGTCTGGCCCCGAGTGCTCGAGGACGCCGCGTCTCGCCGGCTCCAGGGACGCTACCAGAGCTCTGTCCTCTCCGACCTCAAGGGACTGCCCAGCCCCCGCTACGAGCTAATCGACCTGAAGCGCTACCGCATCCCAAACCTGCCTGCTCAAACCACCCGGGGATGCCCCTACGCGTGCAGCTACTGCGAGGTCACTCAGGTCTACGGCGCGAGGTTCCGCTACCGGCCCCCCGACGAAGTCGTCGAGGAGGTGAAAACGCTGATGCGTCTCGGTAACCGCAAGTTCGTTTACTTCGTGGACGACATCTTCAACGCCCACCGCAAGCACGCCTTCGCCGTGATGGAGGGCCTGAAGCCACTCAAGGTCCACTGGACCTGCCTCTGCACGGCCAACGTGGGCGACGACGGCGCGATGCTCGACCTGATGCGCGCCAGCGGATGCCTGCATATCAACATCGGCATGGAGTCGGTCAACCCCGAGAGCCTCCGCTCGGTCAACAAGAAGCAGAACCACGCCGATCGCTACAAGGAGCAGTTCGCCGCGATCCGCAAGCGAGGCATCGAGTTTTCACTCAATGTGATGTTCGGTCTCGACGGCGACACCAAGGACGTGTTCGACGCCACGGTCGACCGCTTGATCGAGTACAAGGCGCCAATCTCGTTCATGTTCATCCTCTCGCCGCGCGTGGGCCTGAAGATCCGCGATGAGCTCGCCGAGCAGGGACGGATCGACCACAGCGACTGGGACCGTTACCACAGCTACGAAGTCGTGTTCGAGCCGAAGCACATGACCAGGCGGGAGCTGGAGGAAGGCTTCTGGCGGGCCCAGCGGCGGTTTTACTCTCTCGGGTCGATCGCCCGGAGGCTGCTGCCGCCGAACCGGTACGCCCTCCAGTCGCTGCCCATGAACCTGTTCTTCCGGCGCTGCGTCCACCGCCGCGTGCATCCCCTGACGTTCTTCTGATGATCACGGCTGGAAACCGCGAGTGATATCCTTGCGCACCGAAATCGTGCACCATTCTGGCAAGGCTGCTCGAGACGATCTTGGTCGCGAACTCGGCATTCCGGCAGCATAGCCTGCCGCCGCGGTTTCATCCCCGATCCATTGGTATCTAGACCATGCTTTCTTAGGTGGCTCCGGAGGTAAACTCTCGTCTCCACGCAAAGCGTGGGAACGAGATTTCCCCGCCTGATTTGGGCGAAGAACTCATTGTTTCGAAACCGATGCCTCTGGGGGATGGCGGAGAGACGGTCGGACCACTCAGGACGAGTGCAAAGTTGCATCGCGAGGGTCTTTCGCTCGATGGGTGGCGCGCATGGAGTCTTCGACGGGCGTCGTCGACCCACCCTGGCGGTGCGCCTCGCCCGTCGAAGACTCCGGGTGTGCCACCCGGATCGGTCCCCGGTCGACTTCGCGATCGCCCTGGCGGATCACGCGTTTCTCGTTGCCTTTGCCGATTTCTCGGTCATCATGCAGGGATCGGAATTGGGCGACTGCTCTTCTCAACTCGCGCGGAAGGCCGAAATGACCCTACGCGAAACGGTCATCGCACTGCTGTTGGTCTATCCCGTCCTCTACGCGTCGGTGCTCCTGCACGAGCTCGGGCATGTGGTCACGGGGCATATGGCGGGGTTCACGGTGACATCCTTCGGGGTTGGCACCGCCCGGCCCTTGTGGGTCTTCCGCGTCGCCGGCCTGCGCGTCTACTTCGCGGTGGTGCGACCGTTCGTGGGGCTCACCTGGGCGTTCATGCCGCAGCTCTTCCCGTCCAAGGGCCGGCTTGTCGCGTTCGCGGCCGGGGGCATTCTTGCCAATGCGTCGGCCGTTGCGGTGGCGCTGCTGTGCTGGGGCTTGCTACCGTGGGGCGGCGCCATCTGGATCGCGACCGCCGCGATCAACGGCTTTCTGGCCGTGTTCAGCCTGGTCCCGCTTAAGCCCCAGACCGGCAAAGCCCCCGTTCGCACGGACGGCACCTTGATCTTGCAGGCACTCCGGTCGGAGTCCTTCGCGGCCCCGCCCCCGCTGACGATCCAGACCGAGCGGGCCTTCCGGGGCCTCTGGTCCGCGATCGGCGACGATCTCATGCTCCAGATCCATCAGGTGAGCGCAGCCGAGGCATGGGCCGCGCTCGGAGAATACGACCGTGCCAAGGCCCTGCTGGCGGAGGCCGATGGCTCGCAGGGCTCGACGCCGTCCACCGTGCGCGCACTTGGGCACCTGGTACGGGGCGAGGTGGCCACGGGCCTGGGTCGCTTCTCGGATGCCGGCCGCGCGCTGGACGACGCCGAAGCCAGCTTCCGCGACGATGCGCACGCGCTTGGCTTACTGACCGTCGCCCTCTGCCGCGCCCAGTTGCGGCTGCAATGCGGAGACGCGGCCGGTGCGGTGGTCGACCTGGACAGCCTTCTCCCACGCATCAAGGCGACGGGCCGCGCGGAACTGAGCACCGCCGCGCTCCTCCCTCGTGTCGGCGCCGCGGTGATTCTGTCCGATCGAGAGGCGTTGAGTCAATGCATGACACAGTACGAGCGAGCGCGCAGGAGCCAGCATTCGGCCGTGCGCGACCTGTACGTCTACCAAACCGGTGCGCGGTTTTACACGGCTTGCGGAGAGAGGACCGACGCCGAGCCATATTTCCGCCGGGCGATCGCCGCGGCCGCCGAACTCGCCGCCGCCTGGCTGGACCCTGGGGAGCGGAAGCACTTTATCGAGCGATCCAATCCGCTGATCGAAGAGGCGCGCCAATGCCTCGGCGGGTCCGCAGACTTGAATCAACTTCTGGTCGCTCTCGATCCCGGGCCTGAAGAAGCCCGTCGCGAGCGCGACCAGCGGCTGCGCGGCGTCGGCCTGCGGCTACTGCTCATGAACGGCGTGGGTATCGCCGCCGTCGCGGCCTTGGCCAGAGTGGTGGAGCCCATACCCTGCCGGTTGTGCATCGGCTTCGCGGTCGTGCTCGGCCTGTGCACGGCCATCGCCGGGCTCTATCTCGTCCTGGACCGCACCGTTGGTCGATGGGTTCCGGCCCTGCGCTGGACGGGCGGCATGATCGTCTTGCTTCTCGCCTGTTTCCCGTGGGCGCTCGTGATCGGCCTTGTCGCAATCTTCCTGACGTTCCGTCCGCCGAGTTCCTAGGCGTTGACAGGTCGACAGCGTGGACCAGTTCTTGGGGAGCGCACTAATGATGGCAATGACCAAACGAAACACGAACGCACCGGGATTATGAGTTTACCGACTCGTACGACCGATTGGGGGGTACTGGCCCGTGTGCAATTCGTTGCCGTCACGCAGTACCTCGAGTTACGCCGAGACGGTTCTTGGCTCATCAAAGTCGGCCACAACAGCGTGTGCGAGGCAAGTAGGCTCCGGGCCGAAGAGGAAACCGTGACTGCGGCAACAGCGTTACGCGCTCCTTCACAAACACTTCCCGTGGCTCGTCGGCTGAAAATCATTGCCCGCTTCGGATTTGTAGAACTGATGACCAATTTCCAATTTTCCGGTAATCTTCAAAGTCCCTTCCTAAAATCTTAGGCGCTAGCTGCTATAATCCAGCCGCGGTTGCGAACGGTCAGCTCGTGAGCGTTCAAGCAGTTGCTCTCTGTCAACTGCGCATTCCTGCCCCGCTCAAGCGGCGACCTGCCGAGACGACCTGCCAGGACATGGGCGTAGTTGCTTCCCCCGAGCATGCGTCAACGGCTTAGAACTTCGCTGCTCGGCGTTTTTCGCCTAGTTAGTCCTTCCACTGCACGGCTAGGGTTTGCTTTTTGCCGCAAACTCTACCGGCGTGGACGCTCGCGACAGGTTTGACACCTTACGGCTGGACCTTGGACGCTCGGTGTATGGTGAATGCTGGTAACTGCACGTCGCGCGGCGCGGCGCGGTGGAGAGCGCGAAGTTCTTGACGAGGGTCGTCGGTGCGACGGCCCTTCCGGCAGCGTCGCGTGCGTTACGGCGCTACCAGCGTGGACAGTGATCTCAACCTGGAAGAGAGGTCTCACACGTCATGAAGGTCGACCGTCGATCATGGGACAGCGTGTGCCGGAAGGCCCGGCTCAGGATGCTTCAGATGTACTACGAAAGCGGCGTGGGCGACGTCAGAGGTGGTCTGTCCTGCCTCGACCTGCTGCTCGTGATTCACCACGACGCGCTCCGAGCTTCGGACCGGTTTGTGGTCTCGGAGAGCCGATTCGTGGTCGCTTATTACGTGACGCTCTGGACGCTGGGCAAGCTGACGGATGAGGACTTGTGCCGGTTCCACAAGGACGGATCGCGACTCAACCAACACCCGCTGAACCAGGAGATCGATCACTCCGCAGTCGCGACGGGCGGTTACAGTTCGGGACTGGACCGCGCCACGGGACTCGCGTTGGCCAAGCAGATGGCAGGCAAGCCGGGTCGTGTCTACTGCCTGACATCCGGGCGCCAATGGCAGACGGGCGAGTGTTGGGCCGGCTTGTCCTTCGCGCACCGGAAACGGCTCGAAAACCTGACGGTGCTTGCGGTGCCGGATGAACGCAAACCGATGCCCGGTGGAATCGAAGGTGACGACGTGTTTTCGCTCGCAGCAAGGTTTCGAGCGTTTGGAACGCACACGCGCGAAATCGACGGGTGCGATCCGCGCGCAATCCGCCGCGCACTACGGCCCAACGGTCACGAATTGCCGCAATTTATTCTGGCTCTCACACCGAAGGAGGGCGACGTTTCGTTTCTGGAACACGGGCCTGATCGAGCCGCGCTGCCGCTCTCAGAGGTCCAGTACCGTCAGGCCGTCCGGGAGATCGAAGAGAAGTGCGCAAAACTTTCTGCCAGTCGCTCATTGATGCTCCGCGCCGTTCGGAATTCGCATTCCTGACGGCGTCCCCCGTTCACCCGGCTTTGCAGCCGTTGCAGGCGAGCTTCGCCGAACGATTCGTCGTCGTTGAAGAAGGCGAGCAGCACGTTGTCTCGATCAGTGCGGGTCTGGCGAGTGCCGGCCTTCGCCCGTGGGTCTATGGCAATGCGCCGCACGTCTACGCTCGCGCGTTCGAGCAGATCCGAAACGACGTGTGTATCCCCCGGCTTCCCGTCGTGCTGGTCGGCGACGGGGGCGGCTACGAGCACGGGGTCTTGGGGCCCACTGAGCACGCGCTCGAAGACTACGGCACGCTCCTGTCGCTACCCGCGCTGCACGCCTATGTTCCGGCGTTTGCCCCCGACCTGCGGACCGTTGTTGGCCGGTTGTCCGCGGTGACCCACCCCGCATACCTGCGGGTTGGGGTCGCCGAGGATCCCGCGGGTATCCCCGCGCCGACGTATGCGCCCTGGAGGCGATTAGTCGTTGGCCGAGGCTGGGTGGTTCTCGTGGTCGGGCCCCTCGTCTCCGGAATCTGGGAAGCAGTTCGCTCACTCGATGATCAGGTGCGTCCCACTCTTTGGTTGCTGAGCGAGCTCCCTTTCGGCTCCTTCCCCGTCGAGTTTCTCGACGACTTGGCGAGGTCCCGGCGTTTGCTCGTTCTAGAGGAACACGTTGCGCGTAGTGGAGTCGCGAGCCTTGTCGCGCGCGCTCTGGTGGAGTACGGCCATGCCCCGGCCCGGTTTGCAGCGCGGTCGGCGCGAGGATACCCATCGGGCCGCTACGGTTCGCAGAAGTTCCACCGTCGCGAGTGCGGCCTCGACCCTGCGTCGATCGTCCAGTTCCTGATAGCCGAAGCGGAATGAACGCCAGAGACGCGGCGTCCCGTTCCCGTGACCGTCCGCAGAATCCGGTTGGTGCCCAATGGGACGGCATCAACTCTGCATGATAAATGCCTGATCTTCACAATCTCTGCCGTAGCGAGCGAAAATGTGAATCTCTTACGAAGGCGCGCGTTGCTCTGAGGATGCACGGGCCCAGGGTGGTTGCACCACTCGGCTTATCCTGACCTATGAGTTAGGTGCGGACATCGATCAGCGGCCTCAGAACCAGTTTACTAAGCCGCTAAATCGACTCACCTTTCTTGGGCAGAAATGCCAGGCGGAGCCGGGGGAGGCATTCCAATGCACGTTTGGACGACATGCGCTGGCGCGCGTGGTCGCCGAGCCACGAGCAGGCGTCGGCGCACCGCACCGGTCCTCTACGGCGAGCGTCTCGAGCGCCGCACGCTCCTTTCGGTCGGGGGAGGGTTCACGAACAGCGGACTGCTCGGCCAGTACTATCCGAACACGTCGCTGTCGGGTACGCCCGCCTTCACGCGTCAAGATGATCGGATCGACTTCAACTGGGGTAGCGACGTCGTCGTGGGCGGGTCGACGTCCCCCGGTTTCAATGCCGTCGGACCGACCAATTTCTCGGTCCAGTGGACGGGACAGGTCGTTCCGAACTTTTCCGAAACGTACACCTTTACGACCGAGAGCGACGACGGCGTGCGGCTCTTCATCCGCCCCACGGGGTCCAGCGCGTGGAGTGAACTCATCGATGACTGGACGCCTCACGCGGTGACGGCCGACAGCGGCAGCTACACGGTCACGGCGGGTCAGTCGTATGACATCCGTCTCGAGTACTTTCAAGCGTCGGGGGGCGCCTACCTTCAGCTCGACTGGTCGAGCCCGAGCACCCCCCGAGAAGTCATCGATCCCCTGAGCACGGCCGGTATCAATGCCGTTACCTACGTCGACCAGATTTATGCAGACGCGATGAAGTCGGCCCGGGTCGAATGGGGAAGCCCCACTAACTATTTCCCGCTCGTGCCGGCCGACGCCAACGGCTGGCCCCTTGCCGACGCGACCAAGGTCGTCTGGGAAGGCCAGGATCCGACGGCCATGACCGGCACCTATCTGCTCCAGTTCCAGGGCGAAGCGACAGTCACCACCGGCTTCAGCCTTGGAGAGTTCGCAGCCGGCGGACAGAGCTACGGCACCACCCTACCTGCCGGGGCGGGGTACAACGCCGTGACGAACACCACGACCGCCACAATGCAGATCGCCCCGAATCCACTGGACCAAATCCTTTATCTCACCTTCACGAACACCCAGCGAACGCCGTCCAGCCCACTCGGCTCGGGGCTCACCGATATCTCGCTCATGAAGCCCACCGCACCCGGGGCGAGCACCTATTACAGCCCGGGCACACTGTTCGACGCCAACGTCGAGGCCGCCTTCGCCGACTATACGACCGAGCGCTGGCTGACGGCCAACAACAACACGACCGAGGTCAACTGGTCAGACCGTGTCCTTCCCGGTTTTGCCCAGGCCGCCTTTGCTGATAACCACACGGTCTGGGAGTACCTGGTGATGCTGGCGAACGAGACCGGCAAGGACCTCTACATCACGGTCCCGGTCAACGCCTCGCCCGACTATGTCACCAAATTGGCGGAGTTGATCCGCTACGGCTCGGACGGGGTCAATCCGTACACGACGCCGCAAGCAGACCCGGTCTATCCGGGGTTGAACCCGAACCTTCGGGTTTACGTCGAGTGGTCCAACGAGGTCTGGAACTCCGCATTCAGCCAAAATGCGGCCGCCGTTGCCGACGCGAGCGCGGCCGTGCAGGACGGAACGCCGGATGGGGCGATCATCAACTACGACGGCAATGCGCCGAACGGCGACTTCCGCCGCTGGGTAGCGCTCCGCACGGTCCAGGCCAGCGACAGCTTCCGCTCCGTCTTCGGCGATGCCGCGATGGGAAATCAGGTGCGAATGGTGCTCGAGTTTCAGTACAACGGCTGGCAAGACACGGCCTCGACGGAGCTGCAGTTCATCGATGATTATTTCGACAACGCGGACGGAAGGACTCACGTCGCCGACCCGCACCCGGTGAACTACTACCTCTGGGGCGCCGGGGCCGCGGCGTATTTCACCTCGGGGAATCCCACCGGTGCCCAGGACATCGTCGTTTTCGGCAACTCCGGGTTCGAGTCGTCATCGGCCGCGATCGCTCCCGGCACGGCATTGGCCGACCCAACCGGCGCCGCGTGGTCGTTCACGGGCGACGCGGGAATCTATCACGACGAGGTGACGATCCCCGCGGCCGCATCGCAGACGCTCGGGAACCTGACGCAACCCACGGACGGCGCTTCGGACTTCGGCTATGAGTTCACGGTAGGCAACCAAAATGTGGGCGTTTACGAGCTGGGCCGCTGGGTCGCGCCGGGCGACACGGAGTATCACACGGTCGAGATCCTTCAGGCCGGCACGATGGCCGTGGTCGCTTCGGCCGGAGTGAACACCGCCGGTGTCGCCCCGGGACAGTACGCTTACACGACGCTTACGAGGCCCGCAGTCCTCAGCGCGAATACCACATATCTCATTGTCAGCAATGAAGATGGCCATGATCCGTTCTACGACGAGACGACCCACATCGCCGCATCGCCGGGCATTACGCTCGGCCGAGCAGTGAGCCTGGTGGGGAATCCGTCTGCCTGGACGATCGCGGACGGACCAGCCGGCAATGCCTTTGGCCCGGTCGACTTTCGGTTCGCCGCGGCCCCGGTCGGCAACCTCGGCTTCGTCCCCAACTCGCCTGAGGGATCGCAGGCCGCGTACATCGACGGTAGCGGCACGATGAGTCAGACGATCGACTTTCCGAGCACCGGCACGTTCGCGCTGCAAATCACCGCGGCCAACAAGGATGGCGCCCCCAATGCCCTGCGCGTGTTCGTGGACAACGTCGAGATCACGCCATATTTGAACAGCTACACGCCAACCAGTATCCCGTGGACTCCGGGGAGTGGGACCTGGGGCATCGACGACCGGAACTACAACACCGTGGGGACAGCTCCGTTCACGATCACCACGCCGGGCTTCCACACGATCACGATCGTCGGCACCGGCTCGGCCGGGAGCTACACGTTTCTCGACGCGGTGCAGGTCACCAGCGCGGACGCGATCTTCGCCGGCGGCATTCCCGGAATCGGCGACCCCGGAACTGCTGCGAGCACAATGTCCGCGAATTACCAGGCGCAGCTCAATCTTGGGGCTGACTTCGCCTTGACCTATGGACTTCAAGTGGTCGCCTACGAGGGAGGTTGGGCGCTCGGAGGTGACGGCGGCGGAACGCCGCTTCAGAATTACGCCAAGTTCGTGGACCCCCGCGCCGAGCAGGCGAACCTTGACTCGCTCACCGCGTTCGAGCGGTCGGGAGGGGCCCTCTACGTCTTCGGCACCTACGATCAGTGGCCGACCGATAACAGCGCCCAGGCGGCGAGTTTTCCCCTCCTCCAAGCCATCGTGGCGGCGAGCAAAACCGCGCCGGCCACCCCGACGAACGCACTCACGAACTTCGGGTCGCTGACCCTCGCGAATCGCACTCTGGCCTCGCAGTTGGCGATCGCGAACGGCGTCGGCACGTTGCCCGCCGGCGGATGGCTCACCTGGAACATCCTGGTCGCGCAGCCCGGCACGTACACGTTCACGCTCAACATGGGGACGGGGGGCTCAGTGCTCCTCAGCATCGACGGCTCGAACCACGCTGTTGTCGCTGCTCCAAACGGCGGCCAGGCCGTGGGCACCTCGACGTTGTCGCGTGGGCTGCACACCGTCAGGGTGAGTGTGACGAGCGGGCTCGCGACGTTTGCGACGCTTGATGTCAATAAATCGTCTCTGTCTACCAGCGACACCGGGTCGCTCTCGGCCACGGGGACGGTGCCCGTTGCCACGCTACCGGCGTGGCTGAGTCCGGATAGCGTCGCCACGTGGGACGCGAGCAGCCGCACCCTGACGGTCGCGGGCGCCGTGACGATTATCTCGGATCCGGGCAGTGACTCGCCGATCATCATCGCCTCGGGTCCGGCGGCCCAAATTACGATCAAGCCCTCCACGGTCGGCTTTGTCCACTTTGGTGGTGTGTCGCTTGCCAACGGCGCCTTGATCGTGGTGCCGTCGGTGCCCGGACGCACTCACACGAACCACAACGTGATCGTGATCGATTCCGCGGGGGGAGCCATTCCCATCTTCTCGATCGACGCGACGAGCAAGTTCGACTTGCAGGACAATGACCTGATTGTCCAGAACGGCAATTTGGCCGCCATCGAGGCGGCGGCGGCCGAAGGTCGCGACCTTGCCGCCGGCAACACCTGGGATGGCAACGGCTTGACCAGCTCGACGGCCGAGACCAACGACGCCAACCAGGGCTACGAGCAGACCCTGCTCGGCGTCGGTCTCAACGGCAACCTGATCGACGGTTCCTACGCCACCTGGCAGGCCGGCACCAGCACAATGACGCTGGGACCAAACGACGTGATCGTGAAGTACACCTACAACGGCGACTTCGACCTCAACGGCATGGTCGACGACAACGACGCCGGCATTCTCGGTGGCGACTACGGAGCGATCGCGCTAGGGAACGACGGCTTCATCTATGGTGACACCGACGGCAACGGTACCGTCGACGACAACGACGTCGGCATGTTCGGGCTCTTCTACGGGTCCGGAACCCACGGCGACCAGCTCTGATGGCCACCCGCGCCGACCGTGCGGCCGGCGTCCATCGCCGGCCGTCGCCACCCCGCTCCTCGCGCTTAGCTACTGCATCCTGACGCAAGCAATACCGCTGCTGAATGCGTCCCAGCTTCCAGAGTAGCGACTCGCGGGAACCCCGATTTTCGAGGAGATCATCACCGCGACGCTCTCCGGACCCAGCGTGAGGAAGAGGCGCTGGATGTCCTCGGCCGTGCCCCAGGGTCCGTTCCAGATCGCGTCGCACAGGTTGCGATCGTCCGGAAAGTGGCCCGAATCGGCGTCGAGGGCATGGTCCACGAAGAGCCCGTAGAGGGTGTACTCCGAAAAGTGGACCTGGCGTGCAACGGCCCGGATCCAGGGCATTCCCGTGGCGCTTTCGATGCGCCGGTGCAGCCGCCGCAAGATGTCACGGCGCCAGGTAATCAGGTTACCAACATAGTTGGCTCCGAAGAAGTCGGTCTCGGGAAGCCCGAGGAGCCGCGCCGAGACGCGGTGCCAGCGATCGGCCACCGCATACCGTGCGGGTACGCGGAAGAGCGCGAGCCTGCCGTCGCGGACGAAGGCGCCGGGCATCAAGGGGCGGACGAGCGCGACGTCGGAGTCGACGAAGACGTAACCGCCGGCGTCGATCGCCTCCCCGATCGAGAGCTTGACGATCTGCTGGAGGATCCAGTTGCGGATCGGCGGGGTCTTGAGGCTGAGCCACCACCCGCGGGTCAGCGGGGCGCGTAGGATCCAGCGGGGGAGCACGTCCTCCACTGCAACGATCTCCCGGCGCGGACCGGCGAGGTGCCGGAACCGAGCGACGTCCCGGCGGTCGACGACGACGACGTGGCCCAGCTCCGAGGACGCGAACCGGTCGACGCTCCGGCAGAGGAGCTCGCAGCGTTCCAGATCGTTCCGGTACGATGGCGTCACGATGGTAAGCTTCATGGGACAACGGTTCCTCGAGCGCGGTTCAACCCAGTCCGGTACGGCGTGGCAGCGATCGACGGGTACAGGGGCAAGTAGGCGATGGTCCCATACGCGTTGAACAGCGGGCCGCAGCGCGTCGGCGAACGTGGGATGGGCCCGGGCCTCATGCGAGGGTACTCCGATCGATCAGCGATTCGGCCTCGTGACGAAGCGAGGATGAGTCACGTCGCCACCGGTTGCCCGGGTTCAGGCGGGCCTCGGCTGCCTCGAATGCTCGGATCGCCTGCGCGCGATCGCCCCGTTGAGCGTGGGCGATCGCGAGCAACAGATGGTCGTAGATTGTGCCGCCGCTCAGCGCGGCGGAGCGCCCGAGTGCATGCACGACCGCCGGCCAATCACCGAGCCGGCAATACGCCGCGCCGAGGGTATTCCAGTAGGACGGGTCGTCTGAAAACGATCGCACCGTCTCGCGCGCCAGGGAGGCGGAGCGTTCCGCGACTTCCGGCGAAATGCCGGGGACAACCGCGAGGAGCCACGCCACGTCGTTCCTGGCGTCAGCCAGCTCGCGCACGGTGGCCGGGTCGGAGGGGTTGCAAACGCACATTGCCTCGCGCAGCGCCAGGGCGGCCTCGCACTCGGCGACGGCCTCCGGCATTCGTCCCAGTCGAGCCAGAATCCGCCCGAGGCGTCCCCGCGCCCTCGCTTCGTACGGACGCAGGTCGACGCCGCCAGCCAGGGCATCGCGCGGTTCCTCGAACGCCTGGAGAACGCTCCGCCACGCGCGCTCCCGTTCCGTCAGCGCGGCCTGGTCGTCGGGCGACAGGTCACCCTGGCCGCCGTCGTCCCGATCGAGCGCCAAGGCGGCCAGGAATAACGGTCCCCCCACGTCGGGGCTCTCGTGCGGGCTCTCATCGGGCTCCTCCGTGGGCACTCGGCGTGAGGCAAGGCCCGCAAGTCCCCCCGCCGCCAGGAGGTAGATCGGGTTGAACATCGCATTGCTGAGATTGTCGAGCATATAGAGGCCCGAGAGCACGGCTAATGCGGTGGCCGGGGCGAGCGACGGCGCCGACCAGGCACGCGCCGG
>JARLIH010000335.1 GCA_031291845.1 Isosphaeraceae bacterium | reverse complement strand
TTGCCGTCGAGCCCGATCTTGTACGACTTGCTCGCGGGGACGTCGCTGAAGAAGACTTCCCCCTTCGCGTTCGCTGCGGGGCCTTCCGTGAACTTGTAGCCCTCGGAGACGAGCGTCCAGTCCTCGCCGGGGAGGAGAATCTGCTGGAGGGGCTGGGAGCCTTTGCCGGCCTTCACCGGCGACGGCCAGTCTTTCCACAGCCAGCGAATCGCGTCGGGAAACACCTGTGCCGCCTGCTTGCCGTCGTGGCCGCCGGTGCCCCAGACGTGGCTGACCTCGTACCCGGCGAAGACGAGGGCGCGTTCCATCTCCTGATTCGCCATCCACCAATCGCCGCCGTAGATGTTCAGGTCGTTGCTGCCGTCCTGGAGGAAGATGCGGATTGGCTTCGGCTCGTACTTGCGGATGAGCGTCGGGTAGACGTTCCCCCCGCGGAGGCCGACGTAGGTGCCGATCGTGCTGAAGACGCGCTGGAAGGCGTCGGGACGCTCCCAGGCGGCCGTGAAGGCACAGATCGCGCCGCTGCTGGAGCCGCCGATGCAGCGGTCGTTGCCGTTCTTCGAGAGCCGAATGGGGCGGCCGTCGGACGTCGTCTTCGTCTCGAGTTCGGGCAGGAGTTCGTCGAGCAAGAACCGGGCGTAGCCGTCGCCCAGGCCGTCGTACTCGTAGCTCCTGTTGAAGCGGTCGAGCGCCTGGCGGGACGGGGCCTGGACCCAGCCGGGCGTCACGAACACACCGATGACGACCGGGATTTCCTTGCCGGCGATCAGCTCATCGAATACGGCCGGGGCGTTGTTCAGGATCCCGTCCTGGTTCACGTGAACGCACGCGGGCTTTGCGGGATCGTACTGCTTCGGCACGTAGACCGAGTACTCGCGAACGGTGCCGGGAAACACCTTGCTCTTGTCGAACGTATATTTTGTGACTTCGCCCTTGGGCACGTCGGCCGCGCCCGCGGCTTGGCCCAGGAGGCCCAATGAGATCAACAAGAGCGAGCGTCGGAGCATCGTTCGGTTCCTCGCGGGGATGCGCGCCGGGGTGGGTCAACGTAGGGTAGCCAGCGCGCCGGTCCGACTCAAGACCGCAGCCCCGTGTGCTCGTTCTTCAACAAAGGTTGACCAATGTCGTGACTCTGGCCGCCCGAGCGATTAAGCTAAATTGGCTTCGGTTCGAGACGACTCCCCGGCGAGACGACGAAAACATGAGTTCCTCCCCGCGTTTGAAGAACGTCAGCGTCTCGGTGGCTGTCTCCGTCGTGCTGAGCGCGATGGCCGCGCATGCCGGGGACGCCCCGCGCTACAATCGAGACGTGCGGCCGATTCTGGCGGACACGTGCTTCCGTTGCCACGGACCGGGCGTCCAGAAGGCCGGATTGAGGCTCGACTCCGCCGAGGCGGCCGCGAAGCCCATCAAAAGCGGCGCGGTGCCGATCGTCGCGGGCAAACCGGATGAGAGCGAGATCGTCCGGCGCATCTTTACCGAGGATCCTGCCGAGGTCATGCCGCCGCCGGCCGCTCGGAAGCCGCTCAGCCCGCAGCAGAAAGAGACGCTCAAACACTGGGTGGCCGGCGGCGCGAAGTACGAGAGGCACTGGTCCTTCGAATCCCCCGCCAAGGCCGAGCCGCCGCGCGTCGAGGGAGCTCCCATCCGGAACCCGATCGACGCGTTCATCACCGACCGCCTCCGCCGTGAAGGGCTGGCGCTGGCGCCCGAAGCCGACCGGGAGACGCTCATCCGACGCGTCGCTTTCGCCCTCACCGGGCTTCCCCCGACCCCGCAAGAAGTCGATGTTTTTCTCGGCGATTCGTCGTCGAGGGCGTATGAGAACATGGTTGAGCGCTACCTGTTCTCGCCGCGCTACGGCGAGGAGATGGCGCGCCACTGGCTCGACGTGGCCCGCTACGCCGACACGCACGGGCTGCACCTCGACAACGAGCGCCAGATGTGGCCCTATCGGGATTGGGTCGTCAAGGCGTTCAACGACGACCTGCCGTTCGACCGCTTCACGACCGAGCAGCTCGCGGGCGACCTGCTGCCGAACCCGACGCCCGACCAGCTCGTCGCGACCGGCTTCAACCGCTGCAACGTGAGCACGTCCGAGGGGGGATCGATCGAAGCGGAGTGGTATTTCCGCAACGCCGTCGACCGTGCGAGCACGATGGCCGAGACCTGGCTCGGGCTGACGGCCGGCTGTGCGGTGTGCCACGACCACAAGTACGACCCGCTTTCGGCGGCCGAGTTCTACTCCCTCTACGCATTTTTCTATTCCGCCGCAGGCCCCGCGCTCGACGGCAACGTGCTCCGTACGGACCCGTTCCTCAAGCTGCCGACGACCGAACAGCGTGACAAGCTCGCCGCGCTCGACCGGCAGCTCGCGGGGGCGCGGGCGGAGCTGGCCATGCGATACCAGGCACTCTCCTACAACGATCCCGCCGAGGCACCGTCCACGGGACCTGCCGGCGCGAAGCCGCCGGAAGACGCTTCGAAGTCGTTTCGCGGCTGGCTGAAACAGGGCGACGGTCCGCTCGCCAAGAACGTGCCGGCCGACCTCAAGCCGGCCCTGAACCAGGGCAAGACGGGGACGGTGCCGCCGGACGCGGAGAAACGGCTGCGTGAGTTCTTCCTCCAGAATGTCTGCGAGACGACGAAGGGGCAGTTTCAGCCACTGCTGGAGACGATTGCCGCGCGGACCAAGGAGCGCGACTCGCTCGACAACGCGATCGTGGGTACGTTCATCTTCAAGGAGCTGGACCAGCCGCGTGAGGCGTTCGTGATGATGCGCGGGCAGTACGACAAACCGGGCAGGAAGGTTGAGCCGGGAACGCCCGCGGTCCTGCCAGCGCTCAAGAAGGCCAACGCGAACGGCCGGGCGACGCGCCTCGACCTGGCACGCTGGCTCGTGTCGCCGGAGCAGCCGCTCACCGCGCGGGTCGCGGTCAACCGGTTCTGGCAGCAGCTTTTCGGCACGGGGCTGGTGAAGACCAGCTTCGACTTCGGCTCTCAAGGAGAGCCGCCGAGCCATCCCGAGCTGCTTGACTGGCTTGCGGTCACCTTTCGCGAACAGGGCTGGGACGTGAAGGCGCTGCTCCGCCTGATGGTCAGCTCGGCGACCTTCCGCCAGTCGTCGCGCGTGACGCCCGAGGTCCTTAAACGCGACCCCGAGAACCGGCTCTACGCGCGGGGGCCGCGGTTCCGGCTCGACGCCGAGCAGTTGCGCGACAACGCACTCTACGTCAGCGGGCTCTTGAACCTCCAGATGGGGGGCGTGGGCGTCCGCCCCTACCAGCCGCCGAACATCTGGGAGCCGGTCGCGTTCTCGGGCTCGAACACCCAGGTTTACCGCCCGGATACCGGCCCGGCGCTGTACCGTCGCAGCCTCTACGCGTTCCTCAAGCGCACCGCGCCCCCGCCCTTCATGGCGAACTTCGACGCCCCGAACCGCGAGGCCTTCTGCACGCGCCGCGAGCGGAGCAACACACCGCTCCAGGCCCTTCAGCTCATGAACGACGTACAGCACTTCGAGGCTGCCCGTGCCCTGGCCGAGCGCATGATGGTCGAAGGGGGTGCGACACCCAAGGACCGCATCGCCTTCGGCGCGCGCGTCGTGCTCGCCCGCGGGGCGGACGCCGACGAGCTGGCCGTCCTTCAGGAGCAGTTGTCGAAACACCTGGCCCGCTTCGGGCGCGACCCGGAGGCGGCCAAGCTCGTCGTGCGCGTCGGTGAGTCCAAGCCCAGGGCCGGACTCCCCGAGAACGAGCTCGCCGCCTATGCCCTCGTGGCCAACACGCTTTTGAATCTGGACGAGACGATCAACCGCAACTGAACCCTACCGTGCGAGGTCCCATCGGATGAACCCGCTCTTCGAGCATCACTTGCACCAGACCCGCCGGCAGTTCTTTGGCGACGTCGGCCTCCGCGCTGGGGGGATCGCGCTGGGATTGTTGATGAGCGAATCCGCCGCGCGCGCCGCGACGACGGAACGTGTCCACGCGCCGCTCCCCGGCCTGCCACACTTCGAGCCGAAGGCGAAGTCGCTTATCTATCTGCACATGAACGGCGGCCCTTCTCAGATCGACCTGTGGGACTACAAGCCGCGGCTCCGCGCGTACTTCGACAAGGACTTGCCCGACAGCGTCAAGAACGGCCAGCGTATCACGACGATGACGAGCGGCCAGGCGCGCTTTCCCGTCGCGCCCTCGAAGTTCAAGTTCACCCCATCCGGCGAGTGCGGCACGTTTGTCAGCGAGGTCATTCCCCACGCCGCCAAGATCGTCGACGACATTGCGCTGGTTCGCTCGGTCCACACGAACGCGATCAACCACGACCCGGCCTGCACGTTCGTGATGACCGGCAGCGAGGTCCCGGGTAAAGCGAGCATCGGCTCCTGGCTCGCCTACGGGCTCGGCAGCGAGAACAACGATCTACCCGCCTTCGTCGTCTTCACCCCGGCCTGGCCCAGTACCGGGAACGGCCAGGCGCTCTTCACGCGCATGTGGACCAGCGGTTTTCTCCCTTCACGCTACAACGGCGTGGCGCTCCGTGGCTCGGGCGATCCGGTGCTGTACCTCCAGAACCCGCCGGGCGTCTCGACCGACGACCGCCGCGGCATGCTCGACGCCCTCGGTCGGCTCAACCAGCGGCGGTACGAGAAGCTCGGCGATCCCGAGATCCAGACCCGCATCTCGCAGTACGAGATGGCCTTCCGGATGCAAGCGAGCGTGCCCGAGCTCGTCGACCTGTCGCGCGAGCCGAAACACGTCCTCGAGATGTACGGGCCCGGCGTCACGACGCCCGGCTCATTTGCCCATAGCGCCCTGATGGCGCGCCGGCTCGTCGAGCGCGGGGTGCGCGCGGTGCAGCTCCTGCACCGCGGCTGGGACCAGCATGGCGCCTTGCCGACGGCGCTCAAGAACCAGTGCCTCGATACCGATCAGGCGACCGCCGCGCTCGTCCTCGACCTGAAACAGCGCGGCCTGCTCGACAGCACGCTCGTCGTCTGGGGTGGCGAATTCGGACGCACCGTCTATTCGCAAGGTACGCTCACCCCCGACAACTACGGCCGCGATCACCACCCGCGCAACTTCTGCATGTGGCTCGCGGGTGGCGGTATCAAGGGGGGGGTCGTCCACGGGGCGACCGACGACTTCAGCTACAACATCGTCGACAAGCCCGTCCACGTGAACGACCTCAACGCCACCATCCTCCACTGCCTCGGCGTGGATCACGAACGCTTCACGTTCAAGTATCAGGGGCTCGACCAGCGCCTGACGGGAGTCGAGCACGCGAGCGTCGTCAAGGAGATCTTGGCGTAGGGTGCATGAAATGCACCGGCGCGTTCAAGGTAGTACTCGGTTAAGCAGACGCTGTACGAACGGCGGTACGGCCGCGGGTACCACGACTCCGCCGGGTCCATACGGATACATGCCGGGTGGCCGGATCACAACGGCCCCCGGACCGTACGCGTAACGGGGGAGCACGTACGGCTCCGGCACGAGCAATCCCCCGCGCATTTCCCGAGCGGCTTCCGCCTCGTCGATCGGGTCTCGGGGTCGAACGCCGGGCGGCGATGCGACCTTGTCTTTGTCGGTCGGCTCGGACACAACGATCGCCGGCGGCAAGTCACCACGGTCATACGGAACGGGGCGGGCGACCTCGTGCCGGCGAACCGCGTCGGAGTCGCGGAGCCAGTATCCTTCACGGTAGTCCCAGCCGTTCGGCCGGCGCACCCAGCGAGCGGGGATCCAGTCCCACCCCGGCTGCCCATCGGCCCAGAAGCCAGGGGTCCAGGCGAGGCGATCACCATCGGGCGTGTAGTGGCCAGGTACGTAGAACGAGTTCGGACCGGGCGCTGGGCCTGGCGTTTCCTCGGGTTCCTCGGCCGGCGGCCCGGCCACGCGCCAGTCCGTGGGCGCTGGTGCTGCCATCGTCCTCGCGCGTGTCTTGGGCGTGTTCCAGTAGCCTGGCACCCGGTACCACCCGTCGGCATCGCGCATCCAGCGTCCCGCGACCCAGGAGGCTCCCTTCGGAGGGATACGCCAGCTCCCGGCCACCCACACGAAATCGTTCTTCACTGGGTCCCAGGACCAATTGCCAGGTACCCACTGGGATCTCGGATCCACCCGATCGTCCGAAGCCACCTCCGGTGTAGGCGGCGGTGGCGCCTTCGGGGCGCGCGCTGGCCTGTCGGCGGCCGGAGCGAGGGCTCGTGGCGCGTCGTCGTCAACGACGGGCGCCTGAAGTGGTGGCGGGCTCAATTCCTGGGCGCGCGCCCCAGTCCAATGGCCGGTCGTAAGCAACAATCCCCCCGCAACGATCCGACGCAAGCGCGTAACGACCATGACATGGACCCCCGATGGACCGGACCCCGTCATCGACCTTCTGCCGCTCAGATCATTCTCGCACAAATCGGGCCGTACTTCATCATCGCGGCAGCACGCGGAATGTTGACCGGCCGGGCGCATGAAAGGCACCGGTCCCTTTTATGCACCCCGCTACCACTTCCATCCATCAATGGTAAGTTGGCTCTCGGTGGCACGCCCGGAGTCTTCGATGGACATGGTCGAGCCGTCAGGGACGTGCGCCACGCCCATCGAAGACACTGCGCGTGCGACCCAGGAATCGACGCACGACTTGAGTGTGGAAGCCGTACTACGCCAAGATTTCGGCGATCGGCCGGCCGTGCGGGACGACCGTGAGCGGTCGCTGCAACTGGTCGTGGAGCTCGAGGTCGTGGGGAATCCCAAGGCACTGGTAGATCGTGGCGACGATCTCGGCGGGGACGACGGGATCGCGCTGGGGCCGGGCGCCGATCTTGTCGCTCGCGCCGTGAACGTGACCGGCCTTGATCCCGCCGCCCGCCATCAGCAGGCTGTAGCCGAAGTTCCAGTGATCCCGCCCTGCGCCCGCGTTGACCTTGGGGCTGCGGCCGAACTCGCCCATGACCACGACGAGCGTGCGCTCGAGCATCCCGCGCGCGTTCAGGTCGGCCAGGAGGCTCGACACTGCCGCGTCGAGTTGCGGGAGCAGCCGGTCCTTCAGGCTCTTGAAGTTGTTTCCGTGCGTGTCCCACGTGGCGTTGGCGTCGGGCGCCCACGAGATACAGGCGACCCGGGTCCCCGCCTCGATCAAGCGGCGGGCCAGGAGCACGCTCTGACCGTAGATGTTCCGGCCGTACCCGTCGCGCGTCTTGGGGTGCTCGCGCTCGATCTGAAACGCCAGGCGTGTGGCGGGCGCGGCCAGCAGGTCGAACGCCTTGCTCTGGAACGCCCCCATCTCGCGCAATCGTCGGTCACCACGCAACTCGGTACCGAGCGCATCGAGCTCGCCGGCCAGGCGCACCCGGCTGGTCCGGCGCGAGGGGGCCACGTTGTCGGGCCAGGCGAGCTCGGACATATTAAAATCGGCCGCACTCGGGTCCTTGAGCACGAAGAACGGGTTGTGCGACCGTCCCAGCCAGCCTCCGAAGAACCCGGGCTGCGGCGGGCCGCCCGCTCCTTCGGCCGTGATGTAGGGCATGTGCACGAACGGGACGACCGGGGTCTCGTAGTCGAACTGATTGCACGTGGGGTTGTTGTCGAGGGGGAAGAAGTTCAGCGCCACGCGGATGCCGGCCGAGCTCGGATCGTTGACGAAGGCCGTGAGGCCGGCGGTGGCGCCATCCCACTTGGTGCCGGCCATCGACGACGACTTGTCGATGGCGATGTAGAGGTCGAGCGGCGTCCCCGTGGCCTGCATCGTGATGAGCGCGCACGCGGCGTCCGGATCGGGGAGG